>CAZPBD010000011.1:0-45057 GCA_964584655.1 uncultured Pseudobdellovibrionaceae bacterium | reverse complement strand
ATACTGTCTTTTTGATCTTCGAAAAGCTTCAGCTCGAGAGCTTTGTGAAGGCGCTCATTCATCTTGTAATTGAATTTTTTGCCTTCAACCGCCAAGGCACCGATGTAATTCATCACTTCTCGGCGCGTGTCTTCTTTTCTAGACTCAGGAACTTCCATTTTTTCTTCAATTGATCTCATCAAACGCTCATCGGGCTCTTCATCCATTCCTGAGAATGGATTTTTGACTTTTTCCTTTTGAGTAAAGGCTTTGATGTTATCGATGTAATTAGCACAAAGTCTTTGAAGTGCACTTTCATCAGCACTGATGGCACGTTGGACCTCAGATTTAATGATCTCTTCGTACTCTTGCTTCACAACACCCAGTAACTCACGGTACTCCGTTTTTAACTCTTCATTAGAAATCAAAGAGTGGGATTTCAGGCCTGATTCAAGCTCATTAATAATCATGAAAGGGTTCACAGATCCCCGATTATTTTGCTGAGCATTCACGATCGCATTTGAAATTTTATCTTGAATATATCGAGGAGAAATTCCCTCGAGACCTTCACGAGTCGTTTCTTTTCGTAATTCCTTCACGTTGTCTTCTGTGTAATTGGGCATGGTTCTGCCGTCGTAAAGTTTCAATTTTTGAAGTCTTGAAAGGTTCGCTTTTTTAGGCTTTTCAAGTCTTGTCAAAATGGCCCACATGGCGGCCATTTCAATTGTGTGCGGAGCAATCGAGATTCCGCGCATCTTCTGAGAATTGAAATCTTTTTTATAGATTCTAACTTCATCTTTGAAACGAGTGATATAGGGGATATCCACTTTCACTGTTCTATCTCTGAGGGCTTCCATGAATTCGTTGTCTTGAAGTCTTCTGTACTCTGGCTCATTGGTGTGACCGATGATTACTTCATCAATATGAGTTTGAGCAAATTTCTTAGGTTTTACTCTGTGTTCTTGCGACGCCCCTAATAAGTCATACAAAAAGGCCACATCTAATTTTAGAACTTCCACGAACTCAATGAGTCCACGATTAGCGACATTGAACTCACCATCAAAGTTAAAAGCACGGGGATCAGAGTCTGATCCATATTCAGCAATTTTTCGGTAATTGATATCACCAGTTAACTCTGTTGAGTCCTGGTTTTTTTCATCTTTGGGTTGGAAGGTTCCAATGCCGATTCGATCTGCCTCACTCAAAAATAATCTGCGCACTCGAACGTGCGAGAAAACCTTCGTCAGATCACCATTATACTTATCTAAAAGTTGTCTGAAAATATAACGAGAAGGAGGAGATAACTCACCTTCGATTTTGACCCGGTACTCGCCTTGCTGGCCACGATTGATTTCATCACAAATTTGAGTGCGTAGCTCTTCAGGGATTAAAATCAAAGGCTCTTCGTGCATTGGTGATGGGAAAACTTTCGTGTCTTTGCCAAGCAATCCACCGAGCTCGTTTTTTTCGTCGATCCATTCGAAAGTGTACAAGGCACCAGAGTCAGTTCTTGAGTAGGCCTCAAGACCTTTTTTGAGCATTCGGCAAATTGTGGACTTCGCACTACCAACAGGTCCGTGAAGAAGAATCACACGCTTTTCAGTTCCGTAGCCTAAGGCTGCAGCCTTTAAAATATTCACAAGCTTCATCAAAGCCACATCTAGTCCGAAAACTGCGTCTTTTCCATTGTTAGGAAGATCATCAAAAAATTTGTAGCGAACCACAGGCTTTTTGAAATCGATATATTCTTCAGTGCCTGCTTCTACGATCATGTCGAACATTCTTTGAAATGCGTTACGACTGATTTTTGGATTTTTTTTGATGAGATCTAAATACTCTTCAAATGTGCCCGACCAGTGAAGCATATGCAGATTTGATTTGTCCTGATACTGCTGAACCATCGAACGAAAGTTAAATGAAGCCATGGTTTTCCACTCCTTGTGAGAGTTAAATACACATTTTCCATAATGTGCATTTGCAGGGATGATGATCACCCCTTGTCATTAGATTATGCCTTAAGGCGAGTCGGTTAGAACGTAAAAACACCAAGGTCTTGTTTTTTTCGACCTAGGCCATGATCTAGGATTATGCCTACTATAAGCTGAGCTTGTCGTACGAATCTGGGATCTTTAAAACGAAATAAGAGGGTCTTTCCTCGACGTTATCCGGAGTGGGTATTTTCCACTGCAATTGAAAGTTTTTAGAATCAGCAGTGACCATGGTTTCAGAATCTTCAAGATCTTCCCAAGACACTGTAAGTCCAGCAGATTCTTGTTTACATGACATCACTTTTCCATTGGCAGCTTCACATTGCCAACCAGCTCCCTTCATCGCCTGCCGATATAGCATCGCGTGAAAAACAAGAGGATGAAGGGGCAAACCAAGGGCCCGTTGTAAAACTTTCTGCGAAGCTGGACCATCGTAGGATTTTCTTTCAGCATGAAGTGCAACCTGAATGCGATCCGGATTCATCACAACACTTGCGATGTGAACTCCTAAAATGACTTTCGCATCTAAACGAAGATTTAAATTTCTTCTCGCGACCACTTCTAAGTTAATTTGCTGAGTTTTTTGCTTTTTCTTATCAAGGTAAACAGCCTGGGTATTAAATCTTTGAACAGTTTTTTGCTGAGTGACTGAATTTGTAGATGCACAACCAACAAGTATAAATGACAAAAAAGCAAAATAGAATTTTCTCATGAAAAAAGACTATTTTGCTTCTATGCAGGTTTCAATCAAATTACCGAATTAAGGAGCTGATGCTGGTTGTCGATCTTGTTTGTATTAAATCGACGACATTTTAGATTGCAGCTCAGCAAGTTTATCCTTCTCAGTTTCTGTCGCAAGCGCTCGCCCGTACATATTGCGAGCTTTTTCAATCATCGCTTGCTTCACGTAAACATCTCCTAAGTGCTCTGCGATGATTGGTACATGCGGAGCCACTTTGTGAGCGGCCTCTAAATATTTTAAAGACTCAGAATATCGACCTTGCTTATAAAGGACCCAACCTAATGTATCTAAGATGTATCCGTCTTTGGGTTCCAGTGATGCCGCTTTCCTTGCGAAAGTTTCAGCTTCATCTAAATTCTTTCCTTTTTCAGCAAATGTGTAAGCCACATAATTCAATGCCTGCACATGCAAAGGATCTTTTTCCAATACCAGCTTCATGGTACTGACCACTTGCTCACTCTGCCCTTCAGAATCATACAAAGTTCCTAGGTAAAAAAGAACCTGTGTGTTTTGCGGGAACTTCTTGTGTGCGTCCTCTAAAACCTGGATCGCTTTTTTCGATTTCTTCTGTTCATTTAAAAGAGAAGCATACAACGAATAGAAGCTGGCTTCGTCAGCCTTTTTAGCAATTGAGTCCTCGAGCAGCTGAACAGCATCACCAACACGTTTATCATTCTTTAACAAATAAGCTGCATGAACGATAGATTCGTTAAAGTAAGAACTATCGGCAGGAATTCTTTTGTACTCAGTCACAGCTTGGTCCACCTGCTGAGTTTGTTCGTAAACAGCAGCCAAGTAGTAGCGAGCCCGATCAGACTCGGGAACTTCTTTTAAAATCTCTTTAAATTTAGCTGTTGATTTGTCGTACATTTTTTTCTCGACTAAAATCAATGCCATTTTAAGTTTCGTATTAAACTGGTCCTCACCTTGTGCTTCTAAAATTTCAAGCTGCTCGTAAGCAGAATCATAATCTTCGCTCTCGAGATAGGATTGAGCCAGTACTTCAGCAATTCGCACCGAGGGCCCATACTTCTTTTGGTACTCTTCATAGAGCTTAATGGCTTTTTTCTCTTGGCCTAAGGACGCATAATAAGCACCCAATGTGAGCATGGCCTCTGTAAAACTAGGTTTTTTCTCGATGGCTTTTTGTAAATGATATTCAACTTTCTTTTCTGAATTCTTTTGCTCGCTCTCAAGATACACTCGTGCCAAATAGTAATGGATCGTGTGCTCTTGCTCTTCTTCTGTTTTCAGCATTCTTTCGAAATGATCTGTGGCTTTTTTAAATTGTTTAGTCTCTGCGTACAGAGCACCCAAATAAAGAGCAGCTTCCTTATTCTCAGGGTTCTGAGTCATCACTGAATTATAATTTTCAATCGCTTTTGGATAGAGCTTCAACGATGAATATAAAGCCGCAAGCAACATCAAACCCTGTTCGTTCTTAGGCTCAGCTGCAATCGCCTCTTGAGCCAGTGACAAAGACTCACTCACTTGACCTGATCTTAAATACTCTGCTGCCAAACGAAATTTCACACTGGGAGAAGAGGGATCATAGATCAAAGCCGTCTTAAAAGATTCAATGGCCTTCTGAGAAGAGCCTTCTAAAGAATAAGCTTCAGCCAATGAATAATTATAATCAGCTTGAGATTGGTTAAAAACAGGATTTAGTTTAGGTCCGCTCTCATGGAATAGAACTGGCGGTGACAATGAAGCTGGTGCACGATTTCCGTCATCCATTGAAGATTCGTAGTTAGTGGCTTGTTGATGGGATTTCAAAGTTGTACAGGAAACAAGGAAATGGGCCATTGCAGCTAAAATTAATATTGTCTTTTTTTGAGGCATTGAAACTCCCACAGCTTTGTTCTTTTTCGGCTGTCGGGAGAGGCAACTTAATGAATGCAGAAAGAATAATTAATAGCAGATCAACATGAATGCTTATCTTTAAGGCAGGCTGAAACTAGCGAGCATTTGAGGAAGAAACGTCCTGGGGAGGCTGGACCTCTGACCCATCTTCTTCGACGTATTCCACTGGACCTTTAGGACCACCACTTCGAACAACAACTCGGGCAACACCGGCGCTGGTTTGCAAAACGCTGTAGTGATAAGGCTTACCTTGATCATCAGTTCCCATGAAACCTTGAGCTTCGACACCCTCAGCGGAAGCTGGGACTCGACCCTTTGAAACCTGACCCTTGATTCGTGACGCAATCGCTTTACCCACAGATTTTGCCTTATTATAGGCCAGAAGTTTTTCCGCTTCCCCAGTTTGAACCTGTTGAGGAGCTAAGACCGAAATCGCTAAAGTTCCTAAGAACGAAAGAACAACAATTGTTGAGGCCGTTCTAAGGTATCGATTTGCTTTGTCTTTCATGGATCCTCCAAATTAACTAGGGCGCATGAAGGATTTTCGGACTTTCCTCGACGAAACTTAAGGCTTGGCTGCAAAAAGTTTTTCTTATACCTAAGCCCAGTGTAACGCGTTGCATATTTTACCGAACTGTTCGTCAACTTGACAATATGTGGCGGCCGGGGCTAATTTGCCGCCATTGGTGCAGGTGGGGGGTCAATCCTCCAAAAATTAACAAGAATCTCGAGACCTGAGAAACCAAAGAAATTCTCGAGATTTGGTTCAAGATGGGAGGCAACTTGATCAACCAGACTGATTCCATGACGGTGAAGCCGAATTCTAAAGTCAAAATCATTAAACGTTATCAAAACCGAAAGCTCTATGACACTCAGCAAAGCTGCTACGTGACTCTTGATGATATCGCCAAGATGATTCGATCCAACGAAGAAGTGATGGTCATCGACAACAAATCTAAGAATGACATTACTGCTGCAACTCTGACTCAAATTATTTTTGAATCAGAAAAGAAAGCATCTCAATACGCTCCTCTCTTTACTCTTCGTGAAATCATCCAAAACGGTAACGGCAGCATTTCTAGCTACCTTGCTAAATTGGGTGCATTTCCTCAAGATTACATGACGAAGCAAGCGCAAGCTCAGATCGAAAAAGCAACAACTGACGAGATCAAACAAAATCTCGAAAACAGAGTTGTGTCTGCAGCCACTCGGTACAACACGGATTCAACTGCTAAAGCAGCAGCTGAAAAAGCGACTGTACTTCCTGGATACCAAGCTGAAGAAGAAACTCCAACTCTTCCTGGTAGCAGCCAAAATCTAAATAACTAATTTTTAGATTTAAATTTTAAGTTTTTAGACAAAGCCGGTGAAAACCGGCTTTGTTGTTTTTAAAAACACTCGATTAGAAACAGAGTGATTACTTTACCGATCGCCAAATAATAAATTCAGTTTTACCAGGAATGATTTTTACTTTCCTAGTTTCAGAGTTTTCGGCTGTTAAATTTCCTGATGAATCCAGTCCTTGAATTTGAATGTCATATTCACCTTTTGGCAATTGAAGCTCTGCCGTTTGGATTGTGGCAGGCAAAAAAGACCACTGCCTAAGATCCGCTCTCTCAGAGGCTTGCATGACGATAAAGCTGACTAGCCCTGCTGCAGCCGTGTCATCCCTGCGGGATAGCTCATGGGCAACGGCTTCCCTGGCGATCCTAGCTGCAACCCTTCTTGCAATCAAAGCGGGCCGATCCGCTCTGAGTGTTTCGATAGCAGCAAGTCCTGTATCGTAAAGGACCTCAGTAGAAGCTTTATTTTCGCCGTTCACAAAAATTTGAGCTTTTTGTGTTTGAGAGAAAACAGGGATCAATTCTGGGACTAAAGGTTCTTGAGAGTCTGGCTTTTTTCGCGGCCCCCACCCTTGCAAATAAATCAATTTCACAAATCCATGACTGCGCCGTAAATTTCTATCCACTTCCACTTTGCGATCAGAAAATTGTTTTTGCCAGATTTGTAAGTCCATTTGTCTATTCGATAGAATAGCTGTTCTTAAAATATCCTCAGGCAATTTTTGCCAATCAGGAGCCAGTTTGTAAGTATCTCGGTAGGCAATAAAAGCATCATCCATTTGCCCAGTGGCTTCGTAAATAACACCGGCTAGATACCTAGAAAAAGGATTCACTTCAAAATCTTTTTTGTCATCTGAACTGTACAACTTGTACTTTTGATTCATTCTGCGCACTTCAACCATTGCAGAGTCAAAGTTGCCAATTTGTAAAAAATTGAGAGCTAAAAAAACATTGATAAAAACTTTCTCGAAACTATCACCTTTGTATTGAACCATCTCTTCATTAAAAAGCATCGAACCAGCCACTCGGCTGACAGATTGATAGTCTTTTTCTTCTGAGAGTTTATCTGCAATCATGAAATAGCGATTGCTCTGGTTGATATCACCTGCGTACTGCAAGGCTGTTGCATAGTCTAAAATATAAATCAGCTGATCATCGCCGACGGTGTCAGCCTTCTTTTTAAGATCAGTTAAAGCCTCTTGAACTTTTCCACTTGAAAGCATGCGCCTAGCTTCGGACACACGATCTTGATAAGTCGCACAACCGACTAAAACAGGAACAAAGAGAGCAAAAAAAAGACTCCTTTTTCGGAGGAGTCTTTTGAAGAACATTTTGAGCATTTAAATCTTAAAGTCCTATGGATTTTTTGCGGAAAGTTTTTCGGATCTGTTTATAGTTCGACCAGCCGATGACACCTGTTTTTAGATTGGTCATATTCAAAGTTAATTTGTAATAAACTGATTTGTCTTTTCCGACTTCTTGAACAATTGAATCCAATCGACCATTCATAATAAAATCAGCACCAGTTTGGCCTCCGGGACCTTTTTTAGTTTCCTCAGAAACCATTCCAGAATTTTGGTAATTGTACTCATCTGCCATGTCTTGTCTGGCTTCTTTGTCGATGAATCCAACTTTTCCAGAATTCATGAGCTCGACTCGGACCATGTCCATAATGTTTTGAGTGTCGATATGCTCACTGGTTTTATTTTGAAGTCCTGTCACCATGACAATTGGTAATCCCTTAGGGCTTTTGAGCATGGGATGCTGAACAGCACTGGCAACAAGATCTGCTACAGCTTTTTGCATATCAGTTTCAGACCATGAGTCGTTCATTAAATTTTCCCTGTTTACATCATCGTAGCTTCCTTTAACAAAAGCTTTTGGCCCACATGAAGTGGCAAGTAATCCCAAAACAGAAACAAGTATCAATTTTTTTAATTTAATCATGAAGACCCCTTTTTGAAGCCTTATCATAGGTGGCTTTGACCGGAATGGGAACCCCTCGGACGTGCAGCATAAAAAAACTGGGCCCGCATTCTATCTGAGGCTTGCAAGCCACACAAAGTATGGATCCAGCCAAAATTAAACCTCTGCTATCTGCCATCGATGCCTTCCAATGCATTCAACCTCATTTCGAATGGGAGCAAGAGGAGGTCCATATAATTGCATTAGACTCTCGGCAGAGTGTCATAAACCACCGACTTATGTTTAGGGGAACTGTTGATAGTTGCTTAATTCACCCAAGGGATATTTTCAGATACGTCATACAAAATAATGCCTCTGCTTTTATTATGTTCCACAACCATCCAACAGGCATCTTAAACCCATCAAGCGAGGATGTGAAGTTCACGAAAAAGCTCAAGCAGCTTTCAAAAATGATGGAAATCGTTTTTTTGGACCATATCATTTTAACTCGTGATGGATTTCAGAGTTTGAAAGAACTCCGAATACTCTAGAACGCAATTATCGAAAAATTTGAGTGGGAACTCTTTTAGGTTTTCGTTTTTTCACTGAAATAACTTCCAAGTCTGGGCCTAGTACAATATCCCAGCCTGCTGCCTTTGCATTTTCAACAAACTGTCTTGCGTACTCTTCGCGGTAAGCCTGATCTTCTTTATCCATAATTTGCCGATCCAGAAGCTGACTTTGAACGATTTGTTCTGGAGTCAGCTGATCATCCGACAACTCCTGGGAACGATTCAAATCTTGCGTGAGTTTTTGCATATTAAAATCTGATTCAAACGACAGATTGTCATGGGTTTCATAAGCCATCTGTTGATCGGAGGATTTGTATCTTTCGATCACTTTGGAGGCCTCAGCTGCTCGCTTCAAGCGATCTTGTTCTAATTGAAGTGCGGTCTCTTTTAGATGACGATTCACCAAACTCATTTTTTTTTGATTGTCATCACTGGCCTTCAGTTCCTGAGTTGCTTTCTTAACTGCAGGGTCCTGTTCCCAAAAAATCAGCAAGAAGCCTATGACAAGTAGAACTAAAAAAATCCACCCTTTGTCCTGACCTGATTTTTTTCGATTTTGAGACATGCTGACTTATCGGCATCCCTCTTTGTGATTTTTAAATTTTTAGTGATTCTCTCAATTTGAGACAACTCAGCTTAGCTCTCCTTGAGAGGGGGACGCACGGGCAGAGTGATGATGAACTCTGTACCCACATTGACTTCAGACTTCACTTGGATCTCGCCGCCATGATTATCAATGATGCCGTAGGAAATACTGAGGCCTAATCCTGTGCCCTGACCGATTTTTTTAGTTGTAAAAAAGGGATCGAAAATTTTTCCGATGGTTTCTTGACTCATTCCTTTTCCAGAGTCCTGAATAGAAATCTGAACTTTTCCTTCTTTCAGATTGAGTGATTTGATGTGCTGAGTGACGATCCAAATCTGACCTGCACCTTCAATCGCCTGGACAGCGTTTGAAAGAATGTTCATTAAAACTTGATTGATCTGACTGACGTAACCGTTAATTTTGGGAATAGGATCATAGTTTTTATAAACTTGAATTCGTCCTTTGATTTCACCTTGCAATAAATCCAAAGTTGCGTCCAAGCTTTTGTGCAAATCAATTTCATTGAGCTTGGCCTCTTCAAGTCTGGAAAAATTGCGAAGCCCTAATACAATATCTTTTGTTCTTTTTGCCCCGTCTTCACAGGAAGAAATGAGTTTCGGCAAATCTTGAACAATGTAATCAAATTCCATTTCTTCTTTCGATTTGGCTAATTTTTCAGGCTCAGCTTCAGCGATTTGGACTAATTTAATGAGGCGCGTACCGTAATCTCGAAGATGAACCATGTTTGAAAAAATAAAACCGATGGGGTTGTTCAGCTCGTGTGCAACTCCTGCAACTAGTTGTCCCAGACTAACCATTTTTGCAGAATGGACCAACCGAGTTTGTGTCTCTTTGAGCTCTGTATTTGTGCTTTGGAGCTCAGTCACTTTGCGGCGCAGATCAGCTCTGGCTTGCCAGATCTTTTTAAACATTTGATTAAAACTCTCGGTGAGCAGTCCAATTTCTGTGTCATTTTTGACAGGAATAGTAACCGCTTGTTCCTGTGATTCAAAAGACTGAAGTGCATCGACGAGCTCGTTGAGTGGTTTCAGGATCCAACTTGAAATCACAATACTTGTAATAATCAGAAATAAAATAACAGTACCAATAACAGTTAAAAATGCAAAATTCACATTTCGAATGACCGCTTTCGTTTCACTTTTGGAAGCCCCGAGAGCCACCCACATTCGGCTCTCTCCCCAGCTGAGCGGGTAGAAGAAAAGTCCGAAAGGACTTTTCTTCAGCTCAATATCAAAAAATAAATCAGATTTCTGAGAAATGACTTGGCGAACATATTCTTTAGGAACCTCGAGGAGCTTGTTATTTGTCGATAAAAGGGGTTGCCCCGTGTCTTTCACAAACATCAGCTCTAATTTCATTCGCTCCTGTAGGCGCCTTAAAAAGCTCGAATTCAAATCGATCATTTGTTCGATGTAACCTGCAATTCTTTTTTTCTTATTGAGAACTTTTGAAACCAAGATGAGAGTTACTTTTTTATTGTCTTGGGTTTCGATAATGGCAAGCTCACCATTCACTTCAAGATGCTGAAGATACTTCTCGGCCAAAAAGACAGCTTCCTGGCTTGGCGTTTGAAACCTAAACTGAGTTTTTTGGTCTTCTGTGACGGAAACTAACAGACGCCCTTGTCTGTTAAAGAACGCAAAACTGTTGGCAGGATCTTGCTTGAGCCAACTGGAGCCAAGCTCTTTTAAATTTTCTGTTTCAGAAAACATCAAGTGATATTGTAAATGGGGATCGTCCACGTATCGCTCACGTCGTTGTCGAAGTAAAGACAAGTAGTCATCAAGGATGATTTCGATTTCTTTCGCATTCCCGCTTAATCGGGTTAACATTTCTCGGTCGATGGCTTTTTCAAATTTAAACATGGAATAGCCAGTGACAAATCCTAAGGGAAGAATCGAAAACAATAAAAACCAAACAATTAGGATTGTTCTAAGTGATCTTCTGGGCTTACGACGAACCAAATTCAATTTTGACTCTCTTCAGTCGTAAAAATAAATCGAACGATTCCACTGGGCATGATACGAGGATGCTGGTCTCGGCTGAGCTGAACCTCGCCAACACTTTTCAAATATTCTTCCAATTCAGCTAATTTTGATTCTGGTATTGTGAAATGAAAGTAGTAATCCCCTTGATTCCTCTTCCAACCCAATTCCACTTCTCCGGCTTTTCGCCCGCCAAGTTCGACAATCTTATCTTTCAACTTGATTGAACCCACTTCTGCATTGACTATTTTGGCAGTTCCTCTATAAACAAATCCTTGTTTTTTTACTTCTTCAACTTTTGCGACAACAGTCGCCGCCACTTTGACTGGGACAGTCACAGGTTTTGTAGGCTTCGGAGCTTCTGCAGCAGGTGCGACTTCATCATCGAACTTGGAACTGTCAGCCACTTTTTCTTCGGTGCTTACGGGAACTACTTCTTCAGACTTTTTTAAGACTTCTGCTAAAATTAATTCGGTCTGCGATTCCTGCAGAGCGAATTCACGAATTTGGTTCCATGGCACTAATACAGTTAGCAATACGACAAAAAGAATGATGACAAAGGCTTCAAGAGTCCATTTAACTATGGGAGGCCACTGGCTCAAGCTCAAGGCTCTTCGCATGAGATGCAAATAGCTTTTTCGACCTTGGATTTCATCTATCAAAGCAGATGAAATTTTAACTTCGAACATTTGGTCAAAGTACTTCAGTCCAATTTGAATTTTTACGAGTTCATCTTGAAAAAGTTGAGACTTCTCAATTTCAGACTTCACTTCTGCTGACCTGGTTGAGTCCAAATTTTTCGTCGCATAGTCAAAAAGCATCTCTTGAACCATAAAGGGTGATAATTCACGCTTTTTCAAAAAACACTTCCTTGCTCGAGAACAAAATTACCCAGTCTACGAACGGCTTTGGCTACTCTGTATCGAAGCGTTCCAGCGGTGATTCCCAAGCTTTCAGAAATAAGTTCAGGAGAATATTTCAAAACTCGAAACAAAAGAGCTGCAAAAATTTCTTCCTCTGAGGCATTTTTCTGGAAAGCAATCCAAGGCTCAAGTTTAAATTCGGGTGGCAAAATCCATCCAGAATCTTGTGAAACCTGAGAAACTCCATGACGTGGCTTGCTCTTGATCTGATCCCAGAAACGAGAAAGCCCCAATATTAGAATTATATCTGAATTTAATTTTGGATTTTTATTTTTTTTTGATAAACACCAAGAGTAGCATTGTCGAGAAAGATCTCTGGCTTGATTTTCACTCAGAGTCACAAAAAAGAAAAAAAGAGAAATTTTTCTTAAGTGCTCTTCTGTCATTTTTGGTTACTCGATGGTCAATTGTTTTAAAAGCTCAATATTATCTAAAACCTTACCAGAACCCATAACCACACAACTGAGAGGATCTTCAGCAATTGAAACAGGAAGACCTGTTCTTTCACGAAGAAGGACGTCTAAATTATGCAAGAGTGCCCCACCACCAGTGAGTACAATTCCGTTATCAACAATATCAGAGGCAAGCTCTGGAGGAGTTTTTTCAAGAGCCGTTTTGACGGCATCTACGATTTCAGAAAGAGGATCCATTAATGAATCATTGACTTGAGAGCTTGTGATTTCAATCGTCTTAGGTGCGCCGGCAACGAGGTCACGACCTTTGATTTCCATGGTTTTTTCTTCTTCAAATGGATAAGCATTTCCAATTTGAGTCTTAATATTTTCAGCGGTTCTTTCGCCGATCAAAAGATTAAACTGTCGTCGAATGTAATTCACGATGGCTTCATCTAATTTATCGCCAGCAACTTTAATTGATTTACAGTAAACAATTCCACCTAAAGAAATAACGGCAACACCCGTTGTTCCCCCACCCATATCAACGACCATATTTCCACTTGGCTCTGTGATGGGAAGTCCCGCACCAATCGCTGCAGCCATTGGCTCTTCAATGAGATAAACTTCTCGGGCCCCGGCAGATTGAGCGGCCTCTTTAACTGCGCGCTTTTCCACTTGAGTGATTCCGTAGGGAACACAAATAATAATTCGCGGTCGCATGAAGCTTTTTTTCTCGCCCATGGATTTACCGATAAAATATTTCAACATGGATTGAGTGACTTCGAAGTCAGCGATAACACCGTCTTTGATCGGACGAATCGCCACGATACTACCAGGTGTTCGACCTAACATTTCCTTCGCTTCTTTTCCGACAGCAAGGACCCGATTTTGTAATCCACGGTAGTTTTTTTGTACGGCCACAACTGAAGGTTCATCTAAAATAATTCCGCGACCTTTAACATAAACAAGTGTGTTTGCCGTGCCCAAGTCGATGGCAATATCATTAGAAAAATAATCTGTAACTCGGTCTAAAATTCCCATGTGATTCCCATTGTTTGGAGAAGTTCAATTCAAAGTCTAGGAGGCATTAGTTACGAGTGTCAAACTTGAATTAAGCAGACTTCCAATGCAGTTCTTTTTTTATGTAATCCAAATAAGATTGAATTTGCTGTTTTCGTTGAATTTCACTGAGTTTAAGTTCTGATGCAAACACCCGAGAAATACTTTCGAGCTCACTCACACCATGGTCAGGGAGGGACAAAAACAGAGGAACTCGTCGAGTCATAAAATCCAAGATTCTGTCACACATAGTGAAGTGGATCGCTTGATGAGCTTCTTTTTCCCAAACCGAAGTCAGGTGAGAAGTTCTCTCGAAAATTTGAAGTGCTTCTGCTCCATAGCGCTCGATAAGCCATCTTGTCTCATCGACAGGAAAACTAAAACGCTCTGCAATTTGCCGGACTTGATTTTTAATATCGTGATATCTTTGGCTCTCAACATGTGCGTTAAGTGGTTGATTCGTTTTAGAATTTGCAAATCTCACTCGGTCTGCAACAGAAAAGTCATTCAAAGCCTTTTCAACGACCTGTTCAGACATCAGACGATAGGTGGTGTACTTTCCGCCTGCGACGAAAGTCAGCCCGCGAGGGTCTTGCCAGATGGAATGCTCTCGACTGGTTTTACCCTCGGATTGAGCACCATCATAAATCAAAGGTCTAACTCCGGCGTAACTGGAAACGATATCGGCCTCTGTCAGATTCGCACCGGGGAAATAGGAGTTCACGATATCAATCAGATATTTCACATCCTCTGATGTGGCCCCGACTTCACTAGGTGAGCCTTTAAAGTCTGTGTCAGTGGTTCCTATGATCACCATTTCATGACGAGGAATGCCAAAAACAATTCGATCACTTTTCTCGGCAGCCATCACGACGGCACTGCTCAGTGGTAATCGATCTTTGGTCAAAGTGAGGTGAATCCCCTTGGTCGTTCTTAAATGCTTTTTCCAATCAGAGAACAATTCGAAACCCATTTCATCAGTCCAAGGTCCAACTGAGCCAATCATATGTCTGCCCTGGACCTGAAAAGTTTGGTTTGAGAGCTGATCTTTAACGACCAATGATTCAAATTTATTATCTTTCGAGTATTTCACTTCGATAGCTTTTGTATAATTAATTGAAACGGCTGAGTCCTCATGGGCCGCTCTCAGAGTTTCTATCACAAGCCGATCATCATCCATGTAGGCATCTGAATAAACATAAGAACCCTTCAGACCTGATGGCTTTAGAATGGGCATTCTTTCAACAGAATCTGTCGCATTTAATCGTTCGTGAAATTCGGGAGCTTGAAATAACGACAGGGCATCGTAAAGCCACATCCCAAGTCCCATTTTAAACATGCCCACTCGACTTGAATCATAAAGTGGAATCATGAAGCGAAGTGGGTGGACCAGATGGGGAGCAAGTTCAAAAAGTTTTGTTCTTTCGTTGAGAGCCTCAAAGACAAGACCAAATTCCATATTTTCGAGGTATCGAATTCCACCGTGAACCAGTTTTGAGGATCTTGAAGAAGTTCCCGATGTGAAATCAGAGGCTTCGACAAGGGCGACTTTCATTCCCCGAGAAGCCGCATCTCTTGCGATTCCAGCACCGTTAATTCCACCGCCAATGATCACCAAATCAAAAATCTCGGATTGAAGATGTTGAATGATTTTTGATCGTTGATTGGCTGAAAATGTTTTCATCAATTGGCCTTGCTGGTTTTTACAAAAAAAGAAGTTGAAGACCAGGGCTCTGGCTTCATATGAGAAACTGCATTTTGAATTTGGTTGATTTGAGGGAAATAGGCTCTTTGGAAATGCTTTTCACGGGCCAAGCGATAACCCAAATCACACAATTGATCGCGGGCTTGTAACGAAGAATAGGATAAATGCTCGATCCACAGGGACTGTGTTTGGCCATCAAAGAACAACAGAGGTTGAGCTATGAAATATCCGACGAGCAATCCCTCACTTGAAAAAGAAGAAGCTTTATCAGTTTCGCGGGCGATAAAACTCCATCCCAAAGGCAAATGTTGCTGCAAGGACTCAGTCCGCCATTTTGCCTGCCAACTTTGAATTTCTCTTTCCATAGGATCAGGGACGAGCTCAATAAGTCGGTTCTTTTCAAAACTTTGAATTTCGTCAAGATCATCAAGTGTGGCAATGCGGAAAAAAAGACTCATGGTCGCAGTCTCCTTGTCTATGGATAAAAGCTATTTCATACTACACCCCTATGATATACAAAGATTTTTCACCAGAAGTCTTGAAAAAAATTAAATTGTCCCTCGACAAAGCAAAAAGCAATTCGGCTAAGCCTGTTGCTGCTTTCGATGCCGATGGGACATTATGGGACACAGATCTAGGAGAGGCTTTTTTTGATTATTTGATCGATCATAAAAAAGTGGCCCTTCCCGAAGAGCCTTGGACTCACTATAAAAATTTAAAATTACAAGATCCTAAGATTGCGTACCTATGGCTCGCCCAAATCTGCAAAGGCTTAAAACTGGAAACGGTTCAAACTTGGGCCGATCAAAGTGTTGCAGAATTAAAGCTACCCCTATTTGAAGCACAAAAAAATCTGATCGATCTGTTTAAAGATTCCGGTGTCCAAATTTATATTGTGACAGCTTCAATCAAATGGGCCGTCGAGCCTGGCGCCCGGCTTTTGGGTTTAACAAATGATCACGTGATTGGGATCGAAACGGCTGTAGAAAATGGAATTATCACGGACGTTCAAAAGGGTCCTATCAGTTATCGCCAAGGAAAAGTTGAGGCCCTACTTCAGAAAACCAACGGGCAAATTCCTTTTTACTGCAGTGGTAATAGTGAAGGGGATCAAGAACTTTTAGCTTCATCATCAAGTCTTGCGATGGCAGTTTCCGCTTGCAGAAGAGACGATCCACTTTTTAAATCTGAAAATCAGCTTCTGAAATTGGCCACTACAAAAGGTTGGCTGACCCATCGTTTTGTTGAAGATGATAATTAATGAATTCTAAAGTTGGGTACTACCAAGCCTTCGGAGCTTACTTTATTTGGGGTGTATTTCCTATTTATTGGAAATACTTAAAACACATAGAATCCCTGGAAATTTTAGTTCACCGAGTGATATGGAGCTTTGTTTTTTTATTTCTGATCAATCTGATCATGAAAAAAGCCAATTTTTCTCAACTTTTTTTAATTCTAAAAAAACAATTTCCATCTATGGTGCTACTGGCTGGTCTTATTGCTTCAAACTGGCTAATTTACGTCTATGCCGTCAACAGCAATCAAATTTTGCAAGGCAGTCTGGCCTACTTTATGACTCCATTATTGAACATTGCACTTGGTGCTTTGTTATTCGGTGAAAAATTATCAAAACAAATGAAAATTGCAGCCAGTGTGGCAGCTTTTGGTGTGTTTATTTTGATGATATCGAATTCAACTTTTCCTTGGGTCGCCATTTCATTAGCCGCTTCATTTTCAACTTACGGAGTTATTAAAAAGAAAGTGCAAGCCGGTGGACTGGAATCATCATTGTTGGAAAATTTTGTGATGCTAGTGCCTGCTGTTTTGGCTGCACTAGCTTTTAGAGAAAAATCAGAATTGGTTTTAAATTCTGTTGATTGGACACTTTTGATTTTAAGTGGAGCTGTCACCGCTTCACCCATTCTCTTGTTTTCGCTCTCAGCCAGGGTCATCCCCTTTAATCACACAGGCATCTTGCAATTTCTAGCGCCAACATTGCAGTTTATCATTGGCTATTTTGTTTTTAGCGAGCCCGTAAGCACAGCTAAAATGTTAGCATTTATTTTTGTTTGGATTGGCGTCGGGCTTTATGTTCAGCAGATATTAAGAAAGCAGAGCTTAAAGTAAGCTCTGCTTTTAATTATTTTGTCGCAGACTTTGTCATCACTTCGCAGCCGTTATCAGTCACTAAAATGTTGTCTTCAATTCGAACACCGATTCCACGATACTCTGCCGGTGCCGACATATCATGAGCTGGAATGTAAAGCCCAGGCTCAATCGTAAAGCACATACCCGCTTCGATGGGACGAGGTTCAGTTTTATTAAAATACATTCCACGGTCGTGAACATCCATCCCTAAATAATGACCCATTCCGTGCGGGTAGTATTTGCGATGAACTTGTCCAGCGATCAAATCAGATTTTCTTCCAGTGAGTAATCCCAAATCAAGCATGGCTTCAGTCAAAAGGTCCGCACAAGTGTCATGAAAGGTTTTAAAGGGAACACCAGGCTTTACCATGTTGATCAATTTCAACTGCACATCAAGAACTCGAGAGTAAACATCTTGCTGGGGCTTCGTCATTGTCCCATTCACAGGAAAAGTTCTGGTAATGTCTCCGGTGTAGTAATTGTACTCAGCACCTGCATCGATCAACAAAAGATCACCATCTTTACAAACTTGATCGTTGAAATTGTAATGCAAAGTCGTTGCTGCATTTCCAGAAGCCACAATAAAATTATATCCTTCACGAGCAGCTCCGCGAGAGGTAAATTCATAGGCGACGATGGCTTGAACTTGTCTTTCGGTCATGCCGGGTTTGATTTGCTTCATGGCTGCCAAGTGACCTTGAGCCGAAATTTCACAAGCTATTTTGAGGTTTTGAATTTCTTCTTCACCTTTGATCAAACGCATCTCTCCCAAAAAAGAGTTCGCATCTAAAATGTTAACAAGTCCAAAACCCGTGCGTCCCTGAGCTCTTTTGAGTTGGTCTAAAATCGAAAATAATTTTTGATCCATTGCGGGATCTTTTTTTAGGTGCAAATACACACCATCAAAACCCTTTAAAAGCTCGACAGCTCGATCTTCGAACTCTTCAATGGGGTAAACTTGATCCAATTTAAATTCGGCTTGTGCGCCTTCGGGACCAAAGCGAAATCCATCCCAGGTTTCTCGCTCGGGATTTTTTCTACGAACAAACATCACTTCCTGGGGATTTTTCCCAGGCAACAACATCAAAATTGATTCAGGCTCTTCGAAACCCGTGAGGTAATAAAGGTTTGAGTCTTGCCGGTAAGGGTAGTGAACATCATCGTTTCTGATGAGCTCGGGGTGAGCTGTGATAATCATGGCATTGGAACCTAAATTTTGAAGAGCTTTACTTCGGCGCTTTTTAAATCTTTCGACGCTTTCGAGTGCTTTTCTCATATTCAATCCTACATTTTCTGAAGCAACTTTTCAGCTGCTTTTGATGATTGTTCAAACCCTAATTGTATCAGATCTGTCTGCAATTTAAAGTCGCGAATACTTTTTTGATCTATCATTATATCTAATCTCTCGTCGATACCGGGCCATTTCTTCTTAAGGTCATAGGCAAGCTCGAGCCAAGGGGTGGGTTCTTTAATATTAAGCCCTGGCAACACATTGACGAGTAACACATGGTTGGCTCCACGACTTCTGAGGTAGTCTGCAGCTAACGAGACTTCACGTGCAGCAGCTAAACTCAGATCATGGCTTTCCGTCATTGGTGGATAGGCCATGCAAAAGGGAAGAAGTTGATCGAGTCGACCTCTGGCCATCATGAAAACTTGCGACTTTTTGAGGTTCAAAGACGGGCAAGCAAATGGGACCACCGTGGACTCTGCTTTGATAGACTGCAAATAGGCCTGCAGAGGCTTCAAGCCAGTTCGGATATCACCATTTTCTTGAGGTCTATAATCTCGAATTTTTGAAAGTTGCCACTCGACTTCATGGGCAGAACCCTTTTGGGCAAAACTGGCCGCAATCAATGCTCCCCATTCAATGCCAACGATCCCTTTAACGGAAATCTTTTTATCGTGAAATTGCTTAAGAACCCCAATGTGTGCAAGAGCTCGGGCACCGCCAGGTCCAAGGATAATTCCCAATTTTAAAGGCTCGACGGTCTCCACTGCCACAGGCACTTTGGTTTGAGTTTCTGCCACTGGGACAGAAGACTCGGCTTGGGGAATGTCTGTTCTTGTCTGCGAACTTTGACAAGAAACCAAACCTAAAAATGAAATCAAAATTATGATTCTCATAGAACTCCCTTTTTCTTTGCGAAAACAAAAAATTCTTGATTGCCGTCCCGGCCCTGCAAAGGACACGGGAAATAATCAATCACTTCCATGTTTAAATTTTTAAGACCTTCTACGATCTCGCACTTAACCACAGTCATCAAATTTTCATCTTTCACAATTCCCTGTTTATCGATGTTTTGAATTCCCACTTCAAATTGGGGCTTTACTAAACTTAAAAAATGTCCTTCGTTTTTTAAGTAAGGCAAGCAACTGGGCCATAATATTTTTTGGGAAATGAAAGAAACGTCCATAACAATGCCGTCAAAGCCCTCATCTGGAAAATGAGATGTGACGACCGGTAGATTTTGAAGCTCTCGAGCATTGATGTTTTCAAAAAAGATAACTTTTTTATGTTCCCGGATTGAATCGTGCAATTGACCATGACCCGAATCGAGCCCCACAACAACTTCAGCCCCAGCTTGCAAAAGACAATCTGTAAATCCACCCGTGGACTGTCCCACATCCAGGTAGATTTTATTCTTAACTTGAACCTCAGCACGAGCCAGTGCTGCTTCTAGCTTCAGTCCTGCTCGACTGACGTACTTATTTATTTCTTGAGACAGAACGATCACTCGAACTGAATCATCAACAACCAAAGAGGCTTTCGCGTCGACAATTTTACCCTTGATAAACACGCGGATATCCCCGCGCTCGATCATTTCTTGCGCTTTTGTTCTGGAGGGTGACCAGCCCATGTGGACGACGTACTGATCCAGTCTCATTTACTTCTGCTCATATTGTTTTCAACCATTTGTAGAAGTCGAACATTGGGTTTCGCAAGTTTGTTGAGAAACCCCTTCGCTTTTCGGCTGGTTTCATCCAGAAGCTCTTGGGTTTTTTCAAGTCCAATTAAATGCACCAAATTTTTTTGATCTTGAAGTTTTTCTTGTCCGTCCAAAATGTCGTCTCGAATTTGGAAGGCAAGTCCTAGCTGCTCACCAAAAAATTTCAAAGCCAACACATCATTCTGATTGGCGTGACAGGCGATGGCTGCACCCTCAAGAGTGACACGGATCAGTTGTCCAGTTTTTTGTCTGTGGATTTGTATCAACTGAGAATGATTCACTGGCGTGTGATCTGCTTGCATATCTTGCACTTGGCCCGCGATCATACCTTGAATTCCAGAGGCACTTGCTAATTTTTCGACAAGCTTGACTGCCACTTCGGGTTCACCTTGATAGTGTTTGCAGATCATCGAAAAGGCCTCGGTTAACAACGCATCACCTGCTAAAAGTGCAACGGCTTCTCCGTAAACTTTGTGATTCGTGGGCTTACCTCGTCTGATATCATCATTGTCCATGCAAGGAAGATCATCGTGAATCAAACTATAAGTATGAATCATCTCGATGCTGCTGGCCCATGGTAAAACCTGCATAGGGTCCACTTCAAAATGTTCTGCCACCATCAAAGCTAAAATAGGACGAAATCTTTTTCCACCCGAATTGAGGGAGTAAGTGATTGAATCAAGTAATACTTTGGGTGCTTCAAAATCCGAAGACCTGTAAATATCAAAATGATTTGTTACGAAATCTTCAATTGAGGTCGCCCACCTTTGAAGTTCTTGATCCCACATTAAGCTTCACCGTCATCAGTTTTAAAATCTTTCAAAACAGGACGACCTTCGCTATCGAAATCAATCAATTGCTTGACCTTAGTTTCTGCTTGGCTAAGTTGAGATTGGCATTCCCGAGAGAGCTTAACACCCTCTTCGAAAAGCTTAAGGGATTCCTCTAAAGCAAGATCACCTTTTTCCATTTTCTCGACGATGGTTTCTAAACGATTTAACTTTTTTTCGAAGTCCATAGACTCTCCTTGGATGTTTTTTTAACAATGACCTCTGCGTGTCCAACAGCTAAGCCTAGCAAAAGAACGTCATCAGTTTTAATTTGATCAAAACGGTTCATCACTTTTCCATCTTTTGTTGCGATCGAGTAACCGCGCTCGACAACCTCAAGTGGGCTCAGTGAATTTAATACTTTCATTTGCTGTTGCAAAGTGGACTGGTTCTTTTGTGACTGAGTTTTCCAGTTCTGCCAAAGACGCAAAAATAGCATTTCGATCTGGGAGCGCTTTTCTTGGAGTACTTGATCTGGAGATTTTAGTTTTTGATGGAGGAGGCGCACATCGAATTTTTTAGACTTGAGGCCATTTTCCATGGCCAACTGCAGGCGGGTGATGAGATCATCATTTCGAAGAATCAGATCTTGAACTCTTTTTTTCGGATCAATCAAAAGTCTTTTTAAATTGACCACTTGATCGTGAATCACACGAATTTTTCGCGAAGTTGATATTACCAGCGACCTGTAAAGGTTTTGAATTCGAGTGAGGGTTTCTGCATGGCTTTTTGCAACGAGCTCTGCAGCCGCACTGGGAGTCGGCGCACGAAGATCTGCGACAAAATCACAAATCGTAAAATCGATTTCATGCCCCACAGCAGAAATCACAGGAATAGGCGAAGCTGCGATCATTCGAGCGAGTGATTCATCATTAAAGCACCACATATCTTCAATTGAGCCTCCACCACGGCCAATAATAATCGCATCCACTTTTGGAATACGAAGTGCTTTTTGAAAACCGTCACGAAGACTAGAGGCTGCGGCTTCACCTTGAACGAGAGCTGGTACTAATGTGACCTCTACATTTGGTGCTCGTCTAGAAAGTATGTTCAATATATCTCGAATAGCAGCACCTGTAGGAGAGGTAATAATGGCAACATGCTGGGGGAAAGCAGGAATTTGTTTTTTACGAGTGGTTTCAAACAATCCTTCTGATTTTAATTTCATCTTCAGTTGTTCAAAGGCTTTTTGTAAAGCACCGGCCCCAACAGGCTCCATCATTTCACAAAGAATTTGGTAACTACCTCGGGGCTCGTAAACAGAAATTCGGCCGCGAGCAATGACTTCCATTCCATCATGAGGCTTAAATTTAAGTCGAGAATTGTTCCCACGAAACATCACTGCACTGATCTGTGATTTTGAATCTTTCAAACTAAAATAGTAGTGACCGGAGGTGTGGGGTTTGAAATTTGAAATTTCCCCCTGAACCCATACAGTGGCGATTTCGCCCTCGAGCAGGCGCTTGATTGTCAAGTTTAATTGTTCAACAGACAAAACTGCGTTTTGTTCATTTTGAGATGGGTTTTCAGATCCAAAAGGTCCAGCCATGAAGCTCATTTTCTAGGCCATTAACAAACTCATTTCAAGAGGAATACGACTTCGACTGGGAGCTCACAAAAAAGAAATTTAATTTAACATTTCGCAGTCGAGCCGCATTGCTAAAGATAAATTAAATGATAAACTGAGTGCAGGTCCGTTGATGTAAATCTCAACGAAAATAACCTTACAAGCACTAAATCGGGGACTGTCCCTGGCAATGGTGTGCAGGCCCACCTCGTAGTGGGAAGCCTAAAGTTGTCATATGGTCACCCACCTGGAGCCCAGAGGTTATCTTTCAGAGTTATCTGCGGGCCTTTTTTTTGCCCAAAATCATCAAAAATATTAAAAAATATCCAACTTTTAGACAGTGTTTCAGCCTGAGACTCGCATTGGTGAATCACCCTGAGAATCTCAACCAAATGGGTCAATCTCTGCTCTGAAAAATCCGATAATGCGTTGGGGCCAATGCTTATTTTACCTTTTTATTTTTCAATTTTTAATTGCGTGTAGTGGCCTTTCACCATCTAGCGATAGTGCCACTTCTACGCAAGCCGAAGCCTCTTATTGTTCTGCGACCTACCCAACGACAACCCCACATGTTTTAACGGGAACAGCGAATTATCAATACAGAGCCGTCTCCTGTGGAACCATGTCTTGCACTGGATTAGCCGTTGGAACTTCATCCAGAGGAATTCCTCACGCGGAATTAATCGTTAGAAATTCTGCAGGTTCCATAGTTCAATGTGGTCACACGAACGCAGATGGGACCTTCGCTGTAACCATCGATAAAGTTCCCGGCACCTATACGGTGTCTGTTAACTCAAGAGCATTTAATTCAGAACTGAAGGCCAGCGTATTAGCGGATGTTTCTAGCAACAGTGTTTACACACTGACTTCAAGCAGTTTTACAGTGGCATCAGGAACTTCTTCCCCCCAAGCGATAGGAACTTTTGCCGCAAGCTTAACAACCCCCGAAGTCAAAGGGGCTGCCTTTCACATTTTGTACAATCTATGGACTGCCAATGAATTTCTTAGAGGCAACACTTCAAACACTTCTTTCGTAGCAGATAAAGTTTCGGTTTATTGGAAAGCAGGTTTTAATCCTGGAAGTTATGTGAACGCTCCCACAACTCTTCTTTCATTTTATATCAAAGGATCAAGCCAACTCTTTATCTTAGGTGGTTACAACGGAAATTCATCAACCATCGACTTTGACCATTTTGATGATTCCGTTATCCTGCATGAGTATGCCCATTTCTTAGAGGATGTTTATTCAGAATCAGATTCGCAAGGTGGATCTCACAACGGAAACTTTATTATTGATCCAAGACTTGCTTGGAGTGAGGGTTGGGCCAATTATTTTCAAGCTGCAGTCATCAGGCAACTTGCTGGTGGTGTGAATGACAATGTTCGCGGTCGATACTATATCGACATCACAAACGGCAGTTCATCGGGTCTCATCTTCACTCTGAATGCTGACGGTCTAGATACAATTTTCGATGAGGTGAATTTCGCAGGAGAAGGTGTGTTCCGGGAAATATCTGTTTCCAGAACACTCTGGAAAACAACTGCATCCAACGGATCCCCGAGCACTCCAGCTGCGGGAGAAGTTCCTTTCTCTTTTGTTTGGGACACTTTCACAAATAGCATTTTTAAAAATACGACAGTGAACTTTAGAAATGCAGGTCTCTTTAATTCAGTGTTAGATGCTGAGATTGTAGACGGTGGAATGAGAACTCGATGGCTCGCAATTGTTACAAACGAGAGAACAAACATAACCACTGAAGATTATGCAGATCCAGTGTCACAGGTAACGATGAACACTTGTGTCGCCTATCCTAGAAATCTTGATCCTGTGGTTGATCCCATCTACAGCGGAAGCACAGCCCGCTCGAATCTTGAAGCTTCAAATGATTTCTATGCCTTTACTTACTCGGGCGGAGGCGGATCGATTAATCTCACTTACACACAGTTGAACGCGACAATTATCGACCTCGATATTTACATGTATAGACAAGGCTATGTTTATCAAGAAGATGCGACTGAAAATAATAGCCAGTTTGCTTTGAAAGCAGATCGAGCTAATCCATCAATCGAAAATGGCAGCGAAACACTGAATCTTTCAGGTCTAGCTGCAGGAACTTATTTAATAAATATTAAAGCCAATACGCTTAACAAAAGTTCGGGAGATCTTGGCGCCGGTGTCGCCCGATATACATTACGCATGACTCAAGGGAGTACAACATGGGATCTATGCCCCGCAAATTAGTTTTCTTATTAGCTGTTTTCATGCTCTTTGGTGCCGGTTGGTTCACCGCTTATGCAATTCAAATCAGTCAAACTCAAAAGCAAAATACTCGAATACTCGCGAGTGTAAAAAATCAGAGTACTATCATGATGGAAAAACATCTGATGCCCGTTACGATTTCCATTGTTCCTTCAGAAGAGATTCCCGAAGGCCCAAATGAAATTGTCACAATTAAAGGCCAGCTCAAGACACCCTTTGATGATTTTGGCGCCATTCACTATGAGTGGGTCTTAGCGGAAGGTGTAGAATTACTTCGAGGTCAGTTGACAGGTCAAATTCAAGATCCAGTGGCTGGTCACGTCTACGAACTCGAATTGGTTTTAAGAAATTTTGATAAGCAGCACCGAAAAGAATTGAATCTGCAAGCCCATGTTGTCGATCCCGAAGGTATCAAGCTTGGCAATTCAAGTATCATTACTAGCCGGCCGGAGGATGCTATGGAGCACTTAGCCCCAGTGATGATGGTGAAGGCTCAAGAGGCCGCCCTAGATAGAATGCCGGCCTCTGAAGTTGAAAAATAATTTACTTCTTCATTTCCTTTTGAAAAGAAATCAAAGCTTCGACTCGGCGATTTTGCTTTCGCCCGTCTAAAGTCGAATTATCTGCGATGGGCTTTGTGGGTCCGTATCCGGTGGATTTAATTCTTGTCGATTCAATCCCATGTTTTTGAACTAAAGCATCCGCTACAGATTTTGCTCGCTGACCGGATAACGTAGTGTTCAACTTTTCTGAACCTGTGTTGTCAGTGTGACCTGCGATTTCGACAAGTGCTTCAGGATTTGATTTCATCAATCCCGCAAGCTCTTCGATTTCTGATAGATATTTATCTTGCAGATTTGTCTTTCCAGCTTCGAATTCAACTTTTATTTTGAAAACAGCTGTTTCAGTTTTTGCACAGCCTAAGGAATTCACAGCAACACCCATGGCCGTGTTCGGACATTTATCTTTTGAATCCAAAACTCCGTCATGATCTTGATCGTTTTCGGATTTAGGTTTTGTCGAAGCAACAGGCGCAGTTTTTGAAGAGGATGAAGGTGTTTGAATTGGAGGCCAGATAATTCCAATCGTTGCAACTAAAGCCTGTGATTCTTTAAGAGAGCTTGAAACTTTGTCTAAATAACGCCAGTCAGCCAAAGCTGTAAAAGTGAAAATAGGAAAGTGAAATTCCAGTCCGCCGCCTAATTTCAATCCAAGGCCGCTTTCGTCACTGCCACCATCGACCTTATTTTCGTTCAGACCCAAAGCTGCACGCAATACAGGAGTGACAAATTCTTTCGAACCAAATCGATAAGCACCACCGACATGGATAAACTCAGAATCTAAATCTGCATCATCAAACGAGTTTTTATCAAAACCGAGCTCTGCTGCCCACTTGTCGTTGTACTTGTGTCCCAGATAGAAACCAAAAGACTGATCGCCGCCAGTCGAATCTTTAAAACGATTGCCAGAAAAAGGGGCAGTTCTTCCGAATGTTCCACCGATGTAAAGTGAATCAAAATCAAGTGCTGCGAATGTTGGGATTGAAAACATCAAAGATGCCAGAATAATTAGCTTCAAAGAAAAACTCCTTCATTTAAATTGAGTTCGTAAATAATCAATTTTAAATGAAGCTGTCAAACGATGACTAAGTCAGCACAACTTCGATTTCAGGATTAAATTGTTCTTTAAGAATACTTTCAATTGCCATTAATGTGCCCGTTGTTGAACTCGGACAAGTCCCACAGGCCCCTTCATAAAAAACGTGAACCTTGTTATCTTCATACTTAACCACAGCGATGTCGCCCCCATCACCCTGTAGACCCGGTCTAACAGTGCGGTCCAAAATTTCTTCAATTTGCTGAAGCTCGGGCGACAAACCTTCACGGGCTAATTTCTTCTCGTCGATCACTGTTTGATTGGGATTATGAACAACAATTCTTGTTTGAATCACCGAAATTACCAGCGAGTGCATATTTTCAGCGTCCACATCGAAGTAAAAAGTCACAGTGATGACATTCTGAAAAAAGTGAACCTGCCGAACACCAGGCAAATCAAATAAGGCGTTAGCCATCACATTATGTTTGGCCTCTTCGGGAGTCGTGTAAGTGGCTTTTCCATCATTTAAAACTGGCTTGTTTAAAATATACTTCCAAGCATTCGGATTTGGAGTCGCTTGTACTTTGACAAGTGTTTCTTGAGAGGCATTTTCTTGATTCATCATAATAACAACTCCTGAGCTTTTAAAATTCCATCCTTCAACTTTTTAATCTCTTCTAACGTGCTATAAATCGAAAACGAAGCTCTCACACAACCAGGAATACCATAACGATCCATCAGAGGCTGAGTGCAGTGGTGACCGGCCCGAACAGCGATCCCCATTTCATCCAAAATTTGAGCTAAATCAGAATGATGAATTCCTTTTATATTAAACGACAGAATGGGTGATTTTTTTTCCGCAGTTCCATAAAGCACAAGGCCTGGAATGGATTGCAATGTTGCTGTTGCTTCTTTGAGTAAATTTTGTTTGTGACTTTGGATAAACTTCCAACCGATAGATTCAACAAATTCAATTGCGGAGTGAAGTCCAATCACACCTTCGATATGTGGAGTACCAGCTTCAAATTTCAATGGAACATCATTAAAAGTTGTTTCCGTAAGAGTGACTTTTGAAATCATACTTCCCCCGCCTTGATAGGGTGGGAAAGAATCGAGTAAGCTTTTTTTAGCATACAAAGCCCCGATGCCAGTGGGCCCAAAAATTTTATGGGACGAGAACATAAAGAAATCAGCATCAAAGTCTTGCACATTGACTGGCATTTCTGTGACCAGCTGAGCTCCGTCAACTAAAAACAAAGCCTTCGAGTTTTCACGAATGATTCGAGAGATCTCTTTTAATGGCGTGATTGTCCCCAATGTGTTCGAGCATGCTGTCAGTGCCACAAGTTTGGTTTTGGCGGTCAACTTCGATTTAAGATCTTCAAGGTCCAATTCACCGTTATCATGAATTCGAGCTGCTTTGACTTTAATTCCATGGCTTGTTTGAAGCATGTGCCACGGGACGATATTCGCATGATGTTCCATTTCAGAAATCAAAACTTCGTCACCTGCTTTTAATACAGATTGTCCTAAACAGTTCGCGACTAAATTAATGGCCTCTGTTGTTCCACGAACAAAAATAATTTCATCTGAACTTTGAGCGCCTAAAAATTCAGCGACTTTTTGACGAGACTTTTCGAAATAGCCGGTGGTCCGAGCACTAAACTGGTAACCACCACGATGAACATTTGAAGACTCTTCAGAATAAAACTTGTGAATACGATCAATAACAACTTGAGGCTTCAAAGTCGTGTTTGTGGAATCCAAATAGACAAAGTCCTGACCAGAAAATCTAAGTTTCAAAGCGGGAAACTGGTTTCGAACATGAGTCAATTCTGGATGAATGCTCATGATAAAGTCGCCTTTTGCATCTCTGATGTTTTTGCTTTCAAAGCTTTTGTGGCCTCTTGTTTCAAAATTGAATGATCTAATTTTTCAATCACATCCATAACAAAAGCCTGTGACAGCATCTCAGTGGCTTGAGCTTTAGGAATAGCTCGGCTTTGTAAATAGAAGAGCTCTTCTTTTTGTAATTGGCCAATGGTTGACCCATGAGCCGCCTTCACATCATCAGCATAAATTTGTAATTGAGGCTTGCTGTTAATTTCGGCTTGAGAACTGAGAAGTAGATTTTTATTGAGCTGTTCTGAATTGGCCTTTTGAGCATCTTTGGCGATGTAAACACCACCATTAAAAACACCTTTTGAACTTTGATCCAGTAAACCTTTGTAAAGCTGCGAAGTCTGACTGCCACCCACATGATGCTGGATATTTGTGTAATGATCCGATTGCTGCGTACCGGATAAAGCGTAAACTCCAAGCACTTGAGCCGAAACATCTTTTGCGTGGATATGAAGGTTGAGTTCATTTCTTGATTGCAAGGCACCTAAGGCAAGAACACAGGTTTTAATGTCTGCGAGTCCCTTCGCTTGCACATCTAATTTTGAAAGATGAAATGACAAAGGCCCCACGTTTTGAATTTGCACAAATTCTAACTTTGCGTTCGCTTGCACTTCAATTTCTGTTGTTTGATATATAAAAAATGTACCAGTTCCGTGTTGCAAGTGGCTTTCTACGATTGAAACGTTAGCACCTGCGCCCACATTTAAACTGACATGTGCTGAGGCATAGGCTTGGTTAGCTCGAGAAGCTGAGATAAAAATAAATTCAATTGGTCTATCTAAAGAGGCATTTGCAGAAACAGTCACTTCAAAAGATTCAGCAGGATTGAGTCTTGAAACTGCATCAAAAGAATCCTGTAAAGTCGAGCTTCGTTTTTTTGGCGTAACCTGAACTTGTCCTGGAATTTGAGACATCTGCTTTTGAAATTGCCCATTCACAAAAACCAATGGGTAAGTGTGAGCTGATTTTACTTCGATATCAGCGCCCTCGTCAGAAGCTAAAACGTAGTCCTTTTCGATCCAAGATTTTAAAGAGGTATACTTCCAATTTTCATCTTTTTTCGTTGGAAAACTTTTGAGACTTAAAAAATCAAGGGCTGATTTTTTTAAATCTTCTGAGCTTTTTGAATTTTTAAAGAGAGTTTGAAAAGGAATCATTTAACCAGCCAATCGTAGCCCTGCTTCTCTAGTTTCTGAGCCAACTCAGGTCCACCGGTTTCAATAATTTGGCCATTGGCTAAAACATGTACAAAATCAGGTTTGATATAATCCAAAAGCCTTTGGTAGTGAGTAATCATCACAACTGCATTGTCTTTATTTTTTAATTTGTTCACACCTTCGGCGACAATTCTAAGAGCATCGATATCTAAGCCTGAATCGGTTTCGTCCAAAAGCGCTAATCTGGGGGCCAGCACAGCCATTTGCAAAATCTCATTTTTCTTCTTTTCGCCACCAGAAAAGCCAACGTTAACTCCACGATCCAAATAGTCAGGCTTCATAGAAACGATTTTCATTTTTTCTGTGACATACTTTCGAAATTCTTCAGGCTCTAATGGCAATGACCCTTGAGATTCTAAGATCGCATTAAAAGAAGAAAGTAAAAATTGAAAGTTAGAAACACCAGGAACCTCGATGGGATATTGAAAAGCTAAGAAAACCCCTTCTTTCGCACGCTGATCAGGTTCGAGCTCTAAAAGATTCATCATCTTTAAATTAATTTCGAAGAGCACCTCACCGTCAGTGACTTCGTAAGCGGGATGCCCAGCAAGCACTTTGGATAAAGTCGATTTACCAGAGCCGTTAGGACCCATGATGGCGTGAACTTCGCCTGCGCGTACGCTTAAATTAAGTCCTTTTAGAACTTCTTTGCCATCAACTTGTGCTTTTAAGTTTCTTATTTCTAACATCTTATCCCACCGAATTTTCGAGTTTCATTTCAATTAATTTGACGGCTTCTACGGAAAATTCCAGTGGAAGCTCTTTAAATACATCTTTGCAGAAACCATTGACCAACATGGAGATGGTTTTTTCCATATCCAACCCACGGCTTTGCAAATAGAAAATCTGATCCTCAGAGATTCGAGAAGTGGAAGCTTCGTGTTCGATCTGTGCGGATTTATTTTTCACTTCAATATATGGATATGTGTGCGCAGAGCTTTTATCACCCACCAGCATGGAATCACATTGTGAATAATTTCTGGCACCTTCAGCAGAGGGCATAATTTTAACAAGGCCACGGTAAGCATTTGAAGAAAAGTCAGCTGAAATTCCCTTGGAAATAATCGTGCTCTTTGTGTTTTTTCCGATATGGATCATTTTTGTGCCTGTATCTGCCTGCATTCGGTCATGAGTCAATGCGACAGAATAAAAAGCACCTTCGGACTCATCACCTTTTAAAATACAAGATGGATACTTCCATGTGATCGAAGATCCACTTTCCACTTGAGTCCAAGAAATTTTAGATTTTCGGCCGGCACAAATTCCACGCTTGGTGACAAAGTTATAAACGCCACCTTTGCCGTTTTTATCACCCGTGTACCAATTTTGAACCGTAGAGTATTTAATTTCCGCGTTTTCTAAGGCAATCAGTTCAACAACTGCCGCATGCAATTGATTCTCATCCCTTTGAGGAGCCGTACATCCTTCGAGGTAATTGACGAAGGAACCCTCGTCAGCCACGATCAAAGTTCTTTCAAATTGACCTGTTTCTTTGGCATTGATTCGAAAGTAAGTTGAAAGGTCAATCGGGCAGCGAACACCTTTGGGAATGTAAACAAATGATCCATCAGTAAAAACGGCCGCATTCAGCGCCGAATAATAATTGTCACTAATGGGAACCACTGATCCCAAATATTTTTTCACTAATTCTGGGTGCTTGTGGACAGCTTCACTGATCGAACAAAAAACGACACCGACTTTTTCCAAATCATCTTGATGCGTGGTCGCAATCGAGACAGAGTCAAAAACCACGTCCATCGCAACACCAGAAATTCGTTTCTGCTCTTGTAATGGAATTCCAAGGCGCTCGAAAGTTTTCAGAAGCTCAGGGTCGATTTCATCCAAGGTTTTGGGGCCTGCCTCAGGATCTTTGTTCTTTTTTGGAGCTGCGAAGTAACGCATATCTTGAAAGTCAATTTTTGGATAATCCACATGGGCCCAGGTAGGCTCGGTCATAGTCAGCCAATGTTTGTAAGCCTTCAGTCGGTATTCGAGCATCCATTCAGGCTCATTCTTTTTTGCCGAAATAAAACGGATGACGTTTTCGTTAAGACCTTTTTCAATGGTGTCTTGCTCAAGAAAAGTTTCGAAACCATATTTGTAGGCGTAATCACCTTTGACTTCAGAGGCATCAGACATGGTGAGTCTCCTGGATAAGTTCCAAAACAGAAATTGTTTTATAGAAGTTGTTTACTTTTTCATTCAGGGCTTTCATCGGTGGAACAATGTTACAACTTTCCTGAATGTCACAAACACCGACTTCAGAAATACATTTTACAACTGATGAGGGGCCCTCGATATGTTCGACAAGTTGATGCAAAGAAAGCTGATCTAAATTTTGCGCAAGTCGATAACCACCGCTTGCACCTTGCTCGGAAATCAAAATTCCTTTTTGAGCTAAGACTTGAAGCACACGAGCCACAACTTCAAAAGAGGTGTGAAGTTGGTCCGCCACTTCCTTAGCCGTGACTTTTGCGTTGGGCTTCGAGTTGAGAAACTTCAAAGCCATAAGTGAGTATTCGACTCGTCGATTTAATTTGTTCATCGAGGTGCAAACTAATTGAGAATGGACCCAAACTCAATAGAAAATACGTCAAAAGATATCGTATTTAAATAGTTCGTGATTTCAATAGCTTATATTGCTATACAGAACCCATGAAACTGTTGGGTATCAGTGTTTTTATTGTATTTTCTGCCTTCGCTTTATGGGTCATGGCCGCTTTTTTTGCAGGTCCGCAAACTTATACGCCCTACGATCATCCTTTGATGAAACTGAAAAGTCCCTCCGTTGCGTTACAAGCTGACTCTTTGAAATCTGCCAGTGAGTTTATATCTCAAGATTCCAGTCGAGGAATTTTACTGAAACTTCATGTCAGTCGCGACGGCCAACTGTTTACAGCGACAACCAGTGCATTTGATTTTCTCAAAAAGTTGGCAGCTGAAAATTCAATGGAATTCAAAGGTTTAAAAATTCATCAGTATGAATACGATTTCATCAAATCTCAGACTGAACAGACGATTCCTTTGAAAGCTTGGATGATTTTATCTCCTGCTTTTTGGATCTTTGATGTTCAAGATAATGCGATCGATGTGGATCGTTATGTCGTAGAAACCGTGGAAGCCGAAAAACTCGAGAATAAAGTAATCATCAGAAGCTCAACTGATCTTGTTGTTTCTAGTCTTAAAAAACGAAAACCACTTTGGATTTATGGTTCAACTCAATCTGATAACACCGTCATGCTTACAATGGCATCAGCTTATTTAGAAGGCCTTCCTCGCTTCGAAAGAGATTATTATTTTACAGAGCTCACCTACAGAAATCGAAATATGATCAATGACCGAGTCCTGAATGAAGTCCGCAAACGACAGAAAAAAATTGCGATTGGTCCAGTTGAAAATTTAGAGGAAAAAAACAAAGCCCTTGCGTTGAATCCTGATGTATTAATCATCAAAGAAAATCTTCTCGACACTCAAAGCCAAGAATAATCGAGTTTTCAATTTACTAACAAGTCGTTCTCTTCCTAGAATACACACTATGGAAAAAGTCGCTGTTAATACAAATGCATGGGATGCAATTTTACACGCAAGCCCAATCGTTCAAATGACCCTTTTACTTCTGGTTGGACTTTCAATTGTTTGTTGGGCCGTGGGGATCACAAAGTGGAGACACTTTCGAAAGATTGCCACTCATAATGAACTCTTTTTGGCTCACTTTTGGAAAGCGACAAGTCTTGATCATTTGTATGAACAAATTGATCAGTACTCTCAGAGCACTTTAGCGAGAGTTTACAGAGCCTCTTATTTGGAACTCAAAAAACTGGCGGAAAGTTCCAATCAAAATAAAAATCCTCAATTATCTGGTAGTGATAATTTAGAGCGGGTGATTCGAAAATCCGTGGAAAACGAAATTTCAAAACTAGAATCAAAGCTCAATTGGCTTGCAACCACTGGAAGCACAGGACCCTTCATTGGTTTGTTTGGAACCGTTTGGGGGATCATGGGATCCTTCCAAAAAATTGGAGCCACGGGAAATGCAAGTCTTGCAGTGGTCGCACCGGGAATTTCTGAAGCCTTGATTGCAACTGCCATAGGCCTTGCCGCTGCGATCCCTGCGGTGATGATGTACAACAATTTTGTTTCTCAAATTCGAAAAGAAGAAATTGAACTGAATAATTTTACCACTGATTTTTTAAACATTGTGAAGCGAAACTTTTTTAAAGGTTAATAGCAATGTCTATGGGACCCACGCCATCTGGCCGCACAAAAGCAGTTCTTAGCGAAATCAATGTGACTCCACTTGTGGACGTCATGCTTGTCTTGCTGATTATGTTCATGGTCACAACTCCACTGATGCAGCAGGGTATTGAAGTGGATGTGCCGAAGACCAGCTCGACAGGCGTCGAAATGAATGACGAGCCCTTCTTGATCGTCATTCATAAAGACCGAAGAATTGAATCTGGCAAAGCTGCGCTTTCATTGACAACCATGAGAGAAAAACTAAAAGCGATTTTTAAAACTCGGAAAAACAAACAGGTGTATATTCAAGCTGATCGGGCTGTGGATTACGGCATCGTTGCTGAAGCCATGGCAGAAATCCGAGCTGCTGGAATTACAAACATTGGACTTATCACACTGCCGAAAGATCCATGAGTTCAGATACCATCAACTCGCAATTTGATGAAAATCGAGTTTTTAAGAACTCGCTCAAGTACTCTGCAGGACTTCACGTCTTCATTTTGCTTTTTTTTACGATCAAAGCTTTTTTGATTCCTGATGAGGCCATCAATTATAGCTCTGCCGTCCGAGTCGACATTGTCGCTCTTCCTGATAAATTAGATCCTTCACAAATCGAGCTCACGAAACCTGAAGAAAAAGCTGAGCCCAAAAAAGTAGCTAAAGAAGAAAAGACTCAAGAAGTTAAAAAAGAGCCCGATACAATTGCGATTAAAAAGACAAAAACAAAACAACAAGAAGCCTTAGATCGCCTCAAAAAGATGAGTGCTATTGATCGTATTAAAAATGAAGTCAGCTCATCACAGAAAAAATCAAACGCCTTAGAGAAAATAAGTCAGGTGAAAGGCAATGTTTTGGCTGCTGGGACATCATTGTCTGGACTGAATCAATTGCAACACGATCAGTATGTAGCCACACTCGATCAGCATATTAAAAATAATTGGACACTCCCCGAGTGGATGGCAAAGAAAAAATTGAAAGCTCGGGTCAGATTGAAAATTGATAAGAGTGGTCTCATTTTGTCGCGGGATCTGATCGTTTCAAGTGGTGATAGTGAATATGATGATATGGTTCTTGATACAATTGATCGATCAGCACCCTATCCACGCCCTCCAGAAAAATTTATTGATATTGCAGCTGTACGAGGCATTCTAATCGGGTTTCCTGAATAACGAAGGTGGTTCTTATGAGATCTTTTCTAATCTGTTTTCTATTTTTCACTTTGGCGAGCCAATCTTTTGCTCAAGAATCGAACGAAGTCTTTATTAAAATTGGAGAGGCAAAAACTAAAAAAAGCTTAATGGCCTTGCCTGTTTTTCAAAACTTAGGATCTTCAAAAAATTCTGTTCGTGATATTGCCATCGGAAATGAGATTTTTTCAGTTGTTAAAAACAATCTCGAAGTCTCGGCCTACTTTCAGATGATCGACAAATCTGCATTTCTAGAAGACGTATCCGCAAAGGGACTTAAACCAATCCCTGCAGAAACCAACGGATTTAATTTTGCAAGCTGGCAGCAAATTGGTGCTGATTTTCTGATTCGTGGTGGATATTCAATTATTGGATCCGAAATCAATTTAGAAACTTATGTTTACCACGTTCCTAAAAACAAACTTGTCTTCGGGAAAAAATACAAAGCTCCAACGAACGCAGCTCGTAAGATCAGTCACACATTTTCCAACGATATTCTTGAAGCACTCACTGGAAAAACAGGCATGTATTTGTCACGCTTAGTTGTGGCCAGCGACAGGGGTACTGCCCCTTCCAGAGAAATTTTTATGATGGATTGGGATGGTGCTAACGTTGAAAAGATCTCAAATCATCGATCAATTTCTCTTTCACCTGCCTGGTCTCGAGATGGAAAAAAAATAGCCTACACCTCCTATGTGAAGCGAGGTCGAAAAGCACTCAGAAATGCAGATATGTTTATTTATGATATCGCAACTGCAAGATCAGAACTTCTTTCATTCCGACAAGGGATCAATTCCGGAGCAAGTTTTACACCAGACAATTCAGTTCTTTTGACGATCTCTCAAGGGACTTCACCAAACATTTACAAAATTAATCAAACCGGAGGAATCGTTGCGAAACTCACGAATGGTCCAACGGGCACCATGAACGTTGAGCCTGCGGTCAGCCCTGACGGGCAAAAGGTGGCTTTCAGTTCTGACCGCGCAGGTCGCACCATGATTTACATTATGGGAATTGATGGATCGAATCCAAAACGAGTGACCTTTGCAGGTCAGTTCAATTCTTCACCGACTTGGTCACCTGATGGGACGAAGATAGCATTTGCTGGCCAGACCGGAACTAATTTCGATATCTTCGTCATGGATGTGGACGGTCAAAATTTAACTCGATTGACCACAGCTAAAAAATCCAACGGTAGACCGGCAAATAACGAAGATCCAACCTGGTCACCAGATGGTCGCTTCATCATGTACACAAGTGATCGCACTGGAAAAAGCCAAATTTATATTTCCACAATCGATGGGGCAGACGAGCGCAGAATTACTATTGATAATTCCAATTATTTTAAACCTAAGTGGAGCAGCAACTTAGCGTTTTAAAGGGAAATAAATTCGCAGCTCTTGAAGGATAGATTTGAAAAAACCCTCAGGTGATGTTTTGACTTCAACGAATTGAATACTTTGAGGATGAAGCCCTAATCCAAACAATCCACCATAATAGCCCAGCATAATGTCGGCTTCAGCTTTCGAAGTTGTTTGAAGCCGATCATGAAAGATGTTCTGCAATTGAATTGCATTCATCACTTCATACAAATAGTTAAAGGCTACGTTTACAAAAAATGATTTTAAAACATCCTGCCGAGTGGGCCTCACCACCATTTTATAAGTGTTATAGGCAACGACGTAGTAATGATATTGCGTAGGACTTTGAGCTAATGGCAACAAGGTTACAGGCAACGGATAAAGCCTATAGTCTGCTCTCTTAAAGCTCTGATTTCTTTGAAGCTGAATAAAGAGGTTTTGTACACTCATAAGCTTTTTTAGGTTTTCTTTAAAAATGGCCTTCTCGGTCCCTGGAATCTTTGCATCTGCAAGTGAATTTAAGTAGGCAATGTGTGCAGACCCAACCGAAGTGTCCTGCAGAAGAACAGCAATCATTTTCAAAACTAGAATTTCTGATTTTAAAACTTTCTTTGAAACTGCATGCAAATCAAATTTTTTATAAGAAGCCAGCTGAAGCTCACTTTCAATTTCTTGAAGCCAACCATGGGTCATTGGTCTTTGCATCAGTTCAAAAAGTTCACTTTTAAACGCAACAGTTGTGTAACCGATTTGTCGAGTGGAGGGATCTTGCAACTGAATCACTGAAATATCCAAACTTTTTAAAAACTCGCGAGCTTCGGATTCACAGCCACTGATATTTGAAATGGATGTTTTATCTAGCCAGTTAAAGTACTTCAGGCATCTTTGGGAAAGAGCCAAATATAGAGCCTGAGATTGCAAGGCTTGAGAGGATTTTATTTTTGATTTTACATAGTGAACAGCTCCAGCCTTAGAGAATCCTAAAGCTGGAGTAAGAAGAAAAAGAGCAAAAATGATTAGTAAGCGCATTTACTTTGCTGAACTGGAATAACAACACCAGCTAGAGTATTTCTAGCGTTGTTGCACTGATTAAGAGCATCCGTAATTCGAAGAGCAGCCTCAACTCCGTCAATGATCAAATCAACTCCAGCATCACCAGAATTTGAACTTGAATATTGATAGTTTGATTTTGTGATCAGTTCTTGATCAATCTTATAGCTTAAAGTTGATTCTGAAGTTCTTGTTTCTTTAGAATTCCAAAAAGAACCTTCAATATCAGCTTGATAGGTTTCAAACTCACGGCAGCTGACTTTTGTAAAACTAGATTGATAGATGCCATTCGTCACACCGAGAACTGGAGAACTGCACTGACCCACACTCACGATTTGCTCACGACCTGTTGCTCGCGTGATCACCTTACTTTTGACTTCCGCAAGTACAGTGATCGATAAAAGTGTTATTGCTAAAATTGTTTTCATAAATGTCCCTTTCTAGGGGTTGTTAAAATTAGTCTTTTCTAAATGAAGTGCACGCGGAATTGGAAATTCTTTGTATTCCAGAACTGCCCTTCCAAACATTGCGTTCGAAGCGGAAGATATTCTGATTTTCATCCATTTCAATTGAATACGAAGTGGTTGTTTTGCCGTCAGAGCTTGCGAAAGTAGGTCCACTATATAAGGAAATTTTTCTGCCGTACTTTTCGAACGAAGTTAAAACATTGAATTGAGCCGAACGAAGCCGAGTCCCCAGGATTAGACCCGATAGTTGGACAGAATTTCTTTGGATTTTTTCGATTCTAAAAGAGCACTCTGAACCTCGATCACTGCCGGAACCCAGAACTCGATCACCTGGGGCTAATCCAGCGAAAGAAAGGGAGCTGATGATAGTGACTGTAATTGGTAATAATTTTTTAAGCATAAGTTAGTTTTTCCGGGGTTGATTGAAAGTCCAACGAACCTGTTGCCAGAACCATTCCCGGAGCCCGCCCACCAGCTTCGATTACAGCCGATTAAAGATGTCTAAAAATGAGACAATGTGACGAATTTAACTGTCAAAACCCCTATGGGCGAAATGCGTCATGACTCTGATATCAACAAAGATTAACTTCCTGCCGCTGCCCCTACTGGCGGCCTTAGGAGTGATTTGGATATGTCAAAAACCCACGTTAAAAGAGCCGCATGGATCTACTTGGCAGCATTTCTACTTTTCGCACTTAATTTTCATGCGGAAGCTGCACCCAGCATAGCTGCAAAAAAACTCAAAACATCAACGACAGAAAAAGGGGCAAAAATGACCAACGTAATAATCGAAACCTCACTTGGAAATATCGAAGTCGAATTGAACACTGAAAAAGCGCCAGTAACGACTGACAATTTTTTGAAATATGTCGATGATAAGTTTTATGATGGCGTTATTTTTCACCGCGTAATCCCCACATTCATGGTCCAAGGTGGTGGCATGAATGCAGACATGAGCGAAAAGAAAACTCGTGATCCGATTCAAAATGAAGCTGCAAACGGACTCAAAAATTTAAAAGGCACCCTTGCAATGGCCCGAACAAATAAGCCCCACAGCGCTTCTGCTCAGTTCTTTATCAATGTGGCTGACAACGGATTTCTTGATCACCGCAACACCACAGAAGCTGGATTCGGCTACGCTGTTTTCGGCAAAGTGGTGGCTGGTATGGACGTTGTTGATAAAATCAAAGTTGTGCCCACAGGCTCAAAAGGTCATCACGATGACGTTCCAACGACACCTGTTTTGATCAAATCTATTAAACGAAAATAATTAGTCAAACCTGTGAACTTAATCATTTCGCTCGATCATGCTTTTTTTAAACTCATAAATCAGGCTTGGTCGAACGAAGCTTTTGACATTTTTTTTCCTTTTATCACTGACCTTCACAAGACTTTAGTATTTAAAGTTATCTTAGTCGCTGTGCTCTTATCACTTCATATTTACAAATTGAAAAAATGGGGACCTTTATTTACTTTGCTTTGCTTTTTCAGCATGTCCTTGACTGATTTTTCGGGTAACGAACTTTTCAAGAAAAATTTCAATCGATCAAGACCTTTTGAGATCACGGAACTGCAAGCCCAACAACGTTCTCCTGCCAAAGCGGGATCAGGTTTTATCTCGAACCATTCGGCCAATATGTTTGCACTGGCAACTCTTAACGTGCTTTTAATTCCGTCGACCGCACCTCTCTTTATTACCGTGGCCTTTTTAACCGCTTACAGTCGAGTCTATAACGGTGTTCATTTCCCTGCCGATGTGATTGCCGGGGCAATGTGGGGAGTCTTGGTAAGCTATTTAATCTTCGTGATGTGGCAAAAGTTGATCCTTCCCCGCCTCACTCAAAAGAGGTCTGCAATATGAAAGTCGTCGTCACAGGAGCCAATGGCTTTCTTGGCAGCTGGCTGACAAAAAGGCTGGTCAGTGATGGGTTTGATACTCACATCGTTGCAAGACAAAGCAGTGACCTCAGTGATTTACAAGGTATCAAATATAAGACTCTGTATGGTGATGTGACAGATTTAAAGTCTCTTGAAAAAGCATTCCAAGGCGCAGATCAAATTTTTCATTTAGCAGGAATTGTCGCCTACAAGAAGAGTCAGCGAGAGCTGATGGAAAAAGTGAATTTTGAAGGCACTCAAAATGTCATCCAAGCCATGAAAACAAACAAAATCAAAAAGCTATTGCATCTGTCTTCTGTTGTCGCTGTCGGAGCAGGCTTTACATCTCAAGAAATCTTGAACGAAAACTCAAAGTATAATTTAGAACATCTCAATCTTGGATATTTTGAAACTAAAAGAAAAGCAGAACAAGCTGTTGTCACGGCAACGAAAAATTCAGATATCGAGGGCATCATCGTAAATCCCAGCACCATTTATGGTCCTGCGGATGCCAAAAAAGGAAGTCGCTCCATTCAGCTGAAAGTCGCAAAAGGAAAATTTCCATTTTACACGGGCGGCGGAGTTAACGTTGTTGGTGTTAACGACGTCGTTGACGGAATTATGTTAGCAGTAAAAAAAGGGCGTCCTTCCGAAAGATATATTTTATCTGGTGATAATTGGACGATTCAAAAGCTGTTTCAACAAATTGCTTTTGAATCTGGCACAGAGGCTCCGCAAATTAAACTTCCTGACTGGGTTTTGCATGCATTAGGCTCCGTAGGTGATTTAGGTCAGGCCATTGGACTCAAAGGTGGAATCTCGAGGGAAAATGCGTGGACTTCAACTCTTTTCCATTGGTTTGATAATTCGAAAGCAAAAAAAGAACTTGGATTTTCTCCGAGCTCGGCTGAAGCTGCAATTCACGCGAGTGTGAACTGGATCAAACAGCAAGGAATGCTGAGCAAGTGAAAAGAATAGTACTGACAATTTTACTACTAGCCGCATTCCCTTTTTTAATATTGATATGGGTCTGGTTTCAAATTCCAAGCGAGAAAGAAATCAAAGGGTGCTTGACCACCAAAATGTTTCAAGTCGAATTATGCCCAACCAAACCAACCTATTCTAAACTTCGTCAAATCTCGCCCTATTTGCAAAAAGCTGTAGTTCTAACCGAAGATTCCTTATTTTGGGAGCACCGTGGTTTTGACTGGAACTCAATACAAAAAAACTACGAAGAAAATAAAAAAGTGGGACGGTACAAGCGCGGTGGATCTACGATCACTCAACAATTAGCTAAAAATATGTTTTTAACTGCTGATAAAACACTGATCAGAAAAGGATTAGAAGCTCTGATCACAATGCAGATCGAAAAGACATTAAGTAAAAAAGAAATTCTAGAGCGCTATTTAAATGTGGTCGAATTTGGTAACAAAATTTACGGAGTTCAAAAAGCTTCCAGGCATTATTTCAAAAAATCACCTTCAGAGCTTTCTGTAGTCGAATCGGCTTTTCTAGCAATGCTTTTGCCAAGCCCCAAAAAGTACTCAGCTTCTTTTTATAAAAAAGAACTCACACCTTTCGCTTCTAAACGTGTCAGACAAATTATCAATCATATGTATCAGTTTAGCCGCATTTCAGAATCTGAGTACGGCCAAGCTCTGATTGAGCTGGAATCCTTCTTTAATCCTCCAAGTGAAGTCATCGTTGATTCTGATGAAACCGAAGACTTGAATCAGCTGACTTTGGAAAAGCTTGAGCTCGAGTCGGAACAAGAAGATCGTTTTTAAATTTTATACAGTTAAATCTTTTTCTAATCTTTGGATTGCCGTTTGAAATAGGACCGTTGCACACACCAAAAGATAAATCATGTGAAAAACAAACATCATCGAGAGAGTGCCACTCATAAGCCCGCGAACTGCTTCTGTTCCATGCGACAGTGGAAGAAGATAAGTTATCACTTTCAGAGGGAGTGCTAAAGTATCAATTGAGTACAAAACACCTGAAACTAAAATTAGCGGCAAAATGAGTGTGGACGGTGAACAGAAAATTGAAAATCCAGATTCTGCAAAGGACACTATTACAGCGCCTAAGCTTGCAAACAAAAATGAAATAAGAACCAAGACAAAAAAGCAGGGAATAATAAGCCAGCTCTGAATGAGCCCGAAAGGTGACGCCACAAGGATCACTGCTAATGTTGCTAAGGATCCCTTCACTGTTGCCCACATGATTTCACCGATGATGATGTCTTTTCTGGAGATCGGAGTCATCAGCCACAAAGAGTAGAGTTTTTTTCGACTTGGCTTTGAAAACTGCAAAAGAGCAGTCTCGAAGAAAGGAATTAAAACAGCAGTCGCGCAAAGTAATCCTGGGAAAAAATAATCGATGTAACTAACACCTTCAATATTATTGATGAACGAACCCAGTCCAAAACCAAAAGCCAACAAGTAAAACAACGGCTCGAGTAATAGAAATGCAAATGCTGAAAGGCTGGATTTTTTAAACAAGAAATAATTTCGAGCCAAAACCTTGAGATAACCCTTTTTACTCGTCATGAGTTCCTCAATTTCGACCCAGATAATCTAAGAAAAACATCATTTAAACTTGGTTTTCGTAGCATAATTCGTGAGCTTGTTACCAATGACAAAACATCTTTAGCAAGTTTGCCGCTGCCGATAAACACCATCACAGTCGATTGAAAGACTTGATACTCAAATTGTTGTTCTTTTAGTTTTTGAATGTAGTAATTAATATCTTGAGCTTCACAATCAAATTCAACAACCTCTTTACCCACAAGTTCTTGAATCAAGGTGGCTGGCTTTCCGACCACTAGAATTTTTCCGTGATCAACAAGAGCAACTTTATCGCAAAGCATTTCAGCTTCTGTTTCATTTTCCGTGGTTAAAATAAATGTCATTTTTTGCTGCTTGAGATCCTTGAAAAAACTCAAAATCCATTTTTTAGAAGCAGGATCTAGCCCAAGAGTGGGCTCATCGATAAACAACAAATCTGGTGTGTTGATTAAGCCCAAAGCAATTGAAAGTTTCCTTTTCAGAAAAAGATCTAAACTTTGAATGGAGTGTTCAGACTTATCTTCAATTTTCAATGTGCGTAAAAGTGATGAAATCTTATCTGCGATGTTATCGGCCGACAGTTCGTAGAATTGGGCGTAGATTTTTAAATTCTCGGTCACCGAAAGTTCGTCATCGAATATCAATTCCTGTGGAACCACACCGATCCGGGATTTGATTTCTGCCATGTGATCTCGGACATTCAGTCCTAGAACAAAGGCATCCCCTTCAGTTAATGAAGAGGATCCATAAAGAATTTGAGCTAAACTTGATTTACCAGATCCTCTTGGACCCAGAAGACCAAAGCATTCGCTTTCATTAATCTCTAAACTCGAGATGCTAACAGCCGTGAAGTCTTCATACTTCTTAATCAGATTTTTAATCTGAACGACGGCTGACATTGTGATTACTCTTCTCTTTGAACTCTTCCACGCTTGTGTGGATCGAGTTCACGGCAGCGAAGACGGATATGCTTAGGTGTGACTTCAACTAACTCATCATCCTTGATCCACTCCATCGCTTTTTCTAAAGTCATAGGTTTCACAGGAATAACACGAATGGCCTCGTCACTTCCAGAGGCTCGAACGTTCGTCAGTTTCTTTTCACGAGTGATGTTTACTTCTAAGTTATTTTCTTTTGCATGCTCACCAACGATCATACCTTCGTAAACTTCTTGACCGTGATGGACAAACATCACACCTCGTTCTTGAAGATTCCAAATCGCGTAAGCTGTTGCCACACCCTTACGATCAGAAATCATCGATCCATTCATTCGATTCGAAATTTCACCGCGGTAGTCATCCCAGCCATCAAACTGAGTGTTCAAAAGTCCGGTACCCCGAGTGTCAGTTAAGAATTCAGATCTGTAACCGATCAAACCACGAGATGGGATTCTGAACTCAAGACGTGTTCGTCCTGTTCCTTTTTGAACCATGTTGGTCATGATTCCTTTACGTAAACCCATTTTTTCTGTCACGGCGCCGACGTAAGGATCCTCGATATCAATAACTGCAATTTCCATAGGTTCGAGACGTTTGCTGCCCTCTTGTTTGAAAATAACCTGAGGCTTAGATACGAGTAATTCGAAACCCTCACGACGCATTTGTTCGATCAGAACTCCAAGCTGAAGCTCTCCTCGACCGATGACTTTGAAGGCATCTGTGCTACTGGTTTTTTCAACTCGGATCGCCACATTGTGGAGAAGTTCTTTCTCTAAACGCTCGATAATTTTTCGAGATGTAACGCTCTTACCGTCTTGTCCGGCGAACAAACCATTGTTCACAGAGAAAATCATACCCACCGTAGGCTCTTCAACGCGAATACGCGGCAAAGGCATAGGTTCAGTCGCAGAAGTCACAGTGTCACCAATGGTGAAGTCCTCTAGACCTGCAACGATGGCGATGTCCCCTGCTCCCACTTCTTGAACTGGGATTTGAGAATTCACGTGATATTGAAACAAAGCAGATACTTTTACTTTTTTCTGAGTGTGTTCTTGAACGCAGAGAACTTCATCACCCACTTTGATTTTTCCTGCACGTACTCGACCGATCGCAAGACGACCCACGTAATCGTTGTAGCTGATGTTCGAAACCATCATCTGCAAAGGATTGTTTTCAACGATTTTAGGTGGAGGAACTAGGTTTACAATTGCATCGTAAAGGACTGTCAAATCGTTTGTTTTCACGTTGGGATCTAAAGTCGCCATACCTTCGCGAGCTACGGCATATACAGTGTGGAAGTCACATTGTTCTTCGTTCGCATCGAGATCGATGAACAAATCGAAAAGTTCGTTGTGAACTTCTTGAATTCGAGCATCCGGACGATCAATTTTGTTAATACAAACGATGACTTTTAAATTTTGCTCGAGAGCTTTTTTCAAAACGAAACGAGTTTGGGGAAGTGGGCCTTCAGAGGCATCACAAAGAATAATTGCTCCATCCACCATGTTCAAAATACGCTCAACTTCACCACCGAAGTCCGAGTGCCCGGGAGTATCAACGATATTGATCTTGTGGCCTTTGTAATTAAATGAGGCATTTTTTGCTGCGATTGTAATTCCGCGCTCTTTTTCGAGATCCATGGAATCCATCAACCGTTCTTCCACTTGCTGGTTATCACGAAATGTTCCTGCTTGTTTGATCAAGTGATCAACTAACGTCGTTTTTCCGTGGTCGACGTGGGCAATAATGGCGATGTTTCGAATCATTTTTGGATCTACTGTCATATCTTTTCCTCTGTTGTTACCTAAATACTCATTACTTTAAAATTTAAAA
>CAZPBD010000010.1:47550-51860 GCA_964584655.1 uncultured Pseudobdellovibrionaceae bacterium | reverse complement strand
TCACTGTGCGTTACTGTCTGGACTTGGGGCCAATGACTGATAACTTGAATTGATGGAAGTTAAACCGCTTTGGTCCAATATAGATCCCGAAATAAGATGGTTTTTTGAGTCTCAGTCTGAAAGTCTTCAGTTCAAACGTGGCGATCGTGTTTATTCTCAAGGTGAAACTCCAAAGGGGCTTTACTTTGTTAAATCGGGGCTAGTTGGATTAACGATGGTCAGTGCGAAGTCAGGTAAAGAACACTTGCTTCGGTTTTTTCGTCAGAATCAATTTTTTGGTCACAGATCTCTTTTTTCCAATGAGGGCTATCATGGAAACGCTGTGGTGCTTGAACCCACAGTTATTAAGTTTGTTCCAAAAGTTGCGGTCATGACGGGAATTGAAAAAGACAAATCACTTCTTCAAGAGGTTGTCTCTGTTTTGGCAAAAGAGCTCAGGCGCAGTGAAACTCAACATGTGATGATCCTAGAGAACGAGATTTTGGTCCGAGTGGCACAGTCTCTTGTCTACCTCAAAGATCTTCACCCAGAACACAATTGGACTCGCCAAGAGATTGCTAATTTTTGTGCAAGCACGGTCTCGACTGTCATCAAGGCTTTAACAGAGCTCGAAGAGGCTCACTTGATTCGCCAAGAAGGCAGAGCCATCTCAATATTAGACAGGCAGGGGCTTGTTGCGTTGCAGGACCAACTCTAAATTTGTTAAAATGATGTGCCAGCACATCACGATACTTGAGCCTTTTGGGCCATACTGATTTCATGGAAATAAAGACAGTTTCTAAAATGACATGTGAGCAAATCTACAACATCTGGACTTCAGAGCCAGAGGTGATCTGTCTTATTGATCTGCGGACAAAATTCGACTTTGATTCAGGTCACATTCCAGGCGCAAAGCACGTCAAATTAAGTGATCTGAATGATTTCCTAGGATCGATTGGTGAAAGGCTCGCGATTCTAGTGGCTCACCAGAATCAAGAGGCCGAAATCTCAAACACCTGTCAAAAACTCGACAATTATGTATTTATGAATCAGTGTCATCGTTGGGTTGAACTTAACTACCCCCGCTCAGGTGAGGGGCAGTTTCAATCTAGCAGTAGTATCAGAAAATTCCTCAGCCAAGGAGATCAAGTGAGCAGAGATTTTATTTTCCATCAACTATTTGAGTCCGAATCTTCGACCTACACTTACCTGATCGCAGATCGAAAAACTAAGGAAGCGGCCATCATAGACCCTGTTTTAGAAACGGTGGATCGAGATCTCAAACTGATCGAAGAGCTTGGGCTTAAGTTAATTTACGCACTGGACACTCACATACATGCTGATCATATTACGGGTGCTGGTGAAATTCGAAAGCGACTTGGAATAAAAACGGCTGTCAGTGCCGAGGCTGAAGTCCCTTGTGTGGACATCCCTTTAGAAGATGGCCAAGTCTTACTTCTTGGGGACAAAAAAATTCAAGTGATTGCAACTCCTGGGCACACAAACACTTGCCTGACCTATGCCTTCGAAGGACTTCTTTTTACGGGGGATGCTCTTTTGATTCGTGGTTGTGGTCGAACTGATTTTCAACAAGGGGATTCAGCTAAACTATATCACAGTGTGCATGAAAAACTCTTTCAGCTGCCAGATGAGACTGTTGTTTATCCAGGTCATGATTACCGTGGACAAACTTCTTCCACCATCGGAACAGAGAAAAAATTCAATGCTAGATTAAACGAGAAAATTTCTTTAGATGAATTCAAAAAAATAATGTCTGAATTGAAACTCGCAAATCCAAAAAAGATTCATGAAGCAGTCCCTGCCAATTTGGCCTGTGGAAAACCGAAAGATGCGAGAACTCTTCATCCCCAAACTGTCGACGGAGTGCCAGAAATCTCTGTGGAAGATTTGCTGAATCACTTAGATGAGGCAAAAAATAAAAAGATTAGGTTGATCGATGTGCGTAGACCCGAAGAGTACAATGGCGAGCTGGGACACATTCAAGGTGCAGAACTGATCACATTAGGCCCTGAGCTCACATCATTTTTAGAGAATGGGGACCGGGCAGAAGAAATCGTCTTTGTTTGCCGAAGTGGAGGGCGATCGGGTTCTGCGACAGCAGAAAGTATTGGGCTTGGTTATAAGTTCACAACTAACATGGCGGGTGGAATGATCCGTTGGAATGAAAAAAAACAACCAATTGTTAAAGATGAGGAGCTAAAAAAATGAATCAAGATTGGATCAATGCTTTGATGGGTGGAGTTCTGATAGGAATTTCAGTTTCACTGATGCTTTTTTGGAACGGCCGAGTGACAGGAATTAGCGGAATCATCAATGGAGCCATGTCACCCGTGAAAGGGGATACTTTGTGGCGAGTGCTGTTCATCGCAGGACTTTTTTTAGGGGGTCTTTTGATGGGGCAAATGAGTCCACAGGTATTTGAAAACTCCACGTCGAAAGATCTAGTAACGACAGTATTTGCGGGACTCTTGGTCGGTTTCGGAACGATTTTAGGAAGTGGTTGCACCAGTGGCCATGGAGTTTGCGGCATCAGTCGAATGTCTCCTCGCTCACTTGTGGCAACAATTGTGTTTATGATTGCAGGGGTTGCCACCGTATTTATTTTCAAAAAATTAGGAGTTTATTAATGAAAAGCTCAATTGCCGCATTGATTGTCGGGTTTATTTTTGCAATCGGTCTGACTTTGTCAGGCATGACTCAGCCACAAAAAGTGATTGGTTTTCTAGACCTGTTCGGGCAATGGGACCCTTCACTTCTATTTGTGATGGTCGGAGCCATCTTTGTCCACTTTGTGACTTATAAATTGATTCGCAAGAAAAGCTCTCCACTTTTTGGAAGCCAATGGCACGTGCCAACTAAAAAAGAAATTACGCCAGCATTGGTCTTAGGTTCTTTTATTTTCGGAGTGGGTTGGGCTTTGGGAGGTTTTTGTCCAGGGCCTGCCGTGACTTCTCTAGCAAGTTTCGACCTGGTTCCCTTCGTTTTTGTTGGTAGTATGCTCTTAGGAATGCTGCTGTTTAAGGTGCTTGATAGAAAATTAAAAATCCAAAAATAGGAACACACATGGAAATCCTGGGTTATATCGCTTCGATTTTGATGGGACTCTCTCTAGGACTGATTGGGGGTGGTGGATCCATCCTGACAGTTCCTATTCTTGTTTATATTTTTGGAACAAATCCTATTCTTGCGACTTCCTATTCGCTTTTCATTGTCGGCACCACGGCTCTCGTAGGTGGAATGTTCTATCTCAAAAAAAAAGAAGTGGATCTAAAGACTGGCTTTATCTTCGGTGTTCCCAGTTTTATTGGAGTTTACTTAACCCGAGCTTATCTAGTCCCAAGTTTACCTGACCCCGTTTTTACATTGGGATCTTGGGTTGTGACAAAACCTCTTTTGATTATGATTGTTTTTGCCATTCTGATGCTAGCAGCTTCGGTTTCTATGATCAAAACGAAGAAGGCGATTGAGCCAAACAAAGTGAAAATGAATCCTCAATTGCAGTTCTTCCTGATTGGGCTTGAGGGCTTGATCGTCGGCGGTGTGACAGGTTTTGTCGGAGCGGGTGGTGGTTTTTTGATTATTCCAGCGCTAGTTATTTTAGTCGGTATGTCGATGAAGCTCGCTGTTGGAACTTCACTTTTTATTATTGCAGCGAAATCCCTGATTGGCTTTGCGGGCGATCTCCAACAAAAAACGGAGATCGATTGGACTTTGATTTCTACCATCACGGGAATCGCCGTCTTGGGCCTTTTTGTTGGAATGTACTTCTCAAGTAAAGTATCAGAGAAAAGTTTGAAAAAGGGCTTCGGGTATTTTGTTTTAGTTATGGGCTCAATTATTTTGTTTGATCAAATGAGTAAGATTTAAAGGGTGGGGTTAGAGCTCGATTGTGGCGCGCCGATGAGTACTTTTCTAAGACTCGGTAGGTTGAGTCTTGATTTTCAGGTTTGAAGTGATACTAACTGCAGGCTATGAAAACATTATTTCTTGTGCTCTTTGTATCCCTATTTTCAACACTTGCACAGGCATGGTCTGCCACACCTGTGCTTCGTTGTACCACTCAAAGTCAAAATGCACCTTTCAACAAGCTTGAAATTGTCCATGTTCAAAGAGCTTCCCAATTTTTTGTCTTTAGAATTTATCCTGCCGGTTCGAATCAGTTTTTCGAGAACTTTACTTCTGCTCCAACTCAGCACCGGAAAGTGATTAGTTCAAATTACCAAACCTATTCATCAAATGATAAAATCAGATTTGAACTGATGATTCATACAGAAAGTTTAGAATCCTATATCCTATTGGAATCCAACAAA
>CAZPBD010000010.1:26545-47450 GCA_964584655.1 uncultured Pseudobdellovibrionaceae bacterium | reverse complement strand
AAAGAAAAATCCAACGATCAAGTGATGTGGCAAGTGATCATCCATGTGGTCTTTTTACTCAGCTCAGTGATGTTGGCTTACACTGAAAAGTTAATGAATAAAAAATCGTAAAATTTCAGAAGTAATTTAAAATCTTACAAAATTCCAAACTGGCTCAGAAACAGAACGGCGAGCAATGCTAAAGTCGGAATGACGACTGAAACCACACCGATATCTAAATAGGATTGTTTGTGAGTCAGTCTTGAAATCGCGAGCAAAGTAATAACAGCACCATTATGTGGAAGAGAATCCAAACCGCCACTGGCGATCACAGCTGTTCTGTGCAGAGCTTCCGGGGAAATATTGGCAAGTTCTGCCATTTTAACAAACTCAGTGGAAAGTGCCTCGAGGGCGATACTCAGACCACCACTGGCTGAACCAGTAATGCCTGCTAAAACACCCACAGAAAGACTTTGTGAAACTAAAGGATTTGACGACACGTTTAATATCGCTTCACGGATGATGGCAAACCCAGCAAGTGTTGCGATCACGCTTCCGTAACCCACTTCGGAAGCTGTGTTGAGGACTGGCAAAAGTGATCCATTGGCACCTTCATTCAAAGAGCTTGAAACTGATTTGATTCTTCGCCAGTTAATTCCGATGGTGACGATGATTGCGAATAACAAAGTCAGAATGAGACTCCAAAGACCAATGGATTTTTTAAGTGCTGCGGGGGCTAGATCTGTCAGCTGGTTTAAATTAGTCATTGAGGGAAAATAATAATGAGCTAAGTAAAAGTTCAAAACAAGAACTACAACGATAGGAGTTATGGCGATCCAAAAGGAAGGAAGTTGACTTGAGTCACTACTTAAACTTTTTTCTTCGTGTTGAATCTCGGCGTTCGAGAGTTCATAAAAATAGCCGTGATTTAAAGACTTCATTTTCTTTGCACGACGAGAAATCCACAAATAACCAAGACCCAACATGATGGCTGCGGCAATCAATCCCAAGGTGGGAGCCGCATAAATATCAGTTCCATAGTAAGGCATGGGAATGGAATTTTGAATTTGAGGTGTTCCAGGCAGTGCCGTCATCGTGAATGTAAAAGATCCCAGTGCAAGTGTGGCCGGGATTAATTTTTTTGGCAGATCTGCTTCTTTAAAAATCGAGCAAGCCACAGGCAGCACAGCAAAAGCCACGACAAATAGGGACACGCCCCCGTAGGTCAAAACAGCGCAGGAGATAATGACTGAAAGGATGGCATGCTGGGGTCCCAATTTCTTTTGAATTCCCAATGCGATGGCTTGCGCAGAGCCACTGTCTTGCATCATACGTCCAAAAAGTGCGCCTAACAAAAAAAGTGGAAAAAATGATCTTAAAAAACCTGCCACACCGGTCATAAAAACTTCGGTGTACATGCTGATGGCCAATTTTTCGCTTGAGAGTAGGACAGCGAATGTTGCAAGCAATGGTGCCAAGTAGAGAACACTCATACCGCGGTAGGCGAAATAAATAAGGAGCACAAGAGAAAGGAGAACTATTAAAACATCCATCATGCAGGTGAATATCACAAACGAGTGAGCCTAAAGTAAAGCAAAATAAACGTGTCCTTATTTGATACACTCGAGTCTTTGGCCAATTGATTGCAAACTTAAGACGACAGTGATGAAAGAAGCACCTATTCTATTTATTTCCTGCTGGGGACGGCTCTTGTGGCGTTCATTGCCGTTTTTTGTCGCGGTGTTTTTAATTCAAGTCGAGGCCCAAGAGTCCTGTGACATTGCAGTCCAAAGCCAGTTGAGAGTCTCTCAAAATGCCACCCTCGAAGAGGTCTGGCAAACTCTGGTCAATGAAAATCGGGTGGAAGGCGGACTCTTAATCGCACGCCCCGAGCCCACCAGAACTCTGGAGCTCACAAACGAATTGTCTTTGAGAATTAAAGAGTGGCTTGAGCTAAAAGGTTACCAGGCTGAACTCATTCAACTTGAAATGAGAACTGATTTAACTAATTTCGTACCCGCTCGTTGGGCTGTAAAAATAACTCATTCACCCAGTTCGACCTGGGTCGGCCGAGTGCTTAGCAATTCCATGAAAAAAACGGAAGTGGAGTATTTTTTTGATCCCTACGGATTATTTCGAAATAGCTCCGAGGGCAGTGCTGATTATGTGGGCCACACCCAGATCTCATTTGGAATTAAAGATTTAAAAAAATGGGATGCGGACTTCATTGATTCTTTATTGCATGAAATTCACCATGCCTCCAACCACAAGAAACTGAAAAACCAGGATCCGTCCGGGGTCTATGCGGAAGTGAACTCAATTGGTCCTTCCAAACACAAATTTTCTGAGCAATATCCCCACTACTTCCATTTTGACGAGCTGGTTGCTTTCTCAAAAGAAATTGCACAAACCAGAAGTCGGCTTCGAAAATTGGATCAGCAATCTAGGGAATATGCCCAACTGGTTGCACGCTTGAATCACTACGAAAAAATGTATGAAACTTTGTATTTCGAGGCCCAGCAGATTTTAGATTTAGCAGTCGCTACTTTTAGGACTCAAGAGGGGCGACAATCCACTCGCTTTTTTATTGATAGTTTACATCAGAATGCAACGGCCCATGTGTATTTGAAAAAGCCAGGAGAAAATGAAAGCAGTTTTGTCCTTACCATATGGACACCTGGAATCACGCGCCTCGATCACGATGCAAAAAGCTACAAAGCAGTCCGCAAAGAGATTTTATCGCTGAAGGAAAAGTTAAATAAATTAGGCCTCATCTCAAGCATTTTGCCTGACTGATTTGTGCAATTTATCTCGTTCAGTTTGTTCAATCGATTGAGATCCCATTTGATGTGGGTTTGGTTTTGCAGCTTTGATCTTTGATTTGAGTATCAAAGGATCAAAATGGAAACTTCTATCGGACTGCCACATTTAAATGAGCCGGCTCCAAATTTTGAGGCAAAGACAACCCATGGAAAACGAAAGCTTTCAGATTACAAAGGCAAATGGCTGATTCTATTTTCTCATCCGGGTGATTTTACTCCTGTATGCACAACGGAATTTATTGCCTTTGCAAAAAGTTATCCAGAATTTCAAAAGTTAAATTGCGAGCTGTTGGGCTTGTCCATTGATAGCACCTTTTCCCACATCGCCTGGGTCAGAAATATCAAACAGAATTTTAAAATCGATATTCCATTTCCGATTATCGACGACGTTTCGATGAGAGTGGCTCATGCCTATGGAATGATTCAACCCGGTGCCAGTGATACCTCAGCAGTTCGCTCCACTTTTTTTATTGATGACAAAGGAATTCTTCGAGCCATGGTCTATTATCCCATGAGCAATGGAAGATCCATTCGTGAATTTCTAAGATTGCTGGAGGCCATGCAAACCTCTGATAAAAATGGAGTGGTGACTCCTGAAGGTTGGCAGGTAGGAGAAAAAGTGATCGTCCCACCTCCACAAACAACTCAAGGTGCTGAAAGTCGATCTCAAGAGGGGCATGAATATATCGATTGGTATTTTTCGAGAACAGAACTTTAACAATTTAAAAAAGGAGATTTGTGAAAACAAATATTCATAATATTGACCGTGGAATTAGAATCGTCGTGGGTCTTTTTTTAATGAGTCTGGCGTTCTGGGGGCCAAGCAATTTCTGGTACTTGCTCGGAATAGTTCCAGTTGCAACAGGACTGGTCGGATGGTGTCCTTTGTATTCCATGCTTGGAATGAGCACTTGCCGAGTCGACACAAGACCCTCACATCTTTTTAAACCATTACCTAAGTGAATGGATGAAATTGTAGATCGCTACAAACACGAAAAAGAAAATACGATCATTGAAGTTGGCGTTAAAAACTCACGCCAGCTTTTCAATGAGCGTGATCCAGCGCCCTTTCGTGAACGGGATTTGGATCCAAAGTTTGTGATCTATTTAATGAGTGCGGTTGAAGAATTTCCTCTGAAAACCAAAATGAAGATTCGGATTTTAACCTCAGATCAAGAAGACTTGAAACCGGAAAATAATCTTGCGATCGGTGATGCCATCCGAGCTTACTTTCAGTATGAATCAACCTTGGTCATAGCAAAATCTCGCAAGCAACACAGGGCCACTCGATATTTTTTTTTGATAGGTTTGATTGCATTGATAGTTTGTCTCAGTTTAGCTCAATATATCGAGTCCATTCAAGTGGCCCCCACAATCACGCATATTGCCAGTGTGAGCTTCAGTATTCTGGGCTGGGTGGCAATGTGGCATCCCATTGAAGCTCTTCTTTATGACTGGTGGCCCTTGCGTGAGCAACGACAGTACTTCGATAAAATCGCAAAGTTAGAAGTGGAAGTTGTGAGTTATAAAATTTAAAGAGCGGAGAATTTATGGGTTCAATGAAAAGTGCAATTTTAGTCGGAAGTCTGCGTAAGGAATCTTTCAGCCGAAAGGTGGCAAATGCTCTTCAAGCAGTAACTCCAGAGTCAGTTTCATTGGAAATACTAGAAATCGGACAGTTGCCGATGTACAATCAGGACCTTGATGAAGTACCACCTATGGAATGGACTCAATTTCGAAATCGATTGAGGGAATATGATGGAATTCTATTTGTAACTCCTGAATACAATCGTTCAGTTCCTGGGGTTTTAAAAAATGCGATCGACATTGCCTCAAGGCCCTATGGTAAAAACGCTTTGGATGGGAAGCCTGGTGCCGTGATCAGCATTTCGGTAGGGGCACTTGGAGGGTTTGGAGCCAATCATCATTTACGGCAATCACTTGTTTTCTTAAATGTACCAACCATGCAGCAACCTGAGGCGTACTTGGGCGATGCTGTGAAGCTTTTTGAAGCAAATGGGCAATTATCTCATCCAGCGACCCGTGAATTTCTGACCAAGTTCATGACAGCGTTTGTCGATTGGACCTTAGAACATAAACATGCAAATCCAGAGAGACCAAGTAAGGAAGAGAGTCCGCCTCAATGGGCGAACTGACCCTGCAAACAATAAAACATGAAAATGCTTACTTCGGTTGAACCTTCAGCATCTTTTTAACTTCAGACACGTGGGCTTCTTCTTCAGAAATCATTTCCCGAGCGTATTCTTCTAAATAAACTGATTGGCCTTCGGTCAGTTTCAACAATTCATACAAGTTCTGTAGTTGTTGTTCCTCGTGATCCAAACTTTCCTTCAAAATATCATTTAAAGAATGTTTTTCTGTCTCGATCAATTTGCCAATTTTTAGGCTGGGATGTCCACCCAGGGTGGTGATGTGTTCACCTGCAATACTGGCGTGGGCCAGTGATTCAGAGGCTTGATCGCGAAGCCATTTAACGATGGGAATGCGATTGTGGCCAAAAATCATCAAGGCATAGTGGGTGTACCTGACGACTCCCGCAAGCTCACATTCTAAAATTTTGTTCAGGACATCGATAATCTTCTTTGAATTCACACAGTCTCCTTCTAAAAATTATTCACAAAAAACAGTCTGATCCAGGTTGGAATCGAATAATAGCAAATTGGCAATCAACCGAACAAATGAAAGTGACTTGAGAACGAATCCCCATTGAAAGCGGCAAGTTATGTGTTAGGCTCCCCGGAATGTCTGAATCTTGCCTAACCTGTTATAAGCCTAAAGCCCATCTCACCTGTGGTATTTGCAAAAGTGCGATTTGCAAAAGCTGCACGCAATTTATGACAGATGATGCATTTTCATTTTTAAATGAAGTCCCTGAAGAGCTCAGACATCAAACTTACTGCGTTCAGTGTTTTGATAATCAAGTGAAACCACAGATGGACGATTATAATTCGGACATGGAGCGGGCTAAACAAATTCTTATTTTCTCTAAAAAAGAATCTAAAATCACACGACTGATGAAGCGGGTTGAGACCCCTTTTGAAGTCAAAGAATGTGCTGGCGAATTCGAGGCCACCATGAGACTGGCTTTTAAGGCTGTGAAGTCAAATTTCAATGTGCTCATCGATTTTGAGCTGACCCATGATAAAGTCAAAAATGGCTCCTACCAAAAGCTGGTCTGGAAAGGATCAGCCATTGGTGTTTCCATTGAGCCTGAAAAGTTACCCAAAGAGCGCACGCGCTCTTGAAGTGAGACTACTCTAAAGTGATATCGCCGTTACGATCTAAAACCAAAATTCCGTTAATTTCGTCGCCTGTTTTATAAGAGCATTGAAATTCTGTGATCATCTCACCCTTAACACCGACGCGAATCACTTCACCTAAATCCAAAGGACAAACGCCGCTGGGTTGAAAGAATCTGACAGTTTGAGAATCAATTTCTGCATAGCAAGCAGAACCCAGCTCTTGGACGCCTTTCACTTGAGCTATGATTTGAGCTTCACCGAGGCACTGAGCCACAGCATTTTGAAAAGATAAAACAGTGATTAGACCTAGAATCAATTTGTTCATGAGAAATCTCCTGGTTGGTGTCCTGGTAACACAGAATCAAGGATTAGGGCAGGGGGAAGCCGATCTTAACAAAACTCAAATACTTTTAAATCAATAGGACAGATTTGAGTGCTTTCTTTGATAGGTTCCCACAGTTTTTCGCAGCCATTTTAAAAAAGGCAGGGCTGCGACACAGTCCTTTGTAAAGTCATCAGCAAAGGACTTATTCATCAATTTGGATTTGGTCAGGTCTTGGCCCACATAATATTGTTTATGCCAAAGGTATTTGGCACCTTCAGACTCAGGATTAAAGCCTTTCGGAAATCTGACATATTTTTCGCCGCCCAATCCCTTCCAAGCTTTTTTAAATTTTCTATTTTCCATGATTTCTGTGAATTCTTCAGGATCTTGATCGATGGCAGTTCGAATCAGGCTAAGCTGACGGCCAGAAACCATATAAAGCCCAAGACCGGTGACAGTCTCTTCTGGGGAATGTCCGATAGAGAGGTAAAGCCCAGGATTGGTTTCAAACATGGAGAGGGCCTTTTCGGCTGCATGAAAATGTGCATGGGTTTTCACGATTGAGCCGTCCTCGGGGATGCGGTTAGCCCGAAACAGGGGCTGCGAAATTTTCTTAGGGTTGAACTCAATGCCTTGTAATTCAGAGCTGAGGTTTTTTTTGAGCTTCGTAATGAGGTGGGCAAAGGGAGTTTTGACAGTTTCCACATACAGATCATGATTTTTTTCGAACCACTTTTTATTCTTTCTATTTTTCTGAGCCAATTCAAAATATTGAAACGTTTTCTTTGTAAAGTGTTCGCTCATGGGATTTCCTTTTTTAAAAGTATTTATCACATGGGAAATATCTTCAACAAGGTGAAACTCGAAGAGTGTGAATCTTGAGTTTTTATGAAATCTTGAGTACTTATCATCTTTAAATTTAACATAGGAATTTTTGTGATTAGTACCAGTCAAGTGAGCTTGCGTTTCGGTGGAAGAAAATTATTTGAAGATGTGAACGTGAAATTCACCCCCGGAAACTGCTACGGCCTGATCGGTGCAAACGGCGCCGGCAAATCTACGTTTCTAAAAATATTATCGAAAGAAATTGAACCCAACACCGGTGAAGTGATTTTGCCTGGTGACAAAAGATTGTCGATTCTGAAGCAAGATCATTATGCCTACGATGAAGTCACAGTTTTAAAAACAGTGCTGATGGGAAATCACAAACTTTTTCAGATCATGGAAGAAAAAGAAGCCCTTTACGCAAAGCCTGACTTTTCTGATGCTGATGGCGAACGAGCCAGTGACCTTGAAATGAAGTTTGCAGAACTTAACGGTTGGGAAGCTGAATCCGAAGCCGCCACCATGCTGGCGGGTCTTGGTATTCTAGAAAATGTTCATGCAAAAAAAATGAAAGAGCTTTCAGGCTCAGAGAAAGTCAAAGTCTTGTTGGCTCAATCCCTGTTCGGTCAGCCAGATGTTTTGCTGCTGGATGAGCCGACAAATCACCTTGATATTTATGCCATCAAATGGCTGGAAGAATTTCTTTTTAATTTTAAAAACACAGTCATCGTGGTGTCCCATGATCGGTATTTTTTAAACAAAGTCTGCACTCACATTGCTGATATCGATTTTGGTAAAGTGACCACTTACACTGGAAATTATGATTTCTGGCTTCAAGCCAGTGAACTCAATCAAAGACTTCTTTCGGATCAAAATAAAAAAAGCTCTGATAAAGCTGAAGAACTCAAAGCCTTTATCGCAAGATTCAGTGCCAACGCTTCAAAATCCAGACAGGCCTCAAGCAGACAGAAGCAATTAGAAAAACTGAGCTTTGTGGACATGCCGGCCAGCACCCGAAAGAGACCCTTTGTTGGCTTCGAGCCAGCTCGAGAAGCGGGACAAGATATTTTGAGTGTTGAAAAATTAAATTACACTTTAAACGGCGAAAAGCTTTTAAATAATGTCAGCTTTCAAATGAAACGAACTGACAAAATTATTCTGCTTGGAAGAAATGATTTAGCGAAGACCGCACTTCTGGATGTTTTAGCAGGTCACAAAACGGCAGACTCTGGAACGTTTAGTTGGGGTATTACAACCATTCAAAGTTATTTTCCTGCAGACAACAGCCAATACTTCGAAAAAGATCCCATGACTTTGGTGGACTGGCTCAGGCAGTACTCCACTCAAAAAGAGGAAACTTTCATCCGTGGATTTTTAGGCAAAATGTTGTTTGGTGGTAATGAAGCATTAAAAATGTCCAATGTGCTTTCAGGCGGTGAAAAGGTCAGATGCATGCTCGCTAAGATGATGCTTTCTGGTGCTAATGTTTTAATGCTCGATGGTCCCACAAACCATTTAGACTTAGAAAGTATCACAGCAGTCAATGACGGGATCAAACGCTTCAAAGGTGCTGTTTTGTTCACTTGCCATGATCATGAGTTTATTCAAACAGTGGCCAATCGGGTCATCGAACTAGGAACTGACGGATCAATTCTAGACGATCGGTATGTGACCTACGATGAGTACCTGGAAATGCAAAGCGCACTTCACTGAACTGGAAATCTGATTCCTAAAAAAAGTCCAAAATGATTGCCGCTTTCTTTGGTTTTATTGGTCAAAGAAAGTGCGTAGCGAGTGTCGACAACGAAGGCGTAATTCATATACTCATAAACCTCGGCTTGAGCAGCCAGATCAAATCCGTACTCCACATCATCTTGTGCAGAAGTCTTAATTTCTGAACCAATAGGAAAATCACTGTAAACATTTTGAATATTGCCATTGGCATAGGCCGAATAGAAACTCAAAGACGTCGAGTACTTAGAGCTATGCCACCATCGATACCCCATCCCGATGTGAATCAGCGCAGTTTTTTGACCGAAAACCTGGGTCCCTTCTTTTCGGTAATAAGTTTTGTACATATTAAAAAGTGTAAGTTCTAAAGAGCTTTTATCGTCAATGTCACCATTCACAATCAGTCCGGTGCCGCCTTCAAATCTTCGATCTCTTGAGATATGGCTATTATTAAAATCTGTTTGAGTCATGAAGGCCCCCAGTTGGGCTGAGACTTGTCCCTCTTTGGGCTGGTAAGCAAAAGTGGGAAGACTTGCAAACAAAAAAAGAGTCAGAATCGTAGATTTTGTGTTTGTCATTGGCCTAGACTAAGATTGATGATGTGAGAAACTCAATGAAAATCTTAAACCACCGTTTTATTCAACTCGTGACTCAAAGCCTTCTTGGACTGATTTTCATTTGCCCTGTGGCTTCTTTAGCTCAAGACACATTAAAAGAAGACGACTGGATCAAAATCGAAGAGCCGATACCTGAAAAGAGCATGGAAGATCGAATGATTGAAGGAAACATCATGGTTTCTGATTGGTTCGACAGTGCGGCTGATGGACTTGATATTTTTTTAGCGGGCCGAAGGGTGATTCGCAGCAAAAATAAAACTCGTTTCAGAATCGAAAACAACTCTTATTCTGTCGAGGGTAAAAGCGACGTGAACAATACAACTGGTTTTAATATCATGTTGCATCTTCCAAACGTTGAGAAGTACTGGAAATTAAAATTTACAAACTACGATGAACGTGAAGAGGGTCGTAGCATAAAACGAGTTTACTTGAGGCAATCACCCCGAGAGCAAAACTACGGAGCCACCGTCGGTTTTTTTAAAAAATTGGGAAGCATTAAGACCTCTTTTGAGCCCCGGATCGAATTAGAGGATCCTTTAAAAATTTCCCACTCTTTGAAATTTGAAAGTGTCGGAAAGGTTCGCTATTTGCGAGTGAATCCAAAGCTCGAATTTTTTACCAGCCCCACCAAAGGGATCGGGGCCTACCAGGGTCTTAACTTTAATTTTGAGCTCACTCGCAAACTGGATCTGACTTTAATTAATGAAGGTGAGTATCAAGAAAAAATTAGAACTTATTTTGTCACCAATGGTTTTTCCTTCGGACATTATTTGACTTCAAAATCGACGCTTTCTTACACCACACTTTTTTCTTCTAATAATCGACCCAACTATCATTTGGAAGCCTACAACTTTTCCGTGGCCTACAGTCAGATTTTGTATAAAAAGATTTTGGATTACTCGATCATTCCCAACTATGAATTTGCAAAATCCAGATCTTTTAAAGGACTTTTGGGACTGACTTTAAATATCAATATCAACTTTTAAAAGAAGGCAAAAAGCCATGAGTGATATCAGTGTCGATTTTTGGAAAAAGTGCAGCTCTTGTAAAAAACCACTCGCTTGGGGTTCCCAGTATTATGTTTGCAGTGTCTCCACCTGCAACGGGCAGCGAACTGGTTACGTGTTTTGCGGAATGCCTTGCTTTGAAGTTCATTTGCCAGGAGCACGCCACCGGGATGCGGGTGGAATCAAGAAGACGGCCCCTTTGAAGTCAGGCTCTCAAGTTCAGCAAACAGAAGCTGATTCTGGGCCAAGAAGAATTGTTCCCACAGGGCAACGAATTATTCCATCTCAGCCAGCTGTCAACAAGCCCAAAGAAATTCTGATCGTGGCTTCAAAACTTAAAGATTATATCAGCCAAAAGGCAGATATGAACACCTCAGCTGCGGTGATGGACGTCTTATCCGATATCGTCAGACGTGCTTGTGATGATGCCATCGATCAAGCCCGAGTCGAGGGACGTAAAACAGTTTTAGATCGAGACTTTAAAAAGTAGTATGAAGCAGAAAAAAGAAAATCCAAACGCATTTAAGAATTTAATTTCAGCTGAAACAGTTAAGAAATTAGCTCAAGGTCTGAAAAAAGCAGACCCCAAATTCGATGCACCCACTTTTTTAAAAGTCATCACGCAGCTTCAGGCCCTCGAGCTCAAAGCTCGAGTTCAAGTGATCTCAAGCCACATGAATACCTGTCTGCCGAAGGACTATTTAAAAGCGCTGAAAATTGTCATGCAGGCCGTAGAGAACACCGAATATCAAACTTTTGATCTTTGGCCTGTATCGGATTGGATTGAAAATCACGGACTGAATCACGAGGTTCAATCTTTGGAAGCACTGAAAATTTTAACGACTAAATTTACGGGAGAATTTGCTGTCAGACCATTTCTCATTCAGAATCCGAAGCTGGCTTTCCAGTTTTTGAAGAAGCATGCCACAAGCAAAAATGTTCATGTCAGAAGATGGGCTTCCGAGGGCTCTCGGCCCAGACTTCCCTGGGGTCAGAAGCTGAAAAAATCCATTGATGATCCTAAACCTGGCTTAGAAATTTTAGAGCATTTGAAATTTGATTCTGAGCTTTATGTTAGAAAAAGCGTGGCGAATCACCTCAATGATATTTCCAAGGACCATCCGAAACTCGTGGTACAGACGTTAAAAGCGTGGAAAGTAGATTGTCCTCAGGAATCATTAAGTCATTTAAAATGGATTCAAAACCATGCACTTCGCACTTTGATCAAAAAAGGGGATCCTTTAGCATTAGAACTCTTAGGCTACGGGGGAAAACTCCAAATTCAGCTAAAAAATTTTTCAATCAATAAGCCGAACTATAAATTGGGTGATGATTTGAATTTTAATTTTAAAATAAAATCTGAATCCTCTAAGGCGCAAAATTTGGTTTTGGATTATGTGATCAATTACAGAAAAGCAAATGGGAAATTATCTTCCAAGGTCTATAAGTTGAAAAATTTGTCACTCAAGGCGGGTGAAGTGATCGAGATCGAAAAGGTTCATCGATTAAGAGTGATCACGACCCGAACTTTTTATTCGGGTCTTCATCAAATTGCACTTCAAGTGAACGGGAAACAATTCAAAGCGCTTGATTGGAATCTGAAAGTTTACTGAGTGGCCATCAGATCTTGCATAAAGTTTTGATTGCCAGGCATTAGAATCAATTCGCCTTTATTTTCTAATAATTTTTGGGTCTCGAGAATTTCGAACAGTGCAGAGGCCACTTCTGGATCTGATCCGATTTCCTTCAACGCCTGACCGACAATTTCAGGACGAATCGCAGAAGCTCTTGCAAACTCAAATGAGGCCGTTCGGTTCGCTGAATTCGTGATCACATGGACTTGGTTTTCACCGTCCTGCTTGATGGAAGCAGTCACTTGACGAAGACGATTAACCACTTTGCCTTCAATTTCTTTGATCATTTGGTGATCTCGAAAGTGAACTTTTCTGATGTAAACAGAACCTAATTTATATCCCCAGTCTTGAGATTTTTGAGTCACTTCGGCGCGAACGGTTTGGCTGAGCTCGTGGCGGTTTTCAAGCATGGTCGAAAGTGGCAAGTTACTTAAGGATCTAACCGTGGCATTGCTGATGTTTGCGGCCAGTGAGCCCTCGGGATCCGTATTTTTAAATAAGTAAGAAAGGGGATTGCTGATATACATTTCATACCAGATGCCGATTCCCATGGGAGCCCCTTCTTCAGAGTTCACAGCTTGGCTTCTGAGGTAATTTTGATCCATGCGCATATCGATGACATAAATCTTACCTAAGAATTGAATCAAGAAAGCTTTCCAAGTCAATTTCGGCCATAAAAAATGAAGACCTGGTTCGCTGACGATGCCCACCACTTTTCCAAACAGTGTGTAAACTTGGCAAGTTTGCTCTTTGACGGTGGTATAAAATAGAAAGAAGCGAAGCACACTTAAAGTCATCACTTCAAAGATGAGGCCTGCAAGTATTCCAAATAAAATTTCCATATTAAGACCCCTTGCCTTGAATATTCATAATAATTCTTTGAGCTTTACCAAAAGTTTGGAGCCTGACGTTTCGTACGAAATGTGTCAGCACCATAGGGCCACTGCCTTTTAATTGTTTCAATTGGTTGGCAAGGGCTCTGAGGGGTTCAACTTCGGCTTGAGCTTTGAGTGTTTCAATTTCCACGGCTCGTTTTGATTGCACAATTGTTTGATCCGCTGAAGCTTTTGCAAGACTGATTTCAGAGGACACGTTGTTGTGAGCTGTGTTGATGGCGGCCAGAGCTGATTCCACTTCATGAGGTGGCTCGATGCCTGTGATCAATGAGGCCTCAAGTATTATGCCGTAACGAGCAGCAGAGGACTGACACTCTTGGGTCATGAGATCGTTGATGTCCCGTAGGTTTTTTCGAAGATCGTTGATGGAAACTGTTTCAGCAACAGCCATGCCTGTGGAATCCACGCCTTTGTCTGCGTTTGAGGATTTGTGAAAGTTTGCAATCTTTTCGCGCAAAATAGAGACGTAGTATCCCATCACATGAACCACAGGATTTTTGATTCCAAAAACATAAGCATAGAGGTTGTGTTCAGAAACACGGTAACGAATTTGTCCAGTGAGTCCCGTGTTCAGTTGATCTCGTGTGACAGCTTCAAGCAATGTTCCATTGTGGTTGGCGGTGCGAGATTCTGGATCGTGTGCCATGTTTTCTGTCATCGTAGCAATTGAAACTTTATAAACCTTTTCCCAGGGAAATTTGAAATGAAGTCCGGGGCCAATAATTTCAACTGCAGGAAAATTATATCTTTGCTTTTCTTCCTCAGATAAAAAATCAGCTAACGGAGAATCATGAGTGGTCTGTGCTCCTTTTCTTTGGGCACGACCAAATACAGTTTTCACAGCTCGTTGATTCTGATCAACGGTGTAGAAACCAAATAAAATACAGCGAACCACAAAATAGATAAATAAGCCCATTAGCACACTTGAAATCATAGGAACCCCTCTTAGATTTAGAGAGATTCTATGATTATGCAGTTGTGATTGGCTACCTGGCTTAGACCTTGGTCTATCTTCCCACTTTAGAAAGCACGTGGCTTTTTGATATTTGAAACTCTTTGAGAATCTTCAAATACTTGTTTTTCACTTCAAAATACTTTTCAGATGCTCCAAGAACATCTGGAGAGTTTTTGGCTCCTCTGGAGTACTCGGCTTGAGTCAGCTTATAGTACTTCTCAGATCTTATAATATTTTCCTCGGCCTCGTGAACTTGAGAGTGCAAAAGCTCAAGCTCTTTAATTTCATTTTCGAAGTGGACTTCAAGGCTTCGTTTTTGGTCTTCCGCCAAAGCTCGGTAGGCCGAGGCCTCATGTTCCAGGGCTCGGGCTTCACTTCTAGATTCTAAAAGGCTAGGAAGACTGATGGTCATTTTAAGACCTACCACGTTTTCGACTCGGTCGCGAGCCCGAGGGAACTCTTCTTCACGTTCATTAAACTGGTTGTAGGCCGCATAGGCTTTAATTGAGGGCCACAGATCTCGCTTTAAGATCGTCGAGGAGATTTTCTTATTTTCTGACTCAAGTTCTGCTTCTTTAAATAAAAATTCGTGATCTTCGACCGTGTGTTTTTTGAGTTCACTCAAGTCATGATCATGATTCTTGTTTTCTGGAAATTGCACTTCAGTTTTTAAATCCAAATTCATCAAAATTTTAAATTCTTTTTTTAGCTTGTAGAGTTGTAATTCAATTTCTGCAATGTCTTGTTGAATTTCTACACTTTGCATTTCAAATTCGAAACGATCTGAATTGGTAGCGACTCCACTTTGAATACGGCGAAGAGCTTGTTTTGTATTTTGAGAGCTGATTTCCTTCATTCCTTGAGTTAATTTAAGCAAATCTTGGTTGTAGAGAATTTCCCAATATAAAATCCGGGCTTTGAGAAGTTCTTCGGAGTGGACTCTTTGATTCTGGAAGTTGAGCTTCTCATAATTGAGATCCCTCTTTTTCGATTCCAGCGAATCTTTCCCACCGTTATACAGATTCATCTGCAACTCAGCCCCATATTCAGGCTGAGACTTGCTGGAGTTTTCCCCAATTTTAAAAGTTTCGTTGGCGCCGTAAACCTCTAGGCTTGGAAAGAAGGAACGGGAGAGTGATCCCTTTCGATTCTCTGCAGCTTTCAGTAATGACTTTGAAGCTGCAAGCTGTGCGTTGCCTTTGGTGAGCAGATCGTTGAGGCCTTCAAATTTGACCTGCAATGGGGTGGCCAGGGCCATTGAGCTCACTAAAATTGAAAGAATAAAAATCATTTTCTAAATTCCTTTTTGAGGTTCAATCACAAAGCTCATTTTATCATTGTGTCCTGTCGCAGGGTCTTTAATTTGAATTTTTAAGGTGTAGCGGTGACTTCCTTGAGCATCAAAATCAGCAACAAAGTGAAAGTCTTTTCTTGAAAAGAGCACTTCTTTTTCTTTCTTTTTGTTTTTTGGAAATTGAGCCGTCGCAGACAATTCAAACTTTGAAATATCCTTGGGCTTCATCTCTTTATCATACAAATAAATAAAAACCTGATTTCCTTTGCTGACAGCTTCCACATAGGTTTTTTCGAGTGATTTGACGATTCCACCATTGGGTGCATTGACTGTTTGGGGGGCATCATGGTCATGTCCTTCGTGAGAAAAGACGGGAAGGGTCAAGGCGAGAAGGATGGCAACGAGTTGAAATTTCATAAATTTTCCTTTGTTTGTGTTTGTTCTTGTTTTAAATAATTTTCTGCTGACTTTTGTCCAATGCGATAAAAAAGTGTCGGTGTGACAATGAGATCTAAAAGTGTAGAGCTCAGAAGTCCACCCACAATCACAACGGCAACGGGATGAAGTATTTCTGAACCTGGTTGACCTTTTGCAAACACCAAAGGCAGAAGTGCAAGTGCTGCAACAAAAGCTGTCATCATCACGGGAACAAGCCTTTCTTGAGAGCCTCGAATGATCATTTCCTTCGAAAAGCTCTCGCCTTCAAATTTCATCAGATGAAGATAGTGGGAAATCATCATAATCCCATTTCTTGAAGCCATTCCACAAAGAGTGATAAACCCCACAAGGCTTGCCACCGTGATGGTTCCCTCAGTTATGAACAAACTGAAAATACCTCCCACAAAGGCCAATGGTATTGTGATCATAATTTGTGAGGTGATCGTGACGGAATTGAAATGGCTGTAAAGCACGATAAAGATGCCGAATAAAGATATTAAGGAGTACAACAATAAATTACGAGTGGCTGATTTTTGATTTTCAAATTGGCCTCCGTAAACCACGTAGTAGCCCTCTGAAAACTTCACCTTCTCTTTGACTGTTTTTTCTATTTCTTGAACGGTGCTACCCAAGTCGCGTCCGCTCACATTGGCACTGATTACAATTCGTCTTTGATTGTTTTCGCGATTGATTTCGTTGGGTCCCGTTGTTTCATAAACGTCAGCCACATCACTGAGGATCACTTTTCTGCCGTTAGGTAAAATCTTAAGAACAGTGGATTCCATTTTTTCTTGAGCCCCTCTCGAGTTATCATCAAATTGATAAAAAACATCAATGAGTTGGGACCCCTTTGTGACTTGAGCCACGTTTTCACCGTTAAATGCCCCCTCAAGAAGTTCTGTGACTTCCCCGGGGCTAAGACCTAGCTGAGCCGCCTCATCCCTGAGCACTTGAATTTTTAATTGTGGAACAAGTCCCTGTTGTTCGATTCTTAAGTCCACAAGTCCTGAAGTTCCTTGAATGGCATTTTTGAGTTCAATGGATTTTTGTCTTAAGACTGTCAGATCGGGACCAAAGATTTTTATGGCGATCATGGCATTCACACCTGAAAGCATATGATCTATCAAGTGTGAAATGGGCTGACCAATATTAATTCCTAAAGCTGGGTACAAAGTTTTAAGTTGAGCTCGGACTTCATTTAAAACCAATTCTCGGGGTCTGCCACTGGATTTGAAATCCACATCGATTTCACTGACATTGACGCCCGCAGCGTGTTCATCGAGTTCCGCTCTGCCAGTGCGTCTGGAAACAGATTTAATTTCTGGAATTTTAAGAAGAAGTCCTTCCACTTGATTTCCAATTTTATTGGACTCAGTCAAACTCATCCCAGGTGGAGCAATCACAGCAATCATGGCAGTTTCTTCATTAAATTTAGGAAGAAAATCTCGACCCATCAATGGAATTAAACCAACAGCGACGATAAATAAACCAAGACTTAAACTAAGAACTAATTTGGATCGAGGTAGTGCCCAGTCCAAAGCCTTTCGATCCCAATTTTTTAGAAGGACTACGAAGCGCGTATCATGATGGATTTTAGTTTTGTCTTTTAAAAAATAGGAGCACAAAACAGGAGTCAGAGTCAGAGAAACCAAAAGTGAGGCTATCAAAGCCGTTAAATACGCCACACCCAAAGGTGCAAATAAACTTCCTTCCAGGCCTGTGAGTGAAAAGAGTGGTAAGAAAACCAGAGCAATGATCACAGTGGCCAGCACAATGGAATTTCTAACTTCACTGGAAGCCTCAAAAATGACTTTCAAATAGGACAGCGGATTTAACTTTTTTGAATTTTCATTGAGTCTGCGATAAACATTTTCCACATCCACGATGGAGTCATCCACCAGCTCTCCGATGGCAATGGCGAGTCCCCCAAGCGTCATTGTATTTACAGTGAGTCCAAAAATTTTGAAAACTAAGAATGTGATGATGAAGGATACCGGGATGGCAGTGAGAGTAATCAAGGACATTCTTAAATTGGCCAAAAATAGAAACAGAACAATAAAAACCAGCACAGTCCCGTATTTCAGCTTGGATTGAATTCCATTGATCGAGGATTCAATAAAGCTGGATTGTTTGAAAATATCAGGGTTGATTAAAATATTATTTGGTAACGAGGCCTTTAATTGCTCAAGAGCTCGATCAATATTTTTAGATATTTGAACTGTGTCAGCACCTGGTTGTTTTAAAATTGTCATTACCACCGAGGGCTGCTGATTAAAACTACCATCCCCACGTTTAAGTCTGGCAGCCATTCTGACTTCGGCGATATCTTCGATTAATATGGGTCTCCCAAAATGCAGACCCACAAAAGTTTTTTTGATATCTTCAACATCATTCACCACGCCAATATTTCGCACTAGAAATTCTTGGCCGTTTTTTTCGAAAAATCCACCGGTTGTGTTTTGACTGATCTTAGATAACTGCTGATCCAATTGCTCTAAAGAGATTTGATACTGGTTCAGTTTTTCTGCAGAAATGAGAATTTGAAACTGAGCCAAACCCCCGCCAATGGAAATCACCTGGGAAACTCCAGGAATTGTCATGAGCCTTGGTCTTAGAACCCATTCAGCTAAATTTCGAAGTTCAAGGGGATCCACTTCTTCGCCTGCAGAGGTCACTGCAATTTGTTGGATTTGTCCCATCAGTGATCCGATGGGACCTAAAATAGGGGTGATATCTTTTGGTAATTTTTGAGTGGCAAGGTTCAGTTTTTCTTGAACCAGCTGTCTGTTTTTATAAATGTCGGTTCCCCAGTCGAATTCAACATAGATAACAGATAATCCAATGCCAGATTGTGATCTGATGCGATCAACACCTGGTAAACCGTTGAGATAACTTTCAATCGGTGCAGTCACTCGAATTTCAACTTCCTCGGGGGCCATGCCGTGGGATTCTGTGATGATATTCACAGTGGGTCTGGTGATATCTGGGAAGACATCAATTGGAAGTTGAATGGCCGTAATTGTACCGTAGACGATCATCAAAGCTGTGATAGACACCACAAACAAACGGTGATGAAGAGAAAAACGAATGAGTGAATCAAGCACAAAAGCCCCTTATTAAGAAATGAAATTGAACGGAGAATAAGAGAGAGGCTTAAGCCCTTGGTGGCTGGAAGGGACCATCAAGAGTCGGTGCTGGCTTGATGGTTTTAAAAGTTTCAGAAAATTCTGAAGTGTCTAGAACAGAGAAGTCGAATGGACGAATCAATTTTGCAATTAATAGGGATGAGCTGCAACAGTGAGTTCGGTGATTGTGACACTTCTCAGAGTGAGTATCAGCATCATTGTGAGTCTCTTGGTTTTTCTCGGATTGATGGCAATTGGATTGGGGTTGCACATCAAAGGCAAGTGAAAGCGCTGAGCTCAGAAAAAGACTGGTAAAAAGAAGAACAACGACTAACGCCTTACACTTCATGATTTCAATTTTAAGGCTTCGAGGCCCCAAAAAGCAATCCTTTTAATTTTGTGTCAAATCAAGACGATGCGATTGAAGTCTTCCAGAATCAATTTCCAACCTCATCATTTAAACTTTCTGGAAGGGTGGCTTCGTCGTTTCGACTTTGTCTTCGAACAGATTCTTCAAACACAGATCTTTGACTTCTTTTGGCCAGCCACAAAGTCATGCCCTCAACCATCGAAGAGAGTCCTGCATCTTTAAAGACCAAAATTTGTTCGTTGTTGATCTGCGCATTTTTACTAAAATTAAATGAGGTGCCTAAGATCGCGTAAGGTCCTGTGGATAAAACTTTGTGATGAATTTTTGCACTGACTTTATAGCTTTGTCCCTGAACTCGAACTGATCCTTGAGAATATTCTGGTGGTGCGATGCGAATTTGACTTCGAAATTTTTTATAGGCTGCAGGGCTCATCAGGTTCTGAAACGGAGGGTTCGAGACCTCATTGAAAAAAACTTGCTGATCCACTTTTGTGCGCTTCACACCTGTCATCCATAAAAATTGAGACCAGTCTTGCATGGCAAACGGCGTGTCACCAATGGACATAAAATCAAAATTATCTTTTTGCTCTTGGGCTTTCTCAATAAAAGCAGATCCTACTTCTTCTGCAGAAAATGCGAATTGAATCATTCGAAAGGGACCCGGGGATTTTTTGATAAAGTGGCTGATCAGGTTTTTGTTAATGTTTCGATAGGATCCACCGGGTGAGAAAGAAATAATAAGCGAATTTTCTGGGTAAGCTTCGAAGGTTTCGGGATTCACACCAGGGCCTGTGATTTGATAGGATCCTTGCAAAGGGTACTGACTGCCACGGTAAAGATACTGTGGGTCCAAAGTTTTTGTCAGTTCGTGATGAATAAGTTGCGCCAGTAACCAAGATTTCATTGTGATGACATGATTGGCATTGGGGATGGACTTTCGAGGTCTGATGCGCTCAGGGATTTGCTTCAGATCACCTTCGGGACCTAAACAAGATTGGGTGAGATTGCCGGAAGAGAAAAGCACTTGTGATTTTTGAACATCACTCCAGTCAATGGCTGCCATTTTCTGGTGATTCAAACTTGTTGAATTGACGGACACCACATTCACTTTGCCTTCAAGCAGTCTTTTATAAACTAAAGCCACTTCGGGTCTCTCATGGATCGTGCTTTTGTCGATTCCCACAGTCACGGTGACGCCTTGCTGGGCCTTTGCAATCAGAGTGGTCGCGATGATTTCCAAATCAAAATCGAAAACATTGAGGACAATTTCTTTTTCAGCTTTTTTTAAAAATTCATTCCAAACTTCGACTAAATTGGATGCAGCTTGGACTTGATTCTTTTTGAAGTAGGGGTGATTCACATAAATTTTTAGTTCAGAATACCCAGGCTGCCCCGTGGGGGGCACAAGCCTCAAATGCTTTGTCGGATCAAATTGTTTCTGGCTGCTTTCATTTAGAATTTCTTCGGCAAGCCTCATGCGGCTCAGGGATTGAGCACTGGATTTTTTTTGAATCCATTCGATCACTTCAGTTTCAGATATTTTTTTAATCAGTCGATCTTCTGCTTTCACACCTGTGGGTTTCATGATTTCACGGGTGGACTTCAAAATTTCAGCGTAAGGAAC
>CAZPBD010000010.1:0-26445 GCA_964584655.1 uncultured Pseudobdellovibrionaceae bacterium | reverse complement strand
AACCCCTCCTTTGGCCTAGTTTAATTTTTGAAGAATAACCAAAACAAAGGAGTTTTGATTGAAAAATACTTTACTAGCATTGGCTTTGAGTTTCTCAAGCTATGCAATGGCCTGCCCCAATGGAACTGAACTTAAAGTTGTAGGCGACATGAAGCTTTGTGCACTTCGCGGAAACTACGTTTCAACAGAATTGCGATTAACAGCGGATCACCAATACCTGATTGAAGACGGTGTTTTTATCGGTAATGACAATGACCAAAAATCCACACTTCGAATTGAAGCTGGAACCACTTTGCGCGGTGGCCCTGCAAGCTTCATCGCAGTGATGCGTGGATCACAAATTATTGCTGAAGGATCGGCTCAAAAGCCCATTACATTTACATCTCTCAAGTCGTCCGAGCGTAAGCGCGGTGAGTGGGGCGGACTTGTTATCAATGGAAATGCACCTATTAACAGATGCCGAGCTGGATCGACTGTTTGTGAAGCGATCTCTGAAGGTATCAAAGTCAGAGAAGTGAAATTTGGTGGCAACCAGCCATTGGATAACAGCGGAGTTTTAAAGTTCGTACGAGTGGAATTTGCTGGTTACCCCATTGCTCCTGACAATGAATTGAACGGCATCACATTTAATGGTGTGGGTGCTGGAACAGTGGTTGAGAACATTCAAGTTCATATGAACTCGGATGATGGCGTTGAATTCTTCGGTGGAACAGTCAATGCGAAGTATGTTGTTTTGACTGAAAACGAAGATGATTCTTTGGATTGGGACATGGGCTGGCAAGGTAAGATTCAATTTTTGCTTGTGGATCAAGGAGTTGACCCAGTTGATAGCGGCATCGAAGCTGATAACCTTCAATCTCCGATGAATGCGATGCCTCGAAGCCGTCCAACGATCAGCAACATGACTTTGATTGGTTCACCTAAATCGGGTTATGGAATGCTTCTTCGACGTGGAACTGGTGCAGAGCTTTCAAATTCGATCATCACAGGCTTTACAAAAGGTTGTGTGGATATCGATGACAATGAAACTTTTGTGAATGCCACAACTGCTTCTGGAATTTTGATGAGCCAAATGATTTTGGATTGCAAAAAACCCTTTGAAGCTGAAGCGGGTGATTTGTTTTCCACTGAATCTTTCCTCACAGCTCAGCCCGGTGTGAAAGTGACAAGCCCAAGACTTTTTGGTTGGATTCCAACTGCCGGTAGCCCTGCCCTTGTGGGTGGCGTGACTCCAGAGGATTTCTTCTTTGAGCCGGTTGATTTCATCGGTGCCTTTGGATCTGAAGACTGGTCTGCAGGATGGATTGTTAAAGCTCGTCAGTAAATGATGAAGTTAGCAACTCAACTCTTACTTCAAGTTCAAATCAGGCTGACCTTCATGGTTGGCCTGATTCTTTTTTCTCACACCTTAGTTTTTGCTCAAGAAAGCACTTTAAAACTTAAAAATAATCTGAAGACTGGCGAATTATTTGTTCAAGCCTTTGAGGGCACGCGCCCTGTGCAGTCTTTGATGATCATTATCCAGAATAAAAAATATGAAACCAATTCTTCAGGCTCACTTCTGATCGAATTGCCGGTGGGGCCAACAGCCCTTTATTTGCCTCAAAGTGAAAAAACATTGAATGCCGAAATTTTTGAAAACCAAGAAACGTACTATAAAATTGAAGTTCTAAAACAAAATCAAATCAGTTCTCAACTTGAAATTCCAGGCCAAAACATCGAAACGGCAAATCAGTCGTTCAGTTCAGCTGCTCCAGTGAAAGTAGATCCCAATGAGATTCTTATTCTAGCGCCCCAAAGTCGGGTCTCGATTTCAGCTCTTCTTGAACTCAGAAAAAAGAACACCGGAGTCTCTGAAGTTTTAGGATCAGAGCAAATGGCAAGACAAGGGGACTCGGATGCCGCCAGTTCCTTAAGACGAGTCACAGGGCTTACACTTCTGGATGGTAAGTATGTTTTTGTGCGGGGACTTGGAGATCGTTACTCATCTGTGCAGCTCAATGGATTCTCGTTACCCAGCCCCGAGCCCTCTCGAAAAGTTGTGCCCTTGGATTTATTTCCCACATCTATTTTAGATCAGGTCGTTGTTCAAAAAAGTTATGCGGCCAATTATCCCGGAGAATTCGGTGGGGGCTTGATTCAGTTGGAAACAAAATCCCGACCTCAGGAAAATGCGGCGCAAATCGGCACAAGCCTTAACTATGAAGACTTTGATCAATTTCTTACCTACGAAGGGGGAAAGACTGATTATTTGGGGCATGATGATGGCACAAGGAAAATGCCAGAGCAGGTGAGAGCTGCACTTTTGAGCGGAAAAAAGCTGGTCGACAACGGAGATCCTAACACAGGGTTCACAAAAGAAGAATTGAGACAGCTTGGAACTAGTTTCAAAAAAAATTATTCTGTTTTTGAAAGTCGGGATTCTCAAATTCCAAATCTTCAATTAGGGGCGGGAGCCCTGGGAGAAATTTCCACATTGAAATGGGGCTTGAACGGATCAGCCAGCTACAACACGGATCAGGATGTCACTGTTCAAGAAAACAAAAGACTTGATGTTCCGAGGCCCGGAGAATTGGTTTTATCAGAAGTTGGAAAGTCTGAAATCTTTGAGATTGAAAGAAAAATTTCATTAGCTTCAGATCTAAGCCTTAATTACCAATCCGATCATCAATTGCGAGTGACAATTTTAAGTCTTCGTCATTCCACAGACGAAACCAATATCAAGGAAGCCTCGGGACCTGGAATTAACGACTTTTCTAGAAGAAGAACAAGAACCGAGTGGGTTGAGCGAAATTTAAATGTTCAGCAGCTTCAAGGGCAACACCAGATCAATTCACAAAATAAAATGAAGTGGAGACTCGGGCGAAGCCAAATTAAAAGAGAGGCTCCTGATCAAAAAGAAGTGAACTATAGAAAAGTATCAGAGACAGATCCCTACCAATTGGATCCAGAGGTTTCAGGAAATCTTCGGACCTTTAATGAGCTCTCTGAAAGAAATGAAGATGTGGCTGTCTCACTTGAAGGAAGCATTTCAAATTTGAATTATCAAGTGGGCTTGGGACAAATCAATAAGTCTCGGGAATCAGACACATTTAGATTTCAATACATCAAAGACTATTTAGCAGGAGATCAGCCGGATTTGACACTCAATCCAGACCAAATCTTTTCTCAACAAGAAGACTGGGTTTTGGTGAACCAAACTGGAACAGCTGATAGTTATTCAGGAGCTCAAAAAACTGATCATGTTTTTTTAGATTTGAAGTATCAAATTTCGCCTCAGGTGGAAATTTCAGCAGGGCAAAGGTTAGAGACTTCCCTTCAAACAGTTAAAACTTATTTTTACTTCAGTCCTGATGACACACAATCCTTGGGTGAAACAAAAACTCAAAATCAATTGCCAGCCTATTCTATTAAATGGTCCCCACAGGAAAAATATAGATTTCGTCTGACCTACGGAGAAACCATCGCAAGACCTGACTTTCGAGAGCTGTCCACTGTCAGATACATCGATGACGACACAGGCTTTGAAGCCAAGGGAAACACAACACTTGTTCCCACAGTGATTCAAAATTTAGATTTTAGATCAGAGTATTATTTTGAAGCCGATGAATTTGTTTCTTTAGGATTTTTTCATAAAAAATTTGATAAACCCATTGAAGATGTTTTTCAACCCTTGGCAGGATCACTGATAAAAGTCCCGCAAAATGCCTTAAGTGCAGAAAACCAAGGGGTTGAACTCGAATCTCGAGTGGCCCTTCGTCGAATCAGTCGTGATCTGAGGCGCTGGTCAATTTTAGGAAATGTTTCTTGGATCCAATCAAAAGTAAGTCTAGATCCTTTGACTTCTTCACAACTGACTAGCAGTGAACGCCCTCTTCAGGGGCAGTCCCCCTATGTGATCAATTTGGGTATTTACTACGATCGACCTCAAGCGGGACTTCAAGGATCCTTGTTGTACAATGTATTAGGTCGAAGAATCACAGAAGTTGGAACAGATTTGCGTCCTGATATTTTCGAAGAGCCGGTTCATCAGTTGGATTTAGTTCTGACTCAAAAAAACAAAAGTGGCTTGGCTCTTGGACTTAAAATTAAAAACCTACTCGATCCCGAGGTGCAATCAAGGCAGGGAAATCAAGTGATCAGATCCTTTCAAAAAGGAAGAAGTTACTTTTTGGGGGCGACATGGACGCTGTAAAGATTCTTTTGCCACTGTTTTTACTTTTGAGTGCTTGCGGAAACCATGAATCAAAAAGTCAATTTTATGAGAAATCAGGAGACAATCAAAAACCCATCGAATCGAACGACCCCTTGGTTTTGTTACAACAAGCCATCTTTGATGAAAATTTAGAAGTTTTGTTCAAGATCCTTAATACAGAAAAACTTTCTGTGGATTCAACTTTGAACACGAAAAGAACTTTACTTGCAGAGGCCACATTCTTAAAGAAAACAAAAATGATCCGAGCTCTGATCGAAGAGGGTGCAAGTGTTCAGTTGAGCAGCATTGAAGGTGAAAGTTTGCAATCGTGGATTGAAAAGCAACCGGACCGACTGAAGTTGAGCCGTGCCCTTTTTAAAACCATCGAGCAAGATCAACAGGATCTGATCCAAATCATCGTTCAAAATAACTTTCGCCTTTTGAAATCCCTTCTCGATGAAGGTATCAATCTCAATTTTCTAACACCCGAAGGTCAGACACCTTTGATACTCGCAATTGAAAATCAATGGATGAATTCATTGAGGGTTTTATTTTCAAATCCTGAATTAGATGTGAATCTTGCTAATCAGCTTGGTGAGACTCCATTAAAAATTGCACGAAGAAAAAATTTAAAAAATATTGAAACTGAACTTTTAAAACGTTTTGCAAAGGAATGACCATGACTGAAAGAGTATTTGCAGTGGCCCACTATGCCGATCAGGCCGTATTGATTCTTCTGATGCTACTGACTGTGATGGCGATCTATTTGATTGTCGATCGATACTTTGTTTTGCGAGCAGTTGCCAGTCAAAACAAACAAAGCCAAAAGGCCATGCAATCAGCTCTGTTGAATCAAAAGTATGAAATGGTTGAGACCATGGCGAAGCAAAATTCAAACTTACCAGAAAACGTTTGCTATGTGGCTTTGAATCATTACAATCAGTTCGGTGAAAAGGGACTGGATGAAGTTTTTCGAAGTCTTGTGATGATCGAAAAACCAAAGCTGGAAAGATCCCTTGGATTCTTAGCAACTGTTGGATCAAATGCTCCTTACATTGGGCTTTTTGGAACAGTGCTAGGAATTATGAAGTCCTTCCATGATTTGGCTCAAAGTACAGGAGCGGGACAGACTTCTGTGATGTCTGGAATTTCTGCAGCCTTGATTGCAACCGCTGCAGGTTTGATGGTGGCTATTCCCTGTGTGCTTGCCTTTAACTATTTTCAAAAACAAGTCAAAAGTATCATGTCAGGCTTGGATTCTGCTCAAGAGCTTTTCATGCTGTATATCAAAACCTTAGGTGGACCCAATGGCCGGTAAAATGAATTCTGATGAGACCATTATCTCAGATATCAACATCGTTCCTTTGGTGGATATTATTTTAGTGGTTCTGATTATTTTTATGGTAACTGCACCAAGTATGATCAAACCTAGCATTGAAGTGAATCTGCCTTCGGCCTCAAGTTCTGAGGAAACAGAGCCTTCATTTTTGCAAGTGACTGTGACCACTGAAGGCAGAATTCTGATTAACAACACCGAAGTGGATGAGGCCAAAGCTTTTGAGCTGGCCAAAATTGAACTCGATAAAAACCCAAAGGTTCAGGCTGTGATCTCGGCTGATCAAGAGGCCTATCACCGTAATGTAATGAAGGTGATGGATTGGCTGAAAAAAGCCGGCGTGGATGATTTTGCTGTTTCAACAGACCGGGAGATTTTATGAATCTGATTTTATTATTTTTTTTAAACCCTATGATCTATGCAGATGTGGTGACGGATCTCTCTCAGCAGCTGATTCCATTAAGGTCACGCATGGAAAAACAAGCTCAAGAATTAGAAAACACTCAGCAAGCGCTTGATCAGCAAATACAAGCACTTCAAGCACAAGCCTTAGAGCTGAATCAAAATCTTTCCCGAGAAAAACTAAAATCGAAAGTTTTAAATGAAAAGACCAAGAGGCTGACCAGTTTTACAAATCTGGGACCCACGGGATCCAGTGAGGATCAAAAATTTGTAAGCCAATGGATGGAGGATCTCAAAATCTGGGTGGATCAATCCCTCCCGTTTCAAAAACAGCAAAGGCTTGCAAAACTGGAAGAACTCCAATCACGATTCAAAAAGAAAGAGCCACTGGAGCCACTGGTTTGGGATCTGTGGAGTTTCACAAGCCAAGAGTTAAAGAATACGAAAGGTTTCTCGAACGAAGTCACAGAGATCAGTTTGGATGGAAAAATGGTCCCTGCAGAGGTCGCAAAATTAGGAATGGTCCATATGTATTTTAGGACCACGGATCAAAGATCAGGCTACAGTTTAAAATCTAAACACGGATGGACTTTTCAAACAGCTCAAACAGATTCAGAGAAAAACGCCATTGATCATGTTTTGAGTGCGAGCCGCGCGAAAACTTTTAAAAATGTCTACGAGCTTCCAGGTTTGAGTTTAGAAGTGGGTGCCAAATGAAATTAGTCGTCATTGCAATTCTCATGATGTCTCAAATTGTTTTGAGCCAAACTTTAGAAGAGGCTTTAAAACGTGAAATCAGTTACGTAAATTTGCAAACAGAAAGTTTAAAAAGAGATCAGAATCAGCTCAAAGCTGATTTTGAAATTAAGAAAAGAAAATTGGAGCTTGAGATTCAGAAGTTAGAGTCTGAATTTGTACAAGTCACAAGCCAAAATGAGCAGTTACAAGAGCAATTCAGTCGTCTGGACCGAAAGAAAAAGGATCTTTTCAAAAAGACAGACAATTTGTCACAACTCTTTAGCTCTGCTTTAAACGAATTGGAATCCTTTGAGCAAGAACTGGTATTTGAAAAAAAGCAAAAAATTCCCATGGTGGATGTGTCTGAGATTCGGATTCATCAGTTCAAAAGCATCGCTGATAAAAGCTTAGAGCTTTTGCGAACCTCCAGTTCTGTCCAAACCATTCAAGCCCAATACCGAAATGACCTAGGTGAGCTCTCCAGCGACCGCATCACTCGGGTGGGAAGAATCGGGGCTTTCATTTCAAATGATCAAACGAATCAAATTTTAGGTCCTTCAGTTGAAGGAATATTGAAGCCGGTCAATGCCAGTTTCTCGAGCGCACAGCCTTTGAAGCTGTATTTATTTGAAAGTGTGTTTGATAAGATTGATCTGAAAGTCACGGCAAGCCTTTGGGATCGGTTCGCAGATCAGCTGCCTTTAATTGTTTTAGGATTGATTCTCAGTCTTTGTGCTTACCTCTTTACTTTGTTTGCCAGGGATTAAGAAGCCATGACTTTTCGGCAAAAGATTTTCTTCTTTATTTTTGTGATGACGGCAGCCCTAGTGGTCAGCCTTTCTCATTCGAAACAAGATTTAGAAAATCTTTTCTCTGTTGCTAAAAAAACAGAGAAAGTAAAAATCAAAATGAAAGTGGAGGCCCCCAAACCTCAGCCCCTCGTGGCTAAAAGAGTCCAAACAGATTTGCAGCCTCAAAATCAACCTCTGATGGCTCAGACTTTTCAAGGGTATTTAAGCGGTGCCAGTGGGGGAGGGCTGAAGTCAGGCTCTGGGGAATCGGTTGGATCTTCTATTGATCAAGCCCAAAATCAAAATCGAAAGGCCAGTGTGATGGGGCAAGCCAGCATGGAATATCCGAGTCATGCAAAATCAAAGGGCATCAAAGGCTACGTTGTTGTGCAGGCTGAAATTGATGTGACCGGTGAAATCCTCAAAATTTCAATTTTAAAAAGTGAACCTGCTGGTGTTTTTGACCAAGATGTTTTGAAAAATGTAAAAACATGGAAGTTTCAGCCTGAAATGATTCAAGGACAACTGGCAAAAGGTTTATGGACTCAGAAGATTAGGTTTGATTATGAATAAAGTTCTTTTGATTTTACTTGTGGCTCAGATTTCATTTTCAAAAAATTATTCGATTTCAATTGAGCCTTTTTATGATGAACTTGAAGATCGAGACCTGATTGAAGCTCTGATCAAAGATCAAAAGATACCTGCGGCCCAAGAGCAAATTTCTCGGTTGCCGGATTCAGATCCTTACAAGCTGCGAGCACAAGCCCAGGTTTATCTTTTACAAAAAAAGCCAGATCAAGTGTTAAAGCTTTTGAGAGGTCAAAATTTAACTGATGATTTAAAAATTGAATTGGCCAGGGGCCATTTTGATTTAAAAAACTATTCTAAATGCTCTGAACTCATAGAGTCCATTCAAATTTCATTATTAAATTCACATCCCACCACTTTTTATGAGTGTCTTTTTAAAAGCAAAAAATTCGACTTGGCGTCTCGGCTTGCTAGCAGTCGGGAGGATCTTGAGCATCTTCAGTTGCAATGGAATTGGTTGATTTCACTGCAACTCTATAGCTCTGCAAAATACAAATTAGTCAGTTGGGCTGAAAAATTAAAATTGGATGATGAGCTTGTGCTCAAATTCTTACAGGAGCTTCCAAAAATTGAACGTGTTACCACAATAGAAATACTGAAAGCTGCCAGGCCTGAGTCGGTATCAATTTTAGCTCAGTGGTCTGAAAGTGAATTTAGAAATAACAGGCCGATCAGTGCTGCGTCTGGTTTTCAAAAGGTCAGTGCGATGAATTCAGACTATTTATTTGCCGCTTCCGAATTGCTGAGATCCCTTGGAGCTTATCAGCAGGCACGCTATTTAACTCAAATGGATTCTCAAGCTGAGAACCAACTAAGAGCGAAAATTTCCATCGCCATTGACCAGAATGCTTATTCTCAGATTTCAGGATTAGCTGGACCTTTTGAGAGATCCAAGCTGATCGAGGACCAAGATATAGTTTACGCTTTTGTGTACTCACTCAGTCCCATTCGGATTGAAAAGGCCAAACGATTCTCGAGTTTCATTCACAGAACAGATCTAAAAATGAAGGTTGATCAGCTGCTGATTCAAAATTTTTAATCCAAGTACGATCACAAACACTCGTATTTAATAAATTTTTAATTATTTTGTGTATTAACAGAAATCTAAGATTCACCGAAAGCACTGTTATAGAAGTTAAACAAAACAGGAGTTTGTCGATGAGCTTTCGAATCAAAATTATTCTAGGAATTGTACTCACCATGGTTTTCGGAGTGATTATCTCTGTCACGGTCGCATCAAATCGTATTCAGAAAATTGGATATTCTGGATTGGAAGAAAAATCGAAGGCTATTTTGTCTCGAGCAGAAGCCGTGAAAGAGTTCGTGGCTAAACAAGGTGGATTTAAGCTTGCTATGGATAAAGCGGTCATCGAATATCCGGATGGAAATTTGCCGGATTCAGTTAAGAAAGAAATTGTCAATCATGTGCCCGTATTTGCTGCGATGAAAGTGGCAGGTCAAGATGCTGACAAAGAAAACTATAAATTTAGAGTTTTCTCAGACGAGCCAAGAAATCCTGACAATCGAGCCACGAGCAGTGAAATGGAAATTTTCAGAAAATTTGAATTAGATGCCAATCTTAAAGAACTTGTCGTGCATGAGAACGGACTTTTAACAGTTTATCGACCGGCTCGAGTTTACTCGAAAAATGGATGCATGACTTGCCACGGTGATCCCTCCACCAGTCCCTTTAAAAATGGCAAAGATATTTTAGGTTACAAAATGGAAAATTGGCCAGACGGTAAACTACATGCGATCATGGCTATTATTTCAGACACTGCACCTGTCACAGCAGCTTCAACTGATGCTTCGATGATGATTTTAGGATTCTCTATTGTTGGAGGAATTTTCTCCATTATCATTGGATTTCTGTTTGTCAGAACATCTTTGCAAAAACTCAATGGGGCCGCTGAAGACCTCGCTTCCATGGGACAAAACGTTCGTGTTGCCAGCCAAGAAATTGCCAGCTCGTCAAACAGTCTCAGTGGATCCTCAGCAGAAGCTGCCGCTTCCATCGAAGAAACGACAGCATCCACGGAAGAAGTGGCCAGCATGATTAAATTAAATTCTGAAAATGCAAGATCTGCCAGCGAACTTTCTCGAGTGAGTGAAGACCAGGCCCAAAAAGGGGCTGAGCAAGTGAATCAACTCATCAAAGCCATGGAAGAAATTTCGAAGAGTTCAATTCGGATTGAGGAAATCACCAGTGTCATTGATGACATCGCCTTTCAAACAAACCTACTTGCCTTGAACGCAGCTGTCGAAGCCGCACGGGCCGGTGAGCAGGGAAAGGGATTTGCAGTTGTAGCAGAAGCAGTGAGAACCCTTGCGCAACGAAGCTCAAGTTCTGCAAAGGAAATTTCAGATCTGATCCGTGATAGCGTGAATAAGGTGAAGAACGGAACTGACCTGGCTCACAAGAGTGGTGAGTACTTAGCAGAGATCGTTAAAAGTGTAGAGAAAGTTTCTAACTTAAATAGCGAGATTTCAAAAGCTTCCACTGAGCAAGATGCGGGTTTGAATAATATCAATAAGGCTGTCATTGAGATGGACAAAGTCACTCAAGAAAATGCTCGAGAGGCTCAGTCCACAGCTCAATCATCGAAACAGTTATCTGATCAATCAGAAAAGCTTTATGAATTGGTGGATGAGCTTCGCGGAATTTTAAGTGGCGCAGTCAGCCAACAGTCGTCTCAGTCGACAACTAAAAAAACTCAAAACCTCGGCAGTGATGATTTTTTCAGCCAAAAGTCAGCAAAATCAAATGTGAAGATTAAGTCGGTCAACAGTTTCGATGAGGCCTCTTAATTTTTAAATAACTCCGAGGCGACCCAGTTGATCATGGCTTAACTGTCCTTGATAGATCTGGGTGAGCCATTGAGAATCAAGGCCGGTATCAGATTCAGTCTGAGCCGGTTTTCGCATTTGGCTTCGAATCTTTTGCGTGCCCTCTTTGAAAAGTTGAACCAGGGCCTGGTTATCGTGAATCACCAGTTCAATTTTAGAGAAGAGGGCCTGAGTGATGGGTCTGGGGATTTTTTCCATCAATTTTTTTAAAAAAGAATTTTCAATCCAAGGCAAAGAAGACAAGCCTAAAAATAGGGACCAAGCACAAAACAAACGATACTCTTTTTGAGTCACTGGCATTTGCAGGATGTAATCAATCGCACCTTCTGAATCTTGCTTCAAGCTCAGTAAAAGTTCTTCGCGATTCGGAACCAAAAATCGCCCCTGTTGCTCGTCCTCAGTTTGGTCTTTTAACAAATTGATTTTTTGCAAAAACATTCCAAAGCGAAAGGAATTAAAATAGAGCTCTGGGGTGACAAAGGATTTCGGTAGAAGAGAGCCAATCAAATCCGTCAGCAATTCACCCACAAGACCTGCGACAAAAAAGCAGTATTGATTCACTTCTTTTAAATTATTCAAACGAATTTGGCCCTGATGGGTCAGGCTCGCAAACCTCTGCATGCCAAGGCTCATCATCACGAGGGATTTTTGAATGGATTGTCGAATAGGTGATGGCAGAGCAAGATAATCATGAATCAACTGAGGCAGGTCTTGCATCAGCTGCTTTTCAACTTCAGGAATATTGGCAGGCAAGTGAGCTGTCCAAGAAAAATCAAGTTGTCCGCTCAAGCAATTGTGAAACTGATCAAAACTGATTTTTTTAAGCACAGAACTTTCCCAGGGTGCATCTTCGATGGTGTCCAGCGCACGAAAGAGCAAATAGCTGAGGCCCACCCACTCTTTGAGCGGGTTTTTGAGATTGGCAATGCAATGGGCAAAACTTCGGCTAACTTGATCTAAATGTTTTTGATAAAACTCTGATTTTTCCATGGAGTTGAACTTTACCCTTGAATCGAGTTAAATAAAAGAGAAAGTGAAGGGTTCTTATGATTTCCGGTGAAAAAGCAAAAAATTGGATCGTGATTGGTTCAGGTCTGACAGGACTTGCATGTGCCCAGAAAATTGAAACTGAAACCAATGACAGCTGTTTGATTCTAGAGCAATCACTTGAGCTCGGTGGAAAGCTTAAGACTGAGCTTTTTGATCAGGCTTATCTTTTGGATCATGGATTTCAGGTTCTACTTCCGGCTTACTCTGAATTGAAAAAAAATGTGGATTTGAAAAAATTAGATCTTTGTTTCTTTGAGTCTGGTGCCATCATTCACAGCGAAAAAGGAGTCACTCAAATCAGTGATCCCCTTCGAAAGCCTCTCAAAATTTTTGAAACTCTTTTGTCTCAAGTGGGAAATTTGAAAGACAAACTGCTTGTGGTGAAACTTCGTGCTCAGGTGTGTTTACAAAGTGACGAAGCTTTGCTTAAAAATTCGAAAGGTTCAAGCACCCAATTTCTTAAAGACTTTGGTTTTAGCGAAGACATGATCCAAAACTTTTGGCAGCCCTTTTTTAGTGGTATTTTTTTAGAGGACAAACTTGAAACTGAAAGTTCATTTTTGCAATTTTTGTTTAAAATGTTTTCGCTGTCACCTGTGGCTGTGCCTCGGAAGGGAATTCAGCAGCTTCCAAAATTGATGGCTGCTGGGCTTAAAAGAACTGAAATCAGATACAATTGCAAAGTGATCAAAGTTGAAAGTGATCATGTGGTTCTCAGTGATGGGACTCAAGTTTTTGGTCAAACCTTAGATGCCAGACCTCCGGAAACTGCCAAGTGGGGCTCTGTGACCACTTTGTATTTTTCTGCCAAAGTTTCGCCTGTGAAGGGTCCTTGGCTTGTGCTCAACTCAAGAAATTTAAATCGTTTGGTCAATCATGTGGCAGTCATGAGTGAGGTCAGTCCGGATTACGCAAAAAACGGAGACGCATTGATCAGTGTGAATGTTTTAAAGACCTCGATCACGGATCTCGATTTAGTAAAAATTAAACAAGATTTAGAAGACATGTTTGGGGATCAAACATCTGCTTGGAAATTTTTGAAGTCCTTCGAAATCCCGCAGGCTTTGCCACTTTATTTGGCGCCGAGCGCTCTGGGGATTACACCTTCTCAGCAGGGGGCTTTCATCCGATCCAAGAGTTTATTTTAAGCGGGAATGTAACTTTTGATTTCCTGTTGATTCAGCCACTGGCAGATAAAACTTCGGCAATTGTCTTCCAAGAAGGTAATTTCCAAACCTAAATTTTGAGTTTGAGGATCCACCCATCTGATGATTCCAGCTCCGGAAAATTCCACTCCCTGCTCAAAGGAAACTTTAAATTCCACAGGCTGATGGATTTGAAAATCATGGGCCGGACTTTCAATGCAAAGTCCACCGATGCCAATTTTCACTTTTTTTGATTCCAACATTTCTTCAAAGCTTTGAAATTTCAGTTCAATTTTTTTATCTGAGCTTTGGGTTCTTTGTGACCATCTTTGAAACCTGGGCACCAAAGATTTAATGATCGTGTCCCGAATCGTTGTCGTGTCCATGGGTTTTTCAAAAAATCCAGTGGCACCAGCCTCATACATCTGTTTGATGCTGTACCGATTATGCCCACTGGTCAGAAAAACACAGATCTGAGTTTTTACGGTGTTTCTAATTTCTTGTAGTAATTGGTACCCATCCATCTTAGGAAGCCTGATGTCTGATAGCACAATTTCAAAAATGTTTGATTTTAATTGCTCAAGCGCAAGCTCAGCACTGCTCACTGCAACAGTTTGGTAACCGAAAAGTTTGAATATGTCCTGTGTCGCTTCTAAAAGCGCGGGGTCATCGTCAACCAGGAGGATTTGAATCGCACCTGGTTTTTTCAATTGCCACTCATAAGTGCCACCACCCGATTAAACACTAGATTGTTTGTCTTTGAATCTTTCGAATCAAGGCAAAAATATCCCACACGTTCAAATTGGTAGCGGGTCTGATGATCAGCATCGCCTAAAGAGACTTCCAGTTTTGCATTTAAAATTGTTTTTAAGGAATTTAAATTCAAGTGCTTTTTAAAATCCTGACCTTCGGGGACATCCTCTGGATCTGCCACGTTAAACAATCGATCATAGATTCTGATCTCAGCGGAGGTGTTTTTTCGACCAGAGACCCAGTGGATAATGCCTTTGACCTTTTTGCCGTCTGCTGTGGGTTTACCGCCGAAAGTGTTTTGCTCAAACTCGCATTTCAGCTCGGTGACTTGTCCGTTGGAATCTTTAATCACTTCATGACATTTAATGACGTAGGCATTTCTCAAACGGACAGATCCCCCCGGAGAAAGTCTAAAGAAATCAGAGGTTGGGTTTTCCATAAAGTCACTGCGCTCAATGAAAAGCTCTTTGCAAAAATGCATTTTTCGCTTTCCCAAATCCACATTTTTAGGATGGCGACCGGCTTCGATCCATTGCTCGAATTGATCATCCATATTTGTGATGGTCACTTTGATGGGATCCAGAACCGCCATAGCACGCACAGAAATTTCGTCTAAATGGTCTCGAACACAGGCTTCTAGAATGTCATATTCGATCAGGCTTTCAGATTTCGCCACACCGATGCGTTTTGCAAAACGATGCAGACTTTCCGGTGTGTAGCCGCGTCTACGAATACCAGACAAAGTCGGCATACGTGGATCATCCCAACCCAGAACATGTTTTTCTTTTACAAGCTGCAAAAGTTTACGTTTGCTCATCACAAGGTAAGTCATATTCATGCGCGCAAATTCGTATTGTTTGGGATTTGATTTCACGGGCACATTTTCAATGCACCAATCATAAAAAGGCCTGTGATCTTGGAATTCTAAAGTGCAAATGGAATGGGTCACATTTTCAATGGCATCAGATAAAGGGTGCGCGTAATCGTACATGGGGTAAATGCACCACTGATTGCCTGATCTATGATGGGCCACCTTGCGAATGCGGTAAAGCAAAGGATCACGCAAATTCATATTCGGGGATTTCATGTCGATTTTTGCACGCAAGACGTGCTGGCCTTCCTCAAATTCGCCATTCTTCATTTTTTCAAAAAGTTCTAAATTTTCTGCAACAGTGCGGGTGCGGTAGGGACTGTCTTTTCCGGGAGTTGTGAAATCACCACGATATTTTCTTAAGTCTTCTTCACTTAAAGAACAAACATAGGCTTTGTCCTTTTTAATTAGATCCACGGCCCAATCGTACAATTGTTGAAAATAATCCGAGGCAAAATATAAATGCTCGTTCCAATCAAAGCCCAGCCACTTCACGTCGGCTTTGATGCTTTCAACATATTCCACTTCTTCAGTTTCAGGATTTGTATCATCAAATCGCAAATGGCAGCGGCCCTGAAATTCTTGCGCCAAACCAAAATTAAGACAGATGGATTTTGCATGACCTAAATGAAGATATCCATTGGGCTCTGGAGGAAAACGAGTGACCACAGGTCTTTGCACTCGGCCTTCAGCTAAATCTTTTTCGATAATCGTTTTTAAAAAATTAGGTCCATCGGTTACAGCTTTGTTTTCGCTCACAAAAATCTCCGTTAATCTCTAACTATGGAGCTCTCAGGTCCGTGTTGGCAAGTTCCAAAGCGAAAGACAGGGACAGTTGAGTGATGGCAGCTGAATGTTTGAAGTTGAGCTTGGGTGAAATCACATCCTGGCGGCTATGAATGTTGGGATTCATAGTGCGAGTGGTCGACTCAAAGGGGACAGCTGTGGAAAATCCCTGACGGTACCATGAAGCGTGATCACTACAGGCATAGCCACACTTATCATCCACGATGTTCAGACCCACGTAAATTTGATTCAGTTGTTTGATCAGATCATGAAGCCAGGGACTGGTGAAATCAGTGACGTTTGAAATTGTCATATCGCCTGATCCTGGATAGGCGGTCATATCTAGTTGTAAAACCGCGATGACATCCTGTTTTTGAGCTTTGTATTGTTTCGCAATCTCTGCTGAACCTAGCAGTCCCGATTCTTCGGCAGCGTACCACATGAATTTCACTGTTCGCTCAGAGGGTGGAAGCTGTCCAAGGATTCTTAAAATTTCAAAAAGATTGGCAGATCCGGAAGCATTGTCATCAGCGCCGGGAGCTGGTTGATTGGCTCCTCCCCAAGAGGATGTGGTGGAATCGTGATGACCACCCAGCACAATGATCTCTTGCGGCTTCGATTTTCCAGTGAGGGTCACTTTCAGGCTTTTTTGTTTTGTAGAGTTATGATCCACAAGTTCCACTTTCCATTGGCCTTTCCAATTCTTTAAATAGCCCTCAGCTTTGGTTTTCATCTGTAGAACGTGGGCGTTGTTGTCTTTGGATTTTTCGTGTCTGGTTTTAAAAGAGGAAAGCCAAGTGACGGTCTCTTGAAGCTGAGCCTCCTGAACTAAAGAAACCGCATCTTCGATGAAGGTTTTATTTTGAAGACTTACAAAGCGAGCGGGTCCGCGCAGGTAGGATTGGTCTTTTAAATGAATGGACTTAAGTCTGTTCAATTCGTTTTGTGCGTCAGATAATGTTGAGATTTCGTTTGAGGGTAAAACTTCGAATCCGCCGCATTTTCCCTGAGCGTGAGAGTTTTCTTGCATTCGCATTTGAAGCTCGGGAGTGAGTCTTGAATAACCCACCCCTGAAATCGGATCGGCTGCCAAAATCGGAGCTTTGATTTGTTTGAGATCTTCAATTGAGGCGAACACGGATTGGGTTGTGAAATTTTCTAACTCATGGGCTAAAAGCGGGCTTGAAAGTAAAGCGGGGATCAAGAAAAGGTGTTTCATGGTTTCCTTTTTTTAGGGAGAGTGGTCAGTGTTATTTTAGATCCGCACAGGATTGAGAGTCCTACAGATCTTCGTGCCTCCTTGACGATGGTCCTGGATCAATTCTGGATTCTAGACTTCAGTCGAGAAGAGAAAGTTTGATCAGCTACAAACCCCTCTAATGTGACGACGCATCAGAAAAAATGATTTATTTTTGAGCAGATCCAAAACAATTTTGCATAGTTCACTAAGGGTCCTCTTTATTCGATCTGCTCAATTGTTTACCAATTCGAATACAGGTTCCAAAATGGCACCCAACACATCGTGACAGACAATTTCATTTTTTTAAACCCCTAGAAGTTCACAGAAATTCGGTTTTTTAGAGCTTGCAACCTAAGTGATTCCAATATGAGACTATCAAGCACGGACAAAAGTCCAAGGAGACCCAAATGAAATCTCTATCAAGAATGAATCTAACAGTATCTGTTCTCTTACTTGCTTTTGCAGGAATGGCACAAGCAGCCCAAGAGTCCCGGTATTTCATCGCCATGAAGCAACCCACTTCAGGCATGGTTTCCGCGCAGAAAGCTCAGCTGTCTCAGCACACGCAAGCCCTTCTGAATCATGTTCAAAGCTCAAAATTCAACGGGCAAATGGAAAGTCATCTTTCTGAAGTGCACGCTTTGATCGTCAAAACTTCTTCTGCTGAAGAAGTGGCAGCACTCAAATCAAATCCTGCAGTTGAGTTTGTTGATAAAGAAGTTTTCTTTAAAGCCCCTCGCCCAGTTGTGGGACTTTTAGCTCCTCACCAATTTGCGAACAGAAGATTCCGTGACAGCGGGCAACCCACTCCATGGGGAATTAAAGCTGTCCGAGCTGTTGAAGCTTGGGGTCTTTCTCGAAGTGGTGCAAACGCACGGGTTCTTGTTCTAGACACCGGAATTGATAAAGATCATCCATCACTGGCTGCCAACTTCGAAGCCGGCCGTGATTTTGTTGGTCAAAGCAATAACAATGTTCCGTATCCTTTCTTTGATTTAGGCGGACACGGAACTCACGTCGCTGGAACAATCGCTGCCTCTTTAGACAACTCTGGTTTCACAGGTGTGGCTCCTCTAGCAAAAATCCTCATGGGCCGTGTTTGTGCTGAAGGCTGCTCGAACGTAGCCGTCGCTGCTGGTATCAACTGGGGTGTCAGTCAAAAAGTCGACGTGATCAGCATGTCTTTAGGTGGCGCTTTCTCGACACCTTCTGAAAGACGAGCCATTCAATCTGCATTATCAGCAGGAATCACAGTTGTTGCCGCCTCTGGTAACAGCGGTGAAGGCAAAGTCAGCTACCCAGCTGCACTTCCAGGCGTGATTGCAGTGGGTGCCACTGATATCAACAATCAAAAGGCTTCGTTCTCTCAGTACGGTCCTGAGCTCTCTGTGGTCGCTCCTGGTGTGGATGTGATCTCATCTGTGCCGCAAGGAACGGGTCTTGATCCACAAACTCAAATTCAAATTAGTCAGCAAGCTTACCAAACTGTAAAATCCACGACTTTCTCTGGATCTGCAGCTCCCACACGACCTGCCATTGGTGAACTTGTTCCGTCGGGACTGGGTCGACCCGAAGATTTCGCAAACGTAAACGTTCGCGGAAAGTTTGCATTGGTTAGCCGCGGTGAAATCATGTTTGCTGAAAAAGCGACAAATGCCATCCGCGCAGGCGCTGTTGGACTTGTTGTTTTCAACAATGCTCCTGGTTTGATCCGCGGTGCGATCACTCAGGATGGCAGCACATTGCCAATTCCAGTTTTCATGGTAGAGCAAACTGTTGGTGAAATTTTGATGAAAGCCATCGCTTCTGGTCGAACTGCAAGAGCCAGTCTTGTTGTGGTTCAAACTAACTACTCAAGCTTTGATGGAACTTCAATGGCAACTCCACACGTAGCGGGCGTCGTTGCTTTGATGAAATCTGCAAACAAAGCTTTGTTGCCAAACCAAGTGAAACAAATTTTGATGGGAACAGCGTCACCGTTGTCACCCAATGGAAATAATGAATTGGGTGCTGGACTTGTGAATGCAAAGTTAGCTGTGGAAGCAGCTCTCCGAGTGCAAACACAATCTTTGGTTCCGCAAATCGCGATGTAATTGAAAAGTTAAATTCTAAAAAGCCCTGTTTGTGTTGTGCAAACAGGGCTTTTTTTATTTCTTGATTTCATTATCTAAAACCTGTTCAGTTGAGTTTGTGATAGAAACTCCGAAGCTTTTTCAAGAAATCTCAGATCTGGATCAGAAAGCAGAAATCCTGAGCTTTTTAGCCAGGGATCTTTCTGATGTGAAAGCGCGCGTCGACTATTCTTTTAATTATGTTTTGCGCGCTCAAGAATGGAATCCACCCTTCCGTTTAGAAGTGATGAGTGCTGATCCCATTCGTTTCGGAAGTCGGCCCGTCACTGTGCAATTTGATTCTCGGGGCGATCGTTATTTTGCAAAGGTGGATGTGGTCGAACAAAACCACAAAGTTTATTTTACTTTCGTCAATCCCATCTACAGATTGCAAAGAAGGCAACACCGAAGACTTCGTATACCTAAACGATTTAATAACCAGGCCTTTCTGATGCGAGCCAACGATCAACTTTGGAATGAACAGTGTGAGCTGATTGATCTGAGTGACGGGGGTTGCAGTTTAAGATTGTCTTACGCGGCTTTGGACATTGCACACGCGGCTGTGGTGCTGATGGATTTGCGACTGGGGGCAGTTCCCTCATTTATGCAAATCGGAAAAGTTTGTTACAAAAAATCTGAAAAACATCTCAGTCGAAGTGTGGTTCGCATGGGGATTCAATTTCAAAAGCATCCGAAAAGTGATGCCTTTTTGAAAACAGCCATGGCAGCCGTTTCCGTGGACATTTTTGAATCTTGGTTTCAGCGATCTTAAAGTTTTAATTTTTGAGCCGCACTTTGCTCAAAAAATTCTAAGATTTCATCGGAGTGAAACAGCCAAGTTTTTACGATTCCCCAAAAGTGATCGTTGTGGATGTAGATTTCTTTTTTGGGGTTCCACAAATTTTTGAGTTTATTTTGTTGCTCCACTGGTACAACCGTATCCTCGGTTGCAATCGAGACACCGAGATCCTTTGTCTTAAAACCATCACCCAATGTTAAAGGCTCAAGTTTAAAAGCCTGACCTATGCGAGCCACTTGATCTTCATTCGAGGTAGTTTTAAATTTTTCTTTACGTTTTTTGTTAAGACCCCTCATGGCCTCTTGGTCAGAGTAAACAACGACCTCTGCGATGGAAGTGCCAGCGGTGATCACAAAGACGGCGTCCAGGCGATCTTGCAGACTTGCAGCGATACTGGCGTGCAGTCCGCCCACACTGGTTCCGATCAAGCCATTAAACTTTGTTTTTGATTGATTCAAAGCAAGAGCGATGGCTTTTTGTGCTTTCGAATAAAAGCTTTGGTGAATTTCAAAATCGATTTCTGTCTCTTGATCTTTTGTCCAGCCCTCAAGGATCTGAACTTGATATCCTTTTTTACAAAACTGACTGGCATAACTTTTATCAATGGTGTTGGTGCCACCAGTGGGTGGAAATATAAAGAGGGTTTTGTCTGAGGGTTTTGAAGGTGTGTAGTTCAAAGTTTTAACGGAAAAATCCCCATCACTGACTGTATTTTGGATGGGCTGGCAGTGCCCAGAACCAAATAAACTGGCACAGCCGTTTAACGTCAAAAAGAGGCTAGTGAGCAAAAAAATATGAGTTAATTTTGTCGTTTTTTGTTTCATCGCTGATTTTTGTCCCTTGATGAATAAAAACTACATTGGGGCGGGTCCCAGTGTCCATCTGATTTAGTTAAAGCTCGGCCGAAAACTTGCCACTCAATCTGGTATGAAATCAAAATTCTCGAAGCTGAAGTTGTCGAACTTATCGACATCACTTAAACAAATGTCTCCGCTGTTCCTGTCCTTTTTTATGGGGGCTGGGTCCTTTGCCACTTTTCAAAAAGTAAACTCCATTCAAACCACAGAATCTGTGGATCAACAAATTGAGATCCAGAGTGAGCCATCAGATGAGATGGGTGAGCTTGGAAAAATCGCCTCACCATTTTGGGAAATCAGCCAAAACCAAGATGAGCTTTTTAAATTTTCAGACTTCTTAACGATCGATCAAGAGACCACGCCTCAGTTGACTGAAGCCACACCAGACCTGATTTTATCGGACTTCCAAAACCGAGTGGATGCCAAGTTTGCGATTCCTGATTTGATTTTCAATCAAACCAAATTTTGGTTTCGAATTTACACCGAATTTGATTCGAATAAAAAAGTGATTCATGACTCTTTGCACCCGCATATTATTTACGACGTGGTCGACATCAGTGAAGTGCTCGCACTGCCGGCGAAAGCTCAGTGGCTCAATGTGAAAAAAGCAGAAAATTTAGTTTCTAAAAGAGTTTCAGAGATTCGCCAAAAACTAAAAAAAATGGCGAAGAAAAATGTAAAAGATTTTGATGAAGAAGAGCTGGCTTGGTGGCAAGAGCTTCAAAGTATCAAGGGTCCCGCAAAACGAGTGATCACCACAGCCTCATTGAGTCTTCGTGTTCAAACCGGACAGAAAAACTTTTTTGAAAACGGTCTCACGCTCAGTGGCCGGTACTTAGACGGCATGGAAAAGATTTTTGAAAGTCATAAGCTGCCGTTGGAGCTGACTCGATTGCCATTTGTGGAATCCAGTTTCGTGATCGGTGCCACAAGTAAAGTGGGAGCCGCAGGTATTTGGCAGTTCATGCCAGGCATTGGTCGAAAGTTTTTAAATATCAATGACTCCTTTGACGAGAGAAGAAATCCTTGGAAAGCCACGGAAGCTGCCGCAAGATTGTTGAAAGAAAATCATCAAATTCTAAAAAGAAATTGGGGTCTAGCACTGACGGCCTACAATCACGGACCCGGTGGCGTTCGAAAAGCCATGGAAGTGACAAAATCAAATGACATCGCAAAGATCGTTAGATCCTACAGATCCAGAAATTTTGATTTTGCGTCTGCCAATTTCTACACTTGTTTTTTAGCGGCTCTGCATGCGCAGATGTACAAGGATATGATTTGGCCGGATCACGTTGCAGAACCAGCCCTAGAGTATGAGACTGTAAAAGTAAAAAGATCTGCAAAAGTGAAAGAGATCCTCAAAATTTCAGGGCTCAGCGATGATGAATTTTTAAGTTACAATCCTGAATTGGACCGAGCTTTAAGAAAAGACCTTCGGATTTCTTCTGGCCACAAGTTGTTTTTACCTGAAGAATCAGCTCAAAATTTCCTAGAAAAATTGGCGACAGTGAGTTTGTAGCCAAGCACCTACCATAACGAGTCATCCATCGAGACATCCTGATTGCAGAAAGAAAAAATCTGCTGATAGGATTGTCTCATGGAGATGACTATGCCCAATTTTATCAAAATTTTATTGACCTCTTTTCTTGTTCTCACTAGCAGCTTTGCCTATGCAGAAAAATGGCAATGGACGGGCTCAGACGTTCTTGAATATCCCTTCCCGGGTCGCAGCTCCTTCGGTGACATTGTTTATGATCAAAAAAATCAAACGGCTTACCTCGCTGGTGGCATTGGCAAAATCGATCGAGGTGGCGGCATCTATTTCTTTTCAAAAAAGGACTCCGAGAGTCTTTGGTCCAAACCTTTGGCATTACTAGCCACACCTTATATGCGCTGGGGATCAAGTTTTGATAAAATCAATTTAGCTCTTGATGCTAACTCCCACCTTTTTTTACAGTTCCATGATTACAACCCCTCAACTCGATCTTTTTCATTACGTGTGGCCAGCACGCCTGACGGTGGTACGACGTGGAAGAATGTGGCCACTTCATCCAATACCGAGGCCAATTCCTATTGGATAGAAAAAATGGAGGCCTTGCCTTCCGGTGCTCTGGTTTTTCTTGGCAACAAAGACTACAGGGACGCGGCTCTCATTAAGCTGCAGGACGGTCAATTCAAGGTCGCCCAAAAATTCCCCAACTCTTCCATCAAAGACCTAAGAATTGCTCCCAATGGTAAATTGTACGTTCTGACTCACACCCAAGGATTTCCTTTTCTTTGGGAAAGTTCTGATGAGGGACTCACATGGGTAAGCACTCAGCTTCCTTTGAAAATGCTAGCGAAGGTTTTATTGATTTCAAAGGATCTGGATTTAATTGTTGTGGGTAACGCGCAAACAAATGAAAAATGCGATGAGCTCAATATTTACAAAGCACGCGAATCCAAAGGCCCTTGGTTGAAAACCACATCCACCGTCAGCCCCCGTTGCGGTGAAATTCAGAATACGATTTCAGGCGCGATCAATAATTCGGGGCACATTCATCTTTTTGGTTCCTTGCAAATGGGAGCTAACAACTCCTCTGGTAAGGTCTTTGTTTATTCAACTAAAAACCTAGCAGGCAACTGGAGCATGTTTGAAAAACAATACGCGGATTACAAATCTGTCTTTCCAAAGAAGATTCTAGGAACAGAATCAGGAAAAGTTTTCACCGGAGCCAATACCAGCCCCGGTGGAAATAACGTTAATGATTATTTTGGATTGGTGATGTTCGGAAATCTGGTTCCCTAACAGAACTCACAAAAATTATTGCGAAGTCCAGCCACCGTCGACAGTAAGAACAGCGCCGGTCATGGCAGAGTTTTGCCGTGAACATAAATGTAAAACAAGGCTTGCCAGTTCATCGGTGCTGACAAATTGTTTTGAAGGTTGTTTTTCACCCAGCAAATTTTCTCGGGCTTGATCAAAGCTGATGTTTTCATTTTTTGCCCGGTCTTTGATTTGATTTTCAACTAATGGTGTTTGTACCCATCCCGGACAAATCGCATTGCAAGTGATGCCTTGACCCGCTGTTTCTAGAGCCATTGCTTTAGTAAAACCAATCAATCCATGTTTAGCGGCCACATAGGCTGATTTATTAACTGATGCCACTTGGCCGTGGACTGAGGCCATATTGATGATGCGGCCATATTTTTGAGCGCGCATGTGTGGAATTAATTTTTGAACTAAAATCATGGGGGCTGTTAAATGAACATCCAACATTTTCTGCCAAAGATTCAGTGGGAATGTTTCAATGGGGGCCACGTGCTGAAAGCCCGCATTGTTAATGAGAATATCCAAATTGATTTTTTGATCTGAAATTTGTGAAAGCATACCTTGAATGGCCGCGGGATCCGACAGGTCAGCCGACACTGCAAAAGTGGGGGCTTGGAATTGCTTTTTTAAATCAGCGCCGATTTCGTTCATTCGAGATTGGTTTTCGATGCCGTGTAGAACCACACCGCAGCCTTGTTTTGCTAAATTTTGTGCAATGGCTAAGCCGATCCCGCTAGAGGATCCAGTGACTAAAGCCCAGGTCGGTGATGGAAATAGATTTGAACTCATGAATAGCCCCCCAAAGGACTTTACTTCTAATGGGACAAACCGGAAACTTCAATACATGCCCCATCATAAACACCCAAGTGATCATAAAACCCCAGATGATCATAAACACTGCGACCATCCTCACGACCACAGCCATGATCACCACGATCATAGCCACGGCCACCATCATCATGTGCCTCCGACGGGGAAGATTTTTGTTATTGGGATTTCTTTAAATCTGATTTTTGTGGCCATTGAGTTTTTCTATGGCTTAAAAATCAACTCGCTGGCTTTAATGGCCGATGCAGGTCACAACCTCAGTGACGTCGCGGGATTGCTATTAGCCTGGGCGGGGATGGCTTGGACTTTAAAAAGCCCCACAAAAAATCAAAGTTATGGATTTAAAAAAGCCTCAATCATGGCAGCTCTTGGCAATTCACTTTTTTTATTGATTGCCATGGGCACTTTGATTTGGGAGGCCATCAACAGATTTCAATCACCTGAAGACACCCACGGCATGACCATGGTGGTAGTCGCAGGTATCGGAATTTTAGTGAATGGAGCAACAGCTCTGATGTTTGCAAAAAGCAGGCATCATGATTTGAATTTAAAAGCCGCCTACTTTCACATGCTGACCGATGCTTTTGTTTCCTTGGGTGTGGTGATCGCGGGGCTTTTGACGATGCAGTTTCAATGGCTTTGGATCGATCCCACCATCAGTCTTCTGATTGCCGGTGTGATTTTGATTGGAACCTTCAAACTTTTTAAACAATCACTGAGGCTTGCTTTTGACGGAGTACCAGACAATATCGACTTCAATGAGGTCAAAAATTTTTTAAAAAATCAAACAGGCGTGCAGGAAGTTTTTGATCTTCACATCTGGGCTTTGAGTTCAACGGAAGTGGCCTTGACAGCGCACCTGCAGATGCCTCAGGGATCTGCAGGGGATATTTTCCTCAAACAACTTTCAGAAAATTTAAAAGCAAAATTTAAAATTCAGCACACAACCATTCAAATTATCCAGGATCCCAACATCGATCACTATTGCAATTAGTAAAGGAAGTGATATTGCGGATTGTACACAGTGGTTGTGACCGTAATCTTTTCGTCGTCGATGATTTCATCTAAATATCTTAAATATTTTTTTCCCATTGTGACCAATTCATGATGAGAAAAAACTTTCTCTAACTTTTTTAAAATAATACTTTCTTCTTTTTCGATGTGATTCTTTTTTAAATCCAGCAGCACGCTGACTTTCGCTAGCCACCGGGTGTCGTCATCAATGTCCACAATTTCTCGGGACAATTGCGCGCAAAGGGTATGTTCGAAATCTCCTTTGAAGGCCTCTTCTTTCAGAACTGCACTTTCTTTAATCGCAGCGTACAGGCTTCGCTCTTCAGCGAAGGTGTGATATCTGAGTAAGGTTTCGAATTCGGCATAATCAAATCTTTTTTGTTGAATGGGAATGTGATGATGATTCAGTCGTTCAATCATCTCCATCAGGGGCTGATGATCTTTTTTAATCAGATCGCAAATGCTGGATTCTTTATTTTGTGAATTGAATATCATTTTAAGATCCTTTTGTTCGAGTTTTAATTATAAGTAGCAAACCCAATGCCGAAAAGAACTTGCAACAAAGTTGTGGCAATTTACCTCTCGATTTCTCTCAAAAGCCACTGCAGCCAATCAAAACAAGTGGCCAACCAATTGCAAATCAAAAATTGAAACATCATCCTTGCAGAAAAGAGTGCCCATGAAAAAGAAGACTTCAAAACGCATCGTTAAGAAAAAAGCAAAACCTAAAGTGGCGAAAGAGTCATCGATTATGGAAGAAGCATTGCATGGACAATTTGTTCAAGGCCAACAGGCTTTAGGAACAATCAAAGAAAAAATCCAAAAAGGATCCCATGTTGTGGGTCAAGCCATGCAAGTCATGGGTCGCAGACTTCAATGCTACGCATTTTAGTAAAAATTAAAAAGGAGTGTCTATGGCCACCAATCTAAAAGCTGTTTATGGAGTCTATAAACTACGAAAAGAAGTGGAACGCGCCATAGATGCTCTGACTGATGATGGTTTTTTTAATAAAGATATTTCTGTATTGATGCCCGGAGATGATTGGTCTCACACCATCGAATCAAAAGCGCCTGAAGGGGTCACCGCCGGAGCCAGTGCTGGCGCAGTGGTGGGCGGGACCTTAGGATTTCTTGCTGGCATAGGCCTGTTATCATTATCAGGCGTTGGATCGCTGCTCGCTGCAGGTCCCATCGTAGCAGCGTTTGCTGGCATTGGAGCGGGTGGAGCCGTCGGCGGCCTGGCCGGCGGCCTCGTCGGAGTGGGCATGCCCGAGTTCGAAGC
>CAZPBD010000009.1:0-53512 GCA_964584655.1 uncultured Pseudobdellovibrionaceae bacterium | reverse complement strand
GTTTAAAGAACACTTAAGTCATCATGAACACCGAGGAATTTCAATATCTGCTTTAGACCTTCTTGACGAATCGCGATATGCAATCATCGCGGAAAGCTTCCCAAGTGCCACTTTCAATAGCACTTCTCATTCTCTCCATGAGCTTCATATAAAAATAAACATTGTGAACTGTGTTCAAACGGTGACCTAAAAGCTCTCCCGTCATGAACAGATGCCTGAGGTAAGCTTTCGTATAGTTTTTGCAAGTGTAGCAATCACATTCAGGATCTAAGGGAGCTGGATCATTTCGGTATTCATTTCGTTTGATGCTGACTTTTCCACGCCAAGTAAAAAGAGTTCCATTTCTTGCGACACGTGTTGGCATAACACAATCAAACATGTCGACACCGCTATCAACTGCCAAAATCAGATCCAGCGGAGTTCCCACACCCATTAAGTATCTGGGTTTATCGGCTGGCATTTGTGGCGTCACATGGGGAAGCATTTCATGCATCAAGTGAATGGGCTCTCCCACACTGTATCCGCCCAAAGCATATCCTGGTAAATCCACTGAACAAATTTGTTCCATGGATTTCATTCGGTGCTTCATGGAAAGACCACCCTGCACAATTCCAAACAGCAAAGATTCTTTTCGAGTCATGGCTTCTTTTGAGCGGATCAGCCAACGATGGGTCAGTGCCATGGATCTTTCGATTTCTGCATCCGGAGAGGGATGCTCGAGGCATTCGTCAAAAGCCATAATGATGTCAGCTCCCAAATTCATTTGAATCTGCATGCTTTTTTCTGGGGTTAAAAAAAGCGGGGCTCCGTCAACGTGGGATCTGAAGTGCACACCCTCTTCAGTCAATGTTCGAAGTTTGCTTAAAGAAAAAACCTGAAAGCCACCTGAGTCCGTTAAGATCGGGCCATTCCAACGCATAAACTTATGAAGTCCGCCCATTTCTAAAATCAAATCATCTCCGGGCCTGACCCATAGGTGATAGGTATTGCCTAAAACCACCTGTGTTCCGCACTCGATCAAATCCTCGGGTGTCAGCGCTTTCACTGTGGCCTTTGTTCCGACGGCCATGAAAACCGGTGTTTGCACAGGCCCATGAGCTGTCATCAAAGTGCCACGTCTGGCGTTTCCAGCTTTTGCATGAATTTTAAATTGGCCTGGGGTCATGGTTTCCATACTGATAAATCTCCGTAACTAAAAAGTCTGAATTTTTTTTCGATGGCCGCTCGGTACACATCCATCACTGTTTTTTGATTTGAGAAAGCCATCACCAAAGAGAGAAGCGAGGATTCCGGTTGGTGAAAGTTTGTCATCAGCCCTGACACCGCTTGAAACTGAAAACCTGGTTGAATAAAAAGGTCCGTCGAACCCACAAACCGATTTTGTGATAACTTCAAATCTCCCCGGGCACAGGCCTCCAAGGACCGAGTCACCGTGGTGCCTAAAGCCCAAACGGTCTTTTTGGCACTTCGAGTTTGCAAAACTTTTTCCCAAGTGGAGCTTGGGATTTCAATGACTTCCTCATGAAGTTTTTTTTGCTCGATGGCCTCTTTTGTGAGCGGTAAAAAAGTACCGAGCCCCACATGTAAAGTCAGATATTCCACCTGAACGCCCCGACTTTTTAATTTTTCAATGCTTTCAGAATCAAAATGCAATGACGCTGTCGGAGCTGCCAAGCTACCTTCATTTTTAGCCCACGCGGTTTGGTACCACTGATCGTCATCTTGAACTGTTTTTCTAAGACCTCTGGCTTTTTGAATATAGGGTGGCAGTGGAAGCTCTGCATTTTTCAGGAAATATTCAGAGGTTAAAACTTCAGAGGTTCTGATTTTTTGCGGCCTGCCCTTTTCTATCAGTTCTGCTTGAATGCCACCAGGGAGTGAAAAAAGGCTTCCCACTTTTAAGGATTTTGAGGGGAACAAAACTTCCCATTCTAAAGGGTTCACAAGCGGGTTTAAGAATAAAATTTCAAAATTTTCTGCAAACACCCGTCTTTTTAAAACTCGGGTGTCGTTGAGAACCACCAAATCACCTGACTGGAATTGCTCAAAAAGCTCATTCCACCGGATTTCTTGATACTCAGATCCACGGACATTCATGACCCTGGGGGGTTTCACCGGAGATTGAGCCACAAGCTCTTCGGGGTAATCAAATTTAAGGTCTTCAAGATTGAGAAGTGAGTTCATTAGGAGTGCGACATTGTCTGAGCTACCTGAGAAAATCAATGGCTGATCAAAAAAAAATTGCCGAGCTGGGATCGCCAGCTCGGCGGGGACCTAAGCGCACAAGGGAACCACCAAACCTCATACGCCAATTGGTCGAAAAACTGGAACTAGGGGGGAACCAACACTTAATTTCGAACTTTTACTTTTTGTTTCAACGGACCTGGATCTAGGGTGTAGGCCAAAGCGCCGATGATGACGCTCGAGTACAAGGCACAAAACATCAGAATTTCTTTCATTTCACCCATAATTAGGTCCTCCTTTTGCTCTTCATTGAGCCAGATCCTCGAGACCATCCTGGTCTCATTTTTTGGATCTTTGTGAAGCCATCCGTAGCTTTCATAAGTAAAGATTCACAGACCTCGGACCCGGGTTAGGTGGGGTCAAAGATTTTTCCCTGCCCACTTATTCGAGCAATAAACAGAAGTTATTGACGAGTCCCAAAGCCTTTGTATAAATGATGGGAGCCTCAGGTTAGATGTCTTCGTTTTAAGGATTGCGCGGGTGGTGTAATGGTAGCCACGTATGTTTGAGGTGCATATGCCGAAAGGTGTGGGGGTTCAAGTCCCCCCTCGCGCACCAACTCCAATTCCCGAATCCCAGTATACAGGTTAACCGGTATACCTGAATTCAGATCAGAATCCAAAGACCACTCAGATTTTATAGTTGCCGAATTAATTCGTCCTCGGCTTGGGTCAGCTTTGATTGAAGGGCCGACAATTCGTTATTTATCTGCATGGAAACGGGATAGACGGCTTCTTGGGCAAGTTTTACTTTTCTTTTAACCTCAGATAAATTTTTGAGCTGAAACAAGTTGTTGGAAAAAACAAACACGTGAGAGTTCAGTGGATTTTTTCCACTAATGAGAGCATAGATCAAACCTCTTCCAAAAGCTCCATTCCAAGATCCCGAAAGAATTCCTAAGTTCATTTCTTTTGCGAGTCCTTGCAGCTGAGCTTCAAAAGAAGCCGCACTCACCAATCCATGATGTCCGGCTTTGAGTGCATTATCAACAGCCATTTGAGTGATACCAGCCGCAATATGATCGAACGCATCTCGCTTGGAATCTAGCATCATGCCAATTGCATTTCCTGTCGCATTGGCAGCTGACATCACCTGAGACGAATTCAACTGCTGCAGAGCTGCACCTAACTGATTGACGACGGAAACACCCAGATTCGCAACGGGAGTGATCTTAACAACGATTTTTTTTACTTCAGCGTATCCCGAATCGTTCTGATAAATATGAGCACTTACACCCCTGCGGAGATTGAGATCGAGCTGCTTTATTTTTTCTTTTAAATCTGCTGTCGTTTTCAATTTTTCATTTTTTGACGCGATCAAATTCTTCTCGTCTTGGGTTTTGAAAATCTGATAAAAACGCCTTTTGTCAGCGAGCTCCTTAATTTCCTGATCCATTTCTGCGGTTTGCTGCTGAAGGCCTTTCAAAGTTACATTTTCGCTCGCAATCTGATGTTTCAATATTTGAAGATCAGAAATTGATTGTGAAGCCATAGAAAGGCTTAGAAATAAAATGACACTCAGTTGAATCATCCAAAACATATCTCTCTCTTTTTCTCTGCTTAAGAGTTGCAGAACCTTTTAAAACCTTGAAGACATGAATGATCTTGCAATGCGTGCCAGTGTTTCACATTGAGACACATTTTAGGTCAGCAACAATAGGTTGCATACACGAATGAAATTGAGTGTCGATTTGATTTTAAAAAGTGACTTAAAATGCGAAAATTAAATGCGAAAATTCAAACTGAACCATCGAACCCGAGAAAGGCAATCGAAAGCCCCTCTAATGAATTTATCTCTAGCGCTGAAACTGTCGGTTTTGCTGGCCAGTTGTTGGCGTTTGAGAGTTTGATTTTTGATCTCTCAATGTCTGACTTGCACAGTTCTCTTTGAAATAAGAATAGTACATTCGAGCTGCAACCGCTGATCTTTGCATGCGGCATTCTTCAGTGCGATTTTTTGAATCTAAACAACCCATCAATTCTTTCATATCCCAACGAGGATTTGGATTGTCTCGACTTAAATCAGACGGCAAATACCTTTGATGGCGAGAGCGAAAATCTTCCGTTTTCATCTGATCCAGGCTATCACCTGAGAAAATTTTGGCTTGGGTGTAATCTGGCCACCCCATTTGCCCGTCAAAAGGTATCTCAATTTTTTGACCTTCACCACTCGTGTAAAAGAAGGTCTTAGCAAACCCCTCACCTTTCATTTCCATGTTGGCCGATTTAAATCCATCACATGAAACATTTCTGAGTGAAACAAAATCACTAATGCCGTTATCGAGTAATTTGATTTCATTTTTTATCATGGTACAAATTCCGTTTGGAATTTGACCACCATTCGCCATGCGGCTCTCGGAGATCACTTTTTCAGGTTCACCGAGTTGCATATTTTGACATGTTAAGCCCACCAAGCCCTCAGTGGAACTTGCTTTCGGTGCAGAAAAGAGAAAATAATTTCCTGACAAAAGTTTCAAATCCAATTCGCTTAATCCCAATTCTTTTTGACAACTCAACAGCTTGTTTTTGATGATGGCGTTTGATCCCATTTGAAAAGCAAAGAGAGCAACAGCTCCCGCAGCATTTGCACCTGCTCCAATTTTCATCGGGCTGACAACACCCTTTTTAAATCCCGCGACTCGTTCTCGAATATTTTGTGGGCCTGTGTTCGAGCTGTCCATTTGTGAATTTCGACTGCCTAAAAAATCATAAATGACTTTGTCTCGAGAACTTAATCCATCATATCTTGAGCCAATTTTTCTTGTTTTCATTTCATCATCATAAATGGCCTGAACACGTTCGATGTCCGTTTGACCAAAGGCTTCTTTCAGGGCCCGATCGTAAGCCCCTGAAGGCTTTTGAGTTTGCTTTTCCAAGAGTGCTTCCTTCAGCATGGGGTCTTGGGCATTTTGAATGGCTGCTTGCAAATTTGATTCACGAACAGAATTTGCAGCCTTGCTCCATTTTTCCATTTCAGCAGATGCTTTTGCATAGCCTTCTTTGTCAGAAAACTTCAAATCAAAAATTCCCTTCCCTTGCTTTTCTGTTTCAGCAGGATTGGAACTATTTTTAGCAGCTACAAATCGATTTCGATCATTGTCATTATCAAAAGTTCGACCAAATGTTTCTTGATCTAATTTTGATAGTTTTTCCTTGGCTGACGAAATTTCAGTGGCTTTGTTTTGGGCAATTTGAATTTTAGTAAATTGAGAAGAGAGCTTTCGAATTCCAAACTCATCGTTTTTAGATACTTTCATCCGATTATAGAGTTGAGCAGCGGCTCCACCGGCCACACCTGCAAGCGCAGGAAAGGCCACAGAAAGTGCACCCATCTTTTCGCAACCTATCGAATTATTTTCAAGCAGACAGCTTCTTTTTGCTAAGTAGAGATCAACGAGTGCTCCATCGCAGTTGGCTTGCACTTGAAACGCCAGAAAAGTGACAAAAATGAAAACAAATTTCATATTGAGTTTATCGGAAAAACTCTCGTTCCGCTCGATCAGACCTTCGTCCTGTTATTACTTTTTAGATCCATCCTCGTAATACTCATCAGTCTTTAAAACGGCCTTAGTCCTTCTGTCTATCACTTGCCTCTTGGTCTTGATCCCTTTTTTATAGTGGGTCTGGATGATTTTACCTTCGGCGTGCTCGGTCATTAAACCATCCAACTGGCTCTTTGTGAGTTGAGCTTCTGAAAATAATTCCCCATCTTCATTGAAGTTTTTTTGAGTTCCACTAAAAGTGTAGCAACGAGAATTGCCAAAAAAATTCTCGGTGGGTGAAACATAGCAAAGACCCTCAAGAAGGACATTTCCACTGTCATCTTGCTCCTTGTAGTTATAAACGTCAGGTTTGAAAGGATCCTTTGAGAGTTCCTTTCGATCATATTTTAAATTGAGCTTTCCGTTTTCAAAATAAACTTCTGACGATTCCACACTGTTATACGCCGAATAAGTGGTTTTCTGCTGCAGCTTTCCTGATTTAAATTTCTTTGTTTGAACATCAGGGTACTTCACCTGGGCCGCAGCCAACTGGCTTAAAATTAGAAAAATAAAAGTCATAGCCATTGCAATTCTCCCTGTTAACTCATTAAACCGATCACACAAGCTGTCATCAATGTGGTGATATTTCCTAAAAAAAGTGAAATAAAAGTGAGCTCGACGATTTCTTTTCTTCTTTGCGGTAAAATGGCAGTCAGACCGGCAATGATGATTCCGCAACTGGCAAGATTTGCAAATCCGCAAAGAGCATAAACCATCATTAAAGTCTCTTTTGGATTGAAGGGATTATTTTCTGACAATTTTAAGTAACTTACAAATTCATTTAATACAATTTTTGAGCCCATCAATTCTGAGGCAAAAACAGACTTTTCCCAGTCAAAACCCACCAGCCACATCACAGGTCTCAATACTTGACCCACAACAGAGTTCATCGAAAGCTCGGGATTGATTTTTAGTAAGAGGCCATCAATCAGATAAATAAAAGCAAACATGACAATAATGATGGCAACAATGGACACCACCATCTTCATTCCATCTTGAACAGAGCTAAGTAAAACCTCAATCCAAGTCAGCTCTGACTTTTCTAATTTGATATCATCACTTAAATCAGTTCGATCAATCGGTAAAAACACATGGGCTAACGTCAGTGCTGCCGGCACGCTGATAATAGATGCCGTCAGTAGATGAGTCAGTGCATTTGGCAAAACTTTTTCCAAAACACTGGCATACAAAACCATCACGGTTCCTGCGATCGTCGCCATGGAACAGGTCAGTAGAGCCAAAAGCTCCGCTCGAGTCATTTTATTCAAATAGGGTCTTACAATGAGCGGTGATTCAATGGTCCCAAAAAAAACTGTCGCGGAGGCTGCAAATCCTAGGGGGCCAGAAAGACCAAAAAATCTTTTTAAGATTTTTCCAAAGAGGTTCACAATAAAAGTCAAAATTCCAAAATGAAACAACAAAGCTGAAAGCGCACTGATCACCAGAATCAGCGGCAAGACACGAAAAGCAACAACAAAAGAATTCTGAGGTTGGGTGATTTCAAAAGGAGCAGGTCCACCAGCTAAAAAGCCCAACATGAATTGAGCCGCACGATCTGTGGCACTTTGAAGGGCTCCAACGAATTGATTGATTCCAAACATCACATCCGATACCAGTGGCACTTTCAAAAACAAAAGAGCTAGTAAAAATTGGGACAAGATTCCAATAAGAACAAATTTGATCGAAACCTTTTTTCTATTTTGTGAGAACAAGAAAACAAAACCTAAAAAAACAAGGAGGCCCAAAATTGATTGATAGTTCACTCAGATTTCACTTTCAGCTCAGACCATGCCAGTCCCATTCGAGCTCCTATTGTGATAAATAGAATTGTGACCCAAATCCATGTGGTCAAACTTAAATATTGGGGTAAAATTAAAAAGAAAGTGTAAGCAATTCCCGTCTCACCGGCTTCGGCAAGGCCTGCCGCCAACCTCAGATTTCTTTCACTTTGATCTGGCATCTTCAGTTTCATCTCGAAGGCCCCAAGACCCAAAGCTCCAGAGATACAAAGCACATAACAAAACAACATCAAAACCCACTGAAATGAAAACTCTGGAAATCGAAAATAGAAAGCAACGATCATCAAACTATAGGCTGCCATGTCCAGTTGAACATCCAAAAAAGCCCCAAAGTTTGAAGCTTGATTTGTGGACCGGGCAAAAATTCCGTCACAGGCATCAAGTAGCCTTGAAATCCACCAAACAAGGGCTGCCATCACTAGAAAATCGGAATAGACAAGGGCTGCTGATAGTACAGCCACTAAAAAAGCCAAAAGCGAGATCTGATTGGGTGTGATTTTAAGTATCGAAAAAAATTTGATCAACAAACCCAAATAGGACGGCAAAATTTTTCTAAAATAATTATCAATCATTCAACAGTGAGGGCTTGTAATAAATTAATTCTTCCCAGGCCGTAACTAGAATCAAAACCAACTTGACCTAAATCGTTCACTGACTTTTTGAGTTTGCCTTCTGCAGTTAATCTCACAGCAGGATCTAAACTCTGCATGACAACTGCCAGAGCTCCCGCCACATGAGGAGTTGCCATGGAAGTTCCAGACTTAGTCGAGTAACCACCACCCGATTCAGCAGACAAGACACCGGCTCCAGGCGCTGACAAATCTGGTTTTTGAACCACTTGATTTTTCCACTTCACAGGTCCTCGAGATGAAAAGCTTGCCACCGAGTCCCTTGAATCTGTTGCACCCACCGTAAAAGAGTCCGGACAGGCACCAGGCACAAAAATCGTATCGGCTCGGGGTCCATCATTTCCCGCAGCAAAAACAGGAATGACATCCATGGCACGCAGGCGATTCAGTACAGCACAAAACGGATCCGATTCAGGTGTTAAACTATTCAGTCCACCGTAAGCGTTCCAAGAATTATTGATGATATCCACATGATCTTTAGTCTCTGAATTTCCATCTGGATCTGCCATCCACTGCAATGCTAACAAAAGCTGAGCATCTTCTGAATTTCCCCTCGAGTTAAAACCTTTGGCGATCACAAGCTCAGCCCCAGGTGCCACCCCAATGGATCTTCCAGACGTCGATCCTCCCGCAATGGTTCCTGCTACGTGGGTTCCGTGTCCGTGATCATCCAAAGGTCTTTTATTGGCAGGATTTATAAAATCTCTGAAGGCAATCATTCGATTTTTTAAATCGGGATGATTGTCGTCAAGACCTGTGTCGATGATGCCAACTTTAATACCTCGGCCATCTAAGCCGACAAATTTTGTGCGAACTTCTGGAACCAAAATCTTTATCAGACCATAGGTGTAGTCTTTGGTGTTCAAAATTGAAAAGTCGTTTTGACTTTGAACAATCTGAGCTCTTCTTCCCAGTTTAAAAATTTTTCGAACTCGATTGGATTGCGATACTGCTCTGAGCTCTGATTCACTTAATTGAATGATTGTCGAATTCAGAATCCAAAGGGAATTCTTAGATCTCGCAGCAGTTGCACTCACGTTGGAACTGAAAACAGCTCTTTCGTTCAGAATTGTTTGTTGTTTCAAATATCTCTGCAGCTTTTGAGATCTGAGTGATCTGAGTTGGGCGGGATTCTGTTCCTTGTAGATGACCAAGTATTTTGAAGAAGAGTCTTGAGCCAACACAACTGACCCAAACAAGAAAACAGCGACAAACAGAAATTTCATGAATTCCCCTTTTTTTGTTGATTTAATCATATTCAACTGAAGAAATGAGACAATGAAAAAATTAATTCTTTTTATGATTGCTTGGATTCTTGTGCCTTTGATCGACTACATTTGGTTGGGCAACATCGCGCAAAACTTTTACCTGTCTGAACTTGGCAATCTGGTTCGCGAAGTGGATGGAAAATTTGATCCGCTGATTTGGCCAGCCGCTTTGGTTTACGTGGGCTTAGCGGGCTTGATCACAGAATTTGTTTTGCCGCTTTCAAATCAAAGCTTGAAGACCGCAGCTCTCAAAGGCTTCTTGATGGGATTTTTTGTTTACTTGGTTTATGATGCAACGAATCTGTCACTGCTAAAAAATTGGCCGCTCCACATGAGCATGGTCGATGTGGTTTGGGGCGGCGTTTTGTGCTCTTTGGTCTCTGTGATTGTACTTTACTGCGACTTTAAACTTTCTAAGTATTGCCAGCGCAAATAAAGTTTTTCCATCTCGTCTTCTTGCTTCGAAATCTGAGCTGACACTTCCACAAGCTTTTTGGGGTTGGAAATGACTTCTGGAAGTTCCATCTGCATGCGAAGCTCCATAAGGGCATTTTCTTTTTCCATCACTATGGCTTCCATCTGATCGTACTCACGCTGCTCATTGTATCCAAGCTTTGCAGTTTTCTTAGATGACCCACCAACCGAGCTCGCAGCTTGCTCTTTTGATTTCTTTTTTATTTGAGCAGCACTTTCTGTTCGCCAATCCTGCCACTGCAAAAAGCTAGAAAATCTGACAAGCTCTGTGCCCTCTTCAGGCGTTGGGAAATATAGAATCTCTGTGCACACTTCATCCAAAAATGCCCGGTCATGACTGACAAGTAGAATAGCACCTTCGAATTCATCCAGAGCTGTTTTCAGCGAATCTAAAGTTTCAAAATCTAAATCGTTGGTGGGCTCATCAAGCACCATCAGCTGACAATTTTTAGTCATCATCAAAGCAATCAGAAGCCTGTTCTGCTCGCCACCTGAAAGCTCACGAACTTTTAAGTCATGCTGATTTCGTTTAAAATTAAATCGATCCAGATAGCTTTTCCCAAAAATAGGTTGGCCTTTGACGAAAACATAATCCCCTTCAGGACAAATGTTTTGCAGTAAAGTTTTATCAAGATGAAGGCTGGATCTGTTTTGCTCAAAATGATTGGCTTGAAGCTCTTCAAATCGCTTCACTTTGCCTTCTTCGATGGTCAGCCCATTTGCAAAGGGTGAATCCTGAAGCATGGCTTGAATCAAACTTGATTTTCCGCAGCCATTTTTTCCAATCAAACCAAGCCTGGTGTGTCTGTGAACAAGTAAATTTAATTTTTCAAAAAATACACGGCCAATATTAGGCCGAGATAATTTTAAGTTTTCCACTTCCACTAGTTTTTTAGGACTTCTATTGGTGGTGGACATTTCAATTTCCACACGGCGAGATCGATTTAAAGATTTTAAAATTTCTAAATCTTCTTTCATCTGGTCAGCAGCATTAATCCTGGCAGATTGTTTGGTTTGACGAGCTTTTGCACCCCGTCTGAGCCAAGCGGTTTCTCTGCGCATATCATTTTCTTGTCGCTGCTGCTGAACGGATTGAGATCTTTCTGTTTCATATTTCAATTCTTGGTATTCAGCGTATCCACCTTGGGTGCGGATGTAGCCATCCCTGTATTTGGGATTGAGCTCGATGATTTCATTCACGACATTTTGCAAAAACAAACGGTCATGGGAAATCAGCAAATATGTCATTTGAGTTCGGGATTTCAAAAAATCCTCGAGCCACATAATGCTTTCCACATCTAAATGATTGGTGGGCTCATCCATCAACAAAACTTGCGGATCAGCTAAAAAAGCCCGAATGATTTGAATTTTCTTTTGTCCACCACCAGAAAGTGTGGTCATGGGTTTTTCTAAGTCAGTTTCATCTAAATTAAGCCTTGAGAAAAACTCCCACATTTTGGCTTGAAGTTCCACGTCCTCTGCATCCAAGCCCTGATTTTTAAATAAAAAATCCTGCATGGTTTCACCCGGCTTAAATTGTGGACTTTGAGAGATGTATTGTAATCTTGTATTAAGGGTCCAAACTAAGGATCCGCTGTCCAGCTTATCAAAGCCAGCCAGACACTTCATCAATGTGGACTTGCCAGCACCGTTGGGACCCACAAGACCAGTTTTAACACCCGAGGATAGACCAAAAGAAAGGCCCTCAAACAATGTTCGAGAGCCCATACTTTTTGTCGCATTATGAACGCTTAAAATATTCGACATAACTTAGTTATGTCTTACCGATCGCGTGAAGGATAGCTTCGACGCTCACCAGTTGAAGAGCTTGCAGGTCTTCTGGTTCCGCCACCACCATAAGGTCGTGCACTTCCACCGCTCGAAAATCCAGAACTTGCTGGTCGTCTTTCACCAGTCGAAGATCTAACTTGGCTAATGACCGAAGAACTTGATCTTCCTTCAGAGCGAGGCGCTCTGTCATCACGACCGCGATCATCACGGCCTCTGAAATCATCCCGTCCACCGCGCTCATAGCCACCTCTTGAAGCAGGTCGGCCTCTGCCGCCACCCGAAGAATAATCACGCTCACGAGTGAAGCTTGGACGTCTATCGCCACCGGCTGATGGAGCTTTAATATCTTTGATCACAAAACCTTGAGTCTCACCGGACTTAACAGAAAGACGAGTCATTAAAAATGCCGCCATCCAATCTGCAGTCGAGAATAAAGTTGTGTCTAAAGTCAAAAGAGACTTTTCACAGAACTTCTTCAAACTTTGGAAAGCTTCTGTGTCCACGCTGAATTTTGCCATTTTTTCGAGCTCTTTAGTCGCTTGTTTTTCTAACCAAGCTTCTGGATTCACAAGTTCAAAAGGCTTCATTTTGATATTCGCAGTTCGGCTCAAACGATTCAGTTTTGAAAACTCACGGGGCTCAAGGATAGAAACAACTAAACCTTCTTCACCATTTCGGCCAGTTCGACCTGATCTGTGAATATAAGAATCGATTTCCATAGGAATTGAATAGTGAACTACGTTTTTCAGGTTCTTCACATCAAGTCCACGGGCCGCAACGTCTGTCGCAATCAAAACAGAAAACTTTTCTTCTTTTAAAAGTTTCAACACACGCTCACGGTCTTTTTGAACTTTATCACCATGCAAACTCATGCAAGAAATTTTGTTCTGCAAAAGCATGGCTTCCACTTCACTGACTTCTTTTTTCGTTTGGCAAAAAATGATGCCGTAGAAATTTTCTAGAGTTTTTAAAATCTGCATCAAAGCCTGAGGACGAAATCCTGATTTAACAGCTAAATACTGATGTTCTAAAGTTGAAGAAGCTCCAGAATTTCCTGTGAGCTGCTCAATGATTTTAGGATTTGTTAAATAGCGATTCAAAATTCTTTTGATTCCAGGACCCATAGTCGCTGAAAACAACCAAGTCTGGCACGAAGCCCGTCTTTGAGTCTCTTCAGATTTTTGATGAGTACAATCCAAAATAAATTGTAAATCCTCTTCAAAACCCATTGATAACATTCTGTCAGCTTCATCCAACACAAGAACGCGTAAGTTTGAAAGACTAAACGTTTTTTGATTGAGCAAATCAACAAGGCGCCCAGGAGTCGCAATAATGATTTGGGGCTTAAGTCTGATGCTCGCACGTTGGTCGTTGTAACTTTGACCTCCGTAAACAGTCATAGATCTGAGACCCACAGATTCAACAAGTGGTTTTAATGTTTCTTGAATTTGAGCAGCTAATTCGCGTGTGGGTGAAAGGATCAATGCTTGAACTTGATCATTTGCAGGATCTAATTTTTGCGCCATTGGAATTCCAAAAGCAGCGGTCTTACCAGATCCAGTTTGTGCCAGTGCCACGAGATCTTTTTTCTCTTCACTTAGCAGGTAGGGAATGACTTCTTGCTGAATCACTGTTGGTTTTGTGTAACCAATTTTTGCGATTGCAGAAAGAAGACGGGGCTTTAAATCAAAGCCAGAAAAGTCAGTCGGTTCCATAGGAATCCTACGTCAAGCGTCATGTTGAATAAATCAAAACTTGCGCTTAAATGTTGTTAAGCGCTTATTCATTAAAACGCTTCGGTGTAGGCAACATAGCCTAAAAATGAAAAAACGTGGGAATTATTAATTGCTTGCGAGCATTGCTCACCCTAAAACAGATAAGTTTTATAGGGTGAGTTGAAATTTTGAAATGATAATTAAGGTTTAAAACTAGGCTTAATGATCTCGAGTTGCTGATCATCCAGTCCCTGAGAATCCAAGGAATTCTGAGGCATTAACACGAACAGACCACTTGGTGAGGCTCCCTTTTCGAGCTCCAAAGTGCGAGTCTCTCCGCCTTGCAAAGTGATGTTCTGTAAACCCTTCCAAGACTGTGCGTCGGCGTCCAGCGACAAGACCTGCCAGTGCTTTTCAGTCTTCAAAAAATCATCTGATTCGGTGTTTTTACCCTCTTGAGAGCTGGTGACCACTTGAATTTTAGGTTCTCTGCCGATTTTAGACTGCAAAGTCGAAAGATCCACTTTTAAGATCACTGCGCTTTTTAAGGCTTCAGCTTGTCCCGCTTGCTGAGCTAAAATGGCATCTTTCAAATCCAATTCTACGCGCTCTTCAGAGGTCACAGACTTCTTTTCAGCCTCTTCACGTAAAGCTCGAGCTTTTGGAAAATCCAACAACGTGGACACCATCGCAAGACCCGTCAGGCCCGGAATTCTTTCCTGAACTGTTAAAGCAAGTTCTAGCTCTGCTTTTTGATCTTGGTTATTATCAAAGAGCACGCTGACCTCACAAAGATTCCATGTGCTGACTCGAGAGAACATTTTCACTGCGATCTCGAGATTTGAGCCATTGAGTCTGTACCCGACAGCTTTCAGGTCACACTCTCGGCTAAAGAATTCAGATTCGCCTGCTGGCTTTCTAGAATCCTGTCCAAGAAGGTTAAATAACCAAGCTTCACCCGCGTGTGAGGATCGGTTGGTGAATTCCAGTTTAGAAGTGCTGCCTTCCAATTCAAGTGGGCTTTGCGCTCCCCACTCAGCTTTTGTCATTTTGATGTTAGAAACCTTCTGAAGTCGGACTAAGAATGGAATTCTTTGCGACTGGGTTTCAGATACTTTAAGCACAACCCAACCCGTCACTTCTTCCTCTAACCCTGCCACTTTTGATGCGTTCAAGTTAAAGTTCAGCTTCACATCACTGAGCCCCAAAGCGCTTAACGACACTTCAGAGCTTTGCAAAGTGATCGCAGCCGAAGTTGTTTCAAGTGAAACTTGAAGTTTCAAAGCATCATCAAAAAGTGACTTAATTCTGAGTGATCTTGAGAGTCTTTTTTGTTTGTCCACTTGTTGAAGTCCCAAAGATAAACTCACAGGATCAGTCACAAATTGAGCTTTTAAAGCACGACTGACAAAGACATGTCCGGCACCCTGTCTTGCCACTGTGTCGATCAAGCCTTTGTCATTTTTCACAGGCACACTTGTGCTCATGACCACTGACTTGAGTTCTTTTGTTGAGAGCTTAGAGAACTTTTGTTTCATCAAAGCCATCACACCTGCGAGGTGCGGACCCGACATTGAAGTTCCTGAAAGCTTCACGCCCTCGGCACCTAATCCCATGGCCGCAGAAATAATGTTTTGTCCTGGGCCCGTGATTTCAGGTTTGATCAAAAGATCCACAGATCTTGGGCCACGAGATGAAAAGTCCGTGATCCGATTGATGAGCTCTGGTTTTTCGATCATTTTAGGATTTTGAAACACGGCCACCACAGGCGCCTTCTTCATTTGCTCTTTCAGTAAATTTCCCAAAGCTTGAGTGATCATAATGGCCGGGATTTCGAGTTTTTTATCTCCGCCCATTGTGAACGGCGCCTCGTCCCTGTTTTGGGCCAAAATCACACCGATGGCGCCGGCTTTTTCTGCTCGGGACAATTTCTCTTGGAAAGTCACAACCCCTCGATCAACCAGGGCCACTTTTCCCTTGAGCTGCGCTGCTTGCTCTTCATCTAAATCTTTGTCTGCAAGACCGATGAACACGAGCTCGCCAGTCACTTCCCCCGCCTCGGCGATGGGTTTTGATGTTTGACCTTCGATGGCTTCAGCTAGCGCGATTTCTTTTTCTTCCGAAACAAAACCAACGGTTTTGAACTTCCAGTTGTGAACTGAACTATCGATACTTGCCGCCACACTTAAAGCTTCATCTGAAGTGGACGGTGAGCCTACGATGAATGGAACGTCAGAAGAGTTTCCCGCAGAGGCCACAACCACAGTTCCTGCACGAGTCAGGTTTGTAACGGCCTTATTGTAAAGCTCGTAGGAAGTGCCGTTGCCTCCACCTAAAGATAAATTCACAACATGAAGTTGATCCGATAAATCCCCGTCTTGATTGGGATCCACGGCCCACTCAAGTCCCGCGATCACAACTTCATCAGAGGTGCTGCCAGATCCAAAAACTTTGATAGCATAAAGGTCAGCCTCAGGTGCAACACCATTATAAGTGTTCACGTTGTCACCGATTCCAGCGACCGTTCCAGCCACGTGGGTGCCATGACCTTCTTCATCTATTGGGTTCACGTCAGGCTTTGGTAAACGCTTAGCTGAATCAAGCGAAGCGGTATCAAACACTGATCCAACAAGGTCAATTCCACCTAAAACTTTTTTGTTAGGGTACTGAGCATTGGCCACGTCCGCGTTGACTGATTCATAGTCTTCCACTTTTCCAGATCCACCCAGCATTGCGTGAGTGTAATCAATCCCCGTGTCCAAAATGCCGACGCGAATGCCCTGACCTTTGAAGCCAAGATCATAGGCACTTGCCGCTTCGATGTGAGTGACTGAAGTCACAGCCAAATCGATGGCTTTTTTAACGGTCTCAGCTTGCAGAGTTTTGACTTTAGGTTTCAAAAAAACTTTTCGAACCTCTAAATTTTTAACGTTCGACAATTCTTTAATTTGTTTTTCAAACTTGGTCGGCGCCACAACAGACATTCCGTTGAGGATGTACTGGTAGCGGTAAACCACTTGAATCTCGGCGGATATATTTTTGAGCTTTTCTTCAAACTGTTGATGCTCTTTTTTGACGAGCTCAACTTGTTCTGGATCCAATTGGATGGGGCCATCCGCTTGAGAAACATCTGTTAGCAGAGGCTTTTCTTTTAATTCGATGAGGTAAATTTGAGAGGCTGGGGTAAGGACCGGTCGATCAGCTAAAAGTGCTTCTCCGACGAGACCCGATTGGGGCAGCGTCGTTTTTTGACAGGCTGATACAAAAACAAGGACAAATGCTAAACTTAAACCTTTGATAAGAAACATTGAAATTCCCCCCGTGGTGTCATGATGGATACTCGATCCATCCCCTCTAGGCGAGTGTTCAATTTTAGCGCCAGGCATAAGAAAATCTTTTGGCACCAGCTAAAAACTAATCAATCCAAACTGATTTTTGCGAGAATCTACCAGATCTGATCCACAGTGTTGCAGGCTTGCAAGTCACTGAATTTAATGGAATTTGAATTATATCAAAGACTTCATGACGACCCGTATCATCAGAGCCCGAATCGATTAAACGTGCTGCGATTTGCTTGGTTCCGTTTTCAAAATTGCACTGATCGAAAACTAGAGAAAATTTGTGTTCCTTCAGTCCACCGACGTAAACGACATCAAGAGTCAAAACTTGAGACTGATTGTCGTACTGAGCTTGTAAAAGTTCTGTGGCACTTGAAAGTTGAGAGAAAAAAAGAAGACCCAGGCCTAAGAAAAAGCTTTTCATTTTAAACTCCAATTTTGTTAACGGCCAAGTAAGCAGCCAATGTGAAAAGTGCAAGGACCAAAGGAAGCCAGATCTTGATTTGAAGCTTCATTTTGCGAATCAAAATGACGATCAATCCCACAACAACCCACACACCAATTTTAGCCTTCACCCAGGTCGGCAATCCGCCAACCAAACCTAAGCGCGCCGCTAATCCAAATCCACTGACCAAGATAATGAGTAAACCCGTTCCATGCATGGACATCCACAGAACTCGAAGTTTTTTAGGTAATTCAGAAGATGTCGTTAGGAAAGAAGCCATCAAACCAATGAGACCAGATAAAGTGAGAATCAGTCCCAAAAAGTGCAAAACTTTATAAAACTCGTAAGGCATAGTTAAGTCTCCTCATGTTGATGAGCTTTAGACTTATCGAGCTTTGTTTGGGGCTGCAAGCTCATAATCAAGAGATGGTTTTAGACCCCGTCATTTTTTCAAAAATTCATGGAAGACTTTTAATGGCTCCAGAGAGGAGCCATTAAAAATTCATTTATTCTTCATTAAAAATTAATGATTACGGAACGATTCTCATTAAAGCAGCCTTATAAGGAAGGACTTCAAGAGGAGAAATGAGGTTGTCATCGGAAAGAATTTCCATGGCGCTCATGGCTCCGTAAACACTTGCGTTGTCAGTGTCATCCACTTTGATCACACTTCCACCAATGGCAAGTCCTGCAAATAGTCCTCGAGAGCGTGAATATCCATACACTTCACTGTTCGCTCTGAAATCAGTGCCAGCCCTGGCTTCACGTCCAATGGGTCCCACTGCGAATGTGGCGTCCACACCTACGGTTAATTTTTCCTGTGAAATTCTGTAAGCAGAATTTTGTGCAAGAAAAACTAAAACCAGATCCACCTTTTCAATTCCGAATTGATAGCCCCAACTGCCACCACGGATTTGCAAGTAAGAAGGTCGGCTCCAACCACTGTCTGTACGGCAGGAAACAAGCCCTTTTCCATAGCGGGCTCCAAAGACAAATCCAATTCGAAGCACATCAGGAAATGTGGCAATACAAGTTGCACTCTCTAACAATGAAATGGGAATGGATCGATCGGGAATACTGATCACTTCTTCTAAAACTCGTGCGGCTTTCTGCGAGCGAACCCGAAGCTGGTTGGAAGTTTCAGCAAGTGAAAATGAAGCCATCATCACAAGTGAAATTACCAAAGTTGCAGATCTAAAATTCAATAACATAAAAACACTCCTTTTTTGGTTTTGGTCCAAACGCCAAACTTTGCAAAAAAGTGTCCGGCCTTATAAGCACCGTCATGAGACTGAAGAAATTGACGAAGGATTTCTGAAATGTGCAGAGGTAAAGTGCAACGATTTCTAGTTGAGAGCGTCCAAAGATTTTTTGAGCTCGAGCCATTTGATTTCAGATTTCAACTTGCGCTGATCATCCGCTGAGGCTTTCGCTAAGTCAGACTTTAAGTTTTTGATTCGAGAATCAGTTTGATCCACGTTCAATTTTTTTAACTCATTTAAGTCCACACTGGAGGGAATCTGCAAAGTCAAAACAGCCATGGAAAATGTAATTGTGTATTTAATCACCGGGATCATGGCTGGAAATCGTGTGATGACCCACGCCCCCGTTTTGTAGAACCCATATATATTCAAAAAAATCGCAAATCTCTCGGCCACAAATAACGAGGCCACATAGCCATTGCGCTCGCCTTCATCTTCGAAGCATTCACTCATAGCTGCCATGAATCCAACTGACTGGGTCAGTTCTCCGAGGAGTCCGACAAGTCTTGTGTCAGGTAAGTACGCCTTGTTAGCAACTTTCACCACGTGATCCACAGACTCTAACATTGAGGATTCAAAAACTTTCAGTTGAAATGCGTTAAAATATCTTTTTGCAACGGACTGATTTTTTAACGGTTCACAGTAATGTTTTGATAAATTGTAAAGGGATTGATCCAGATCATTAAAACGAGCTTGAGCCCCTTGGGATTCCAAGGAGCTCATAAAAATTAAGAAAACAAAAAGCTTAAAAAGATACAAAGATAGACCTAGTTCAAGTTCGCTTTCACTTGTGCAGTATAAGCTTTCACAGCTTCTAATTGACTGACTCGTGATGAAAGTTCTGTTTGGATCAAATTGATTTCTTGCTTACGGTTATTGATTTCACGGTTCGCTTCAACGGCAGATGTGTACAACTGAACTCCACCACTCACGCCCGCGATCGCACCCAATGCAAGTAAAAGGTATCCCATAGGATGCTTACCTTTTAAGAACAACGTGCTCATGCCGATGAGACCGATTCCAACAACAGTTAATACTGTTCCATTCCAAATACCAAAACGTTTTGCATAGATACCTGATTTGCTTAAGAGTGATACGTCAGGAGCATTCGCCTTTAAAGCTTCAAGAACTTGAATTGTCTTTGTGAGCTCAGAAATTCGAGTCGTAACAACGGATTGAAGAACCGTGCTCATCAATTGAGCTTGCTCCTCACAATTAACACCCGAAATGTTCTTGATGGCAGCTTCAATTGAAGTCAATTGTTCCGTTCTTCTTGCAAGGCCTGCTTCAACATTTAATCGTGCCTTTTCTAAATTTTTAAAATCGATGACGTCTTCGACTTTGTTGACAGCGGCACCTGTTGTCGCATCCACGACTTCACCAACGGAACCATTACCAAAAATTGCGCTGATTGCAGCCAAGGTGATGTTTACGATTCTGTAGGTATCTTTGATTTGATCCTTTGTTTGATCCTTTTTTACTTCTTTGCTGAGGCCAGCCAGGACTTCTTTAATTTCAGTGATTTTTTGAGCTTCGATTTGAGCTTCAGTTTGCAGCCTTTTTTGGAGCTGACCTGAAACTTCACAAACAACCTTTGAAGAGGAGTCTGCACTTTGAGCATAAGCGAGTGAGCTCAGCATGGGTTGAATCAAGAGAACAGATGACATTAATAAAGAGACAGTTGCTTTTTTCATTTATGACCTCATTTTTGGGTTAATAATCCAAAGATGAGGTTTGCGAGGATTGGTCCAAGCCGGGATCAATTGAATCCGAGTTGAAGCATTTTCTGGTGTATAAATTTTACACGGCTGCCGGTGGGTGGTATCCACAAAGGAATCATCCCGGTGCAATTTCTCTGAAAAGTGTAAAGCCTTTAGACATCTAAAACTTCGATCTCGTCGAAGTCTCAGACGCATTATCGAAGATTCCTTATTTTCTTTAGAAGTTCACGGATCCCGATGACAATAAAGTGTGCTGACGAAAAGGGAGGCTCAAGTTATGGGAAATCTTCTGCATACACAATCTGTAAGTACTCTTAACTTTGAGTCTTTTGGACCCTATTTGTTCCTTAAAAGATTAGCTGCCGGTGGCATGGCAGAAGTGTTCCTCGCAAGACCTGCCTCTCAAGAAGGTAATGGGCGCGTTCAAATCATTAAACGAATTCTTCCCCACGTCGCTAATAACCACGATTTTCACAGAATGTTTCAAACGGAAATTCAAGTGATCATGGGATTCAACAACCCTCACGTTGTTCAGCTTCATGACTTCGGTGAAGTGAATCGCCAACCTTATATTGCTATGGAATATATTGAAGGCAAAAATCTGAAAGAGCTCATGTCGAAGCTTGTTAAGAACAATCAGAATATGCCTTTGTCAGTGGCTGTGGGACTGATGATGCAAGCGGCTTCAGGACTTAATTACGCCCACAATTTTATTAATAAAGTAACGGGTGAGGCTGTGAATGCTGTTCACCGAGATATTTCACCACATAATTTATTGGTATCCTACGAAGGTAATCTAAAAGTGATCGATTTTGGCATCGCGAAAGCGGCGACCTCCATGCACGAGGCAACTCGAGCAGGAACTTTGAAGGGAAAAATTGCTTACCTTTCTCCTGAGCAAGTCAACGGAGATCCCGTCGATGCGAGATCTGACATTTTCGCACTGGGCATCGTGCTGTGGGAACTTCTGACTTTGAAAAGACCCTTCAGTCAGGATTCGGATAGCGAAGTGACCATCATTGGGCGGATCAATAATTGTGATAAAACTTTAGTGTCGCCCTCCACTCACAACATTGAAATTCCAAAGGAACTCGATCATGTGGTGATGAAAGCCTTGGCAAAAAATCCAGCTGATCGTTATCAATCAGCTGCGGAGTTTCAAAAAGCACTTCGAGAAGTGATGATGCTCCATTACCCACAACATTCCTACGCCCAAACTGGAACCTTGATTCAGTCGTTGTTCGCAACAGAGATCGAAACTGAAAGAAAAGAAATTCAAAATTTAAACCGTCAGGCTCAAATGGAACTCACACCTCCACCACCGAGTGAAACTGTTGTGATTGAAAATCCTCAAATGTCTGCTCGACCCGTCTATCAATCTCAAACACAAAACCTTTCGACTGTGACTGGTATCAAATACAAGAATGATGGCAATGAAATGAATCACTTTGATTTACGGATTGTGAATCTTGAGTTGATGCTGAAACAAAAAGCTCAAAGCCGCCATTACCTCATGTTGATCTTCTACATTGTTTCTCTTGTTGCCATAAAAATGGAAGATAGCTTCAGCCTTCTTTATGAACTCGTGGCTCCCACCAAAGTCGAATCGCAGGCCGTTCTATCTCCGATTAAGAAAAAAAATCCGGCAAAGGCTAAAACCCGAGTGGTTGCTAGCGAAACCAAGAGAGCTAAAAAGAAGTAAGCTGCTAGTGGCACTTCGCTTGCTTTTTAAGCCAATATGAAGTGCTTTTTGTTTATTTCGATCTTTTTTGCTATGGGCTGGCAGCTGAATGCAGGCGCTCAGACTAGCTGTTACAAATCAGTGTCACCGTCGAAAGATTCACCAGCAATACCAAATCGGGATCAAATCAATCGTTTCACCCATGAAGTCGCCTCATTGCGCAATCTTAGCTCCCAGGACTTTGCGGAAGTCGTCGGCAGATACCCTGAACTTGTTGCTCATAGAACGCCTGAATCTCCATTGGGTCGCCCTTCAAGAGTCGAAATTCCGGATCGGTTTAAACAAAGAAATCTACGTTGGGCTGAAGTCAGTGATGCGGCTCAAATTCAAGTCTTGAGCGAGAAACTCTTGTATCAAAATCAGACAAACCCACGAGGATTTTTGACTCGCTCCCTGTTGCAAGAGGAGGTCAAAATATTGATTAAAAATGAAATGGTTTTGGTTCATGAAAGTGAAAATCAAGTGAAAGCATTTCTGGTTATTTATGATTCAACTTCGGCCTATGGAAAAACGGCAGGAAAGTGGAAGTCTCAGGTGGATTGGTTGAATTCAGACCTAAAAAACATTGAAAACTTACAGACATTTAATATTCGAGCTGTTGGCTCTGATTCAAGCGTGAATCCGCAGACATTACTTGCTCTGGAGCGCTTAGGTGCTCAACTCGTAGCTGAAAAAAAGGGAGTCATACTGGGAAAAGTATCGATCAATCCACTGAATGAGTTATCACTCGCACTTCACCTTGCCTTCGGCGGTCGACTCGTTGGAACCCTGACTGAAAATACAGGTCAAGTGTGGGCAGTTATGATTTTTTCAAAGTGATGGTGACCCCACCAGGAATTGAACCTGGATCTGGCGTTTAGGAAACGCATGCTCTATCCATTTGAGCTATAGGGTCGAAAGCTGACCCCCACAAGATATACTTTAAAAGGTGAATTCTTCAATTATTACTTTTCAGTGTTTTTTTGAAAGCAGGCCATCAACTGGCTATCTGACTTTTTAACCAGAGATTCCTGTTGGCATTTGATGAGTTCTTTTTGACACTTCTTCACATCACTTTTTGTGTCATAGCTGTTGGAGCACCACATTGTGATCAGGGTCAGAATTTCAATCATCTTCTATTCCTCATCAAGATCATCCACAGTGCCCAAGTTGTACTTTTCCACTCGGTAGCGCATGGATCTGAAAGTGATGCTTAAAAGCTTTGCCGCTTTTTTCTTCACTCCACCTGCCGTGTGAATGGCTTTAATTAGAAGTTCTTTTTCAATCTGACCCATGACTTTATCTAAATCTACGCCGTCATCTGTGACTTCAATTTCGTGACTTGAGGCCATCTTTCTGCCTGAGGGAGTGCTGACCAATGGCGGAAGACTTTCTGGAAGAACCGTCGCCCCGCCTTCCAGTGCCACTGTTCTCTCGAGCATATTTTCTAATTCCCGAACGTTACCGGGATAATCATATTTTTTTAGAATCTCCATGGCCTCAGTGCTGATGCTGGTGATATTTTTATTCAGTTTCTCGTTATATTTTTTCAAGAAGAACTGCGCCAAGATTGGAATGTCATCTTTTCGATCACGCAAAGGTGGCGTCTTGATATTGATCACATTCAATCGGTAGTAAAGATCCTGTCTGAAGGTTCCTTTTTGAACCATCTCTTCAAGATTTCGATTCGTAGCTGCGATAATTCGAACATCGATTTTATGATCGTCTGTGGCCCCCACTCTTCGAATCATTCTTTCTTGAATGGCTCGAAGCAGTTTTACCTGAATGGTGATTGGTAGCTCGCCCACTTCATCTAAAAATAAAGTTCCGCCGTCGGCCACTTCAAAAAGTCCCACTTTATCAGACACGGCTCCTGTAAAAGAGCCTTTTTTATGACCGAACATTTCTGATTCCATTAAATTTTCTGGAATGGCTCCGCAGTTGATCGTCACAAAAGGACGATCCTTCAAAGGACCATTGTAGTGAATGGCTTTTGCGACGACTTCCTTACCCGTTCCTGATTCGCCAGTCACAAGAATATTTGTTGGCGCCTGTGACACTCGTTTGATCAAATCATAAATCAAATGCATGGCTTGCGAGTTACCGATGATATTTTGAAAACTGTATTCTTTAACAAGCTCTTTTTTGAGTGATCTGTTTTCAACTTCTAAGTTTTTAGATCTCAGAGCATTATTGATGTTCAGTCTGACTTCATCAATTTTGAAAGGCTTTGTGATGTAATCATAAGCACCCATCTTCATGGCTTCAACAGCAGTTTCAGTGGTACCAAAAGCTGTGATCATCATGAAAACTGTATCGGGACTTGTCTCTTTCACATGCTTGAGAAGTTCAATTCCGTTCATGTTTGGCATTTGAAGGTCAGAGATAATCATATCAAATGTTTTTTTTGCCAAAACATCTTTCGCCATGGCACCGTCTTCGGCCAATGTGATTTCAAAACCTTCTTTTTTCAACATGATTTCTAGAAATTCGCGAATTGATTCTTCATCATCAACAACTAAAATACGTGGCTTCATGAATATCTCCCGACACTTTTATTTTGTTTTGAGATGAGGCTCTAAGCAAGGGAAAATCAATTGAAACTGACAACCTCGCCCCACTTCACTTTCGACCACAACTTGTGCCTGATGACCTTGCAAAATTTTGTGAGTGATAGCTAGACCAAGGCCCGTTCCCTTTGATTTTGTTGTGTGAAAGGGCTCAAACATTTTGGTTTTAGTTTGAGCAGTCATCCCCGAGCCATTGTCTTTGATAATGAGATCCACAAAACCTTCGGCTTGAGACGCTCTCAATTCCAGACTGAGCAGCGGCTGATCCACACCCTTCATCGCTTGCAAGGAGTTGATCATGATATTTAAAAAAGCTTGCTTCAATTTATCCGGAGATCCTAGAATTTGAAAATCCTCTGGCAATTTCACATCGATTTGCAAATTGGCAGGTCTCTCGGGCGTAGTCTCTAAAATTTGCAGAACACCCAAGACTACACTTTTCAACGACATGGGTTCTGTTTCAACCACATTGGGCTTTGAGTAATCTAAAAACTCAGTGATCAAACGATTCAGCCGATCAATCTCTCGCAAGATAATTCGAAAGAGCTTTTTATCTTCCTCTGTTTGGGGATTCATCGAAAGAAGCTCAACACTTCCACTCATACCGGCCAAAGGATTCCGAATCTCATGGGCAATGCCGGCGGCCAAGGTGCCAATGGCTGCCATCTTTTCCTTTTGTCTGAGGTCATCTTCAAGAAGTTTTGTTTTGGTGACGTCTTCAATTAAGATCAGACGATATTTTTTTGAACCTGATAGAATCTGTTGAAAGTGTAGTGATTGATAAAAAACCTCACCTAATTTTTCAATTTTCAAGGTACTTTGAGATTCATTGGATTCAAAGTAAGTCGAGGCCTCTTTGAGTCCTGCGAGATGCGTATCGAAGTATTGATTTTTCTCTACAAGAACGCCGTCTTCGTTGAAAACCAAAAGTCCTAAAGGCAGCTCATCAATTAAAACACGATGTCTTGTTCCTAAATCTTCTAAAAGATCCTGGGATTTCTCGACAGCCTTCTCTGCGGTCATTAATTTTTCAGCATACAATCCAGAAAGGGCTGCTGTTACAAATGCTGACAAATTAAAAAGACCTAAAGACAGAAGATCTTGGAAGTGTGAAAAATTTTGACTTAAGATAATCACACCAGAAAACGTCACACTTGAAAAAAGTGACAACTGAGTTGCACTTTGAGTGCCGTCTTGTAGGCCGATGATAAGAATGTGCAATAAAATAAGAATTAGAAACAGGGATTGAGAAGACTGCAGCTGCAAAAACAAAAAACAAATCAAAGTGTTTGAGAGAATGGCCGTTAGTAGTCTTAAGTTTTTACTTTGAGAAAAATAGAGTTGAGAAACCCCATTCAGACCGAGACCCAAAAAACACACGGTCAACCAGCTCACAGAAATTTTTTGCGACTGAAAATTGGCCTGAACAATCAGGCTGAGGATTCCCATCACTAACAAAACAATAAAAAGACTTATTTTTGAAAAATCAAAAACCGCAGAGGTTTCAGAAAACGACTGCGATTTAATTTCCAACCACATCCCCTAGGCTGAACACTGGCAAGTACATCGCAACAACGAGAACGGCAATGGCACCACCAAGAAAAACCATCATAATGGGCTCAATCATTGAGGTCAGTCCTTTGACTGCATTTTCAACTTCGTCCTCATAGAAATCAGCGATTTTTCCAAGCATTTGATCCACGGAACCCGACTGTTCTCCGATGCCCACCATTTGTGTCACCATCTCGGGAATGAGCTTCTCTTTTGCGAGTGGAACTGCAAAGGCCTTACCTTGAAGAACCTGCTCTTTTGTTCGAAGTAATGCTTCTTCGATGGCATAATTTCCAGAAGTTCTGGCCGCGATTTCGATGGACTCAATTAATCCAACACCGGAACCAAGTAGAGTTGAAAGTGTTCGAGTCATTCGCGCCACTGCAGACCGCAAAACTAGTGTTCCAAACAAAGGTGCTTTTACGATCAGGTGATCGAATACCTTTTTTCCCTCATCCGTGTTGATGTAGGTGATGAGTGCGTAAGGAACTCCGACTGAAAATCCTAAGTAAATGTACCAATTGGTTTGAATGCTATCACTCAGATTAATGACCATTTGTGTAAGAGCAGGAAGCTTTTGACCACCAGCTTCAAACACTTCCCGAAGTTTTGGAATTACGAAAAGTAGAATGCCTGTGATCACAAGAACTGCAAAGGATATGATCACGATCGGCATGACCATCGCACCTTTTACCTGGGACTTAATTTTCTGATTTTTTTCGATGTAAATAGAAAGGCGATTTAAAATTTGATCTAAAATACCCGCTTCTTCACCGGCCTCGACAAGATTACAATAAAGTCTGTCAAAGATTTTAGGATGTGAGGCTAAAGCCGTAGAAAGTCGCTTACCTGTTTCGATATCACTTTTCACTTTTGTAAGAGCATCTTTCATGACTCCAGCACGAGATCCATCTATCAAAATCCTGAGAGCATCCACCACAGGAATACCTGCATTAATTAAAGTCGAAAGCTGTCGGGTAAAAACCTGAAGTTCTTTAGGCGTAATTTTAGTCGCTTTGAAAAAGCTCAAGTCTCCAACGGACTTTGCACTTGGTGCTCCACCCGCAGAGATAATTTTAACCGGATCCATTTTCATGGATTTAATTTTAACCCGGGCTTCCATTTCATTGGCTGCGTCGACGACTCCGCTCTTCATGCCGCCGGTCAAACTTTTTGCCTGGTATAAAAACTTTGCCATTCTTATGTATCACGGACTGAAGAGTTGAGAACTTCCTCAATGGTCGTGACTCCTTTTTTGAGTTTTGAAAGTGCACTTCGACGAAGAGTTTTCATCCCCTCTTCCCTGGCAAGAATTCGAATTTGCTCGGAGGTTCCATGATTAAGAATGAGCTCTTTCACTTTTGTTGACATGGTCATAAGCTCATAAACTGCGATCCGGCCTTTGATACCTGTGTTGTTACAATTGGAACAGCCCTGACCTTTAAAAATTTGATAACTTCTGACATCCGCCTTGTCGATTCCTAAATTGAGCAAAGTTTGTTCAGGCACATCCACAGGAACTTTACAGCTCTCACAAATTTTTCCGACCAGTCGTTGCGCCACAATCAAATTAATACACGAAGTGATAATGTACGGAGCCACGCCCATCTCGAGAAGTCGAGTGACCGTCGATGGTGCATCATTGGTGTGCAGGGTGCTAACAACCAAGTGACCCGTCGATGCTGCTTTAAAGGAAATCTCAGCTGTTTCAAGATCTCGAATCTCTCCGACCATGATAATATCAGGATCCTGACGAAGGAAAGCTCTTAAGGTGGAAGCAAACGTCAGACCCACATCCGAATTCATTTGAACTTGATTAATACCTTCTAAATTAAACTCGGCAGGATCTTCTGCTGTGCTGATATTCACATCGATTTGATTGAGCTCAGCAAGCGCAGAATAAATCGTCGTTGTCTTACCAGATCCCGTCGGTCCCGTGATCAGAACCATGCCTTGAGGCAAATGAATGTTGGCTTTAAATAATTTCAATTCTTCTTCTTCAAATCCAAGTTTTGTCATGTCCAATTGAAGATTGGATTTATCAAGTAATCGCAGAACAATTTTCTCGCCCCACAATGTTGGCAAAGTGCTCACACGAAAATCCATCTCTTTTCCACGAACTGTTTTCACTTTCAATCTTCCATCTTGAGGAAGACGTTTTTCAGCGATATCAAGTTTTGACATGATCTTAATACGTGCAGCAATGGCCTGAGAAGTTCCAGCCGGAGGAGATGCTGTCTCCATTAAATTTCCGTCCATACGAAACCTAACTCGGTATTTTTTCTCGTAAGGCTCAAAGTGAATGTCGGCCACTTTTTTCTTAATGGCTTCAGATAATACCGCATTCACAAATTTCACGATGGGATCAGATTCAACAGCTCCACCCGAGTTTTGCTGATCGATGACTTCTGTGGTTGACACAGCACCGTCATCAGCTGCATTCATCTCATCTGAGTTATCAAAATTTTGGCGGGAAAGATTTCCCCCGTAATATCTCTCTAAACTGGCAAGAATACTATTTTCTGTGGCAACAACAGGCTGAATTTTCAGACGAGTTAAAAATCTCAAGTCCTCACGAACAACAACGTTTGTCGGATCAGCAAAGGCGACCACAAGAGTTTGTCCCGCTTTTTGCAAAGGGATCAGAAAGTTTTTTTCACAGAATTCTTTTGTGACCAACGTTGTGACTTGAACGTCGATTTCAAACGAGGAAAGATCAATTCCCGTCAGTCCGTAAACTTTTTCCATCACAGTTAAAACTTGTTTATCTTTGATGGCCCCTTGATTGACGAGCGCTTGCATAATGCGCGTGCCATTTTTACGATTTTCTTCCACAGCAGATGACAACTGCTCTGGCTTAATAGCACCCTGTTTGACTAACAATTCTCCGAGCTTTAACGACATATCCTATTGTAGCCGGAAAAAGTTTTAATGCGTAAGCATCTGATTTTAGGACCTAGACTTTTGAGACCTGTGACTTTAGTCCAAGTGTTTGTCTCAATGATTTAAAAGAGCCTGCTTCCACCAAGCTAACTCCAAATCAAATGCTGGAATTGAAATCAAATGGGCCCGGTCAGCCTCATCCCTTAATAGTTTGTGTGAGGGTCCTTCCATGAAATCCAGAAAAAGACCCTCTGGGACCATAAAATTAAAATAGGCAATGTCCTGCAAGCTCTCTTTTGACTTTTGTAAATCGATGCAATTCATCACGAGTCCAGCCTGTTGCGGCTGCAATGTCAGGTCTTGAGTCAGCACAACATCAAATTGCACTCCCATCAGTTTTTTTGACAAATAGGTTTTTTGAATTTTCAAAAATTCTTGGTCAGTACCAACCAACACAATTTGAGAAAATCCAAGGTTGACAGCGGCAGCAGCTAAAGGCCGGATCCATAAATCTTGGGCAATGATGTAGACATGAAATCGTAAATCCAAAGTGCTGACTTTTTCTTTGATCACTTGGCGAATGACCGCCGGCAAAAGAAGTTCAGGCCAATACTGGACCTGCCCCTGCCCTCCTGATTTCAGCACCAGACTATCCATGACTTCTAGCAGCTGAACTTTTTCGGGTCTTGCCGGATAAAGCGCAAGAGCTTCAAAACTTTTTGTGAGTGGCCACTTGTGAAAAAAAGATTTTTCCTGGATCAGAGTTTGTGGATTGAGTCTGCCAGATTGAGGGACTCTTTCGAACTCAGAGAACAGAGGGTCTTTGAAAATTTCTTCAGAAAAAAAAGAAAGAGCAGTTTGAGGTTCGCACCAGTCCATAACTTTTTTCAACTTTTCGAATTCCCTTCAAATTTTAGAATCAAAATAATCTTCTGCTGTTTTCACATCCACAGCAATCTGATTTTTAAGTTCATCTAGGTTCAAAAACTTTTTCTCGGGTCGTAAAAAAGAAAGAAATTCCACTTCGATATTTTGCCCGTACAGGTTGTCACGAAATTTTCCCAACAAATGAGATTCCACCAGAGTCAGCGATTGAGCATGCACCGTCGGACGAACACCGACATTGGTGACAGAGGGCCACACATCCAAGGCTCCGCGAACGTGAGTCAGATAGACGCCTCTTTTCAAAAGCTCACCTGAAGGCTCACGAACATTCAAAGTAGGAAAACCCAGCTCTCGGCCTTTTTTCGCACCGGGCTCGACGATGCCACGAATTGAAAAGGGTCGCCCTAAAAGTTGACCGGCGCTTTGAACTTCGCCGAGGCTCAGGTAGTTTTTAATCTGAGATGTGGAGACTCGCTTGTCATTGACCAAAACTGGAGCGACTCCATGGACTTCCACTGACAAAAGTTTTGCCCAGGATTGAATCACTGAAAAATCGCCTGTGCGTTTGTGCCCGAATTTGAAATCCTCGCCGACGACCAGGCTTTTTAATTGGAGAGCTGCTTGCCAATGAGCCTTCAAAAATTCGGTGGCTGATAGTTCAGAGAAATTTTTTGTAAATTTTTCTTCAATCAGCACATCCACGCCAAAATCTTTGAGCCTTTGATACCAAGTTTCACGCTTTTCTAAGTAGAGGTGCTTCACATCACTTTGAAAAAAGGCCTGAGGGTGAGGAAAGAAGCTGTACACAGCCAGACGGCCAGAATGAAGACGTTTCATTTGTAGGGCTTTTTGAAGCAATTTTTGATGGCCCAAATGGAGTCCGTCAAAATTTCCCACAGCCATGTGCAAATTCGTACAATCCTTTGGAACATCAAGTGAGCTTGTGAAAACTTTCATGAGTCGACATTATCAGACTTTAAAGAGCAGATCCTTGAATTTTCCCAATCATTTGCTATGGTGCGTAACGCGTGCAAAAACTAACGGATCTCCTCTTTTCAGTGAGCTTACTTAAGTGGATTTATAAACGACAAGGCCTTTTGTTTCGCCTTGTTGTTTGTTGGGTGCTTTCCAGCCTTGTCATGATCAATGACGAAAAAAACAATTACGATACTCGCTTCCAAATCCGTGGTCCCCAGAAAAGTGCCTCTGAGATTGTCATTCTGAATATTAAGCCCGGCGACCTCAGTCGCTACTATGATGCCAGAACGCAAAACTTGCTCAATCTGAATCAGAATCAGGATTTTTCGGAAATTTTTTTCTGGGAACGAGAGCTCTGGTTTCAACTGCTTTCGCGCTTGCTGGATCATCAGCCTCAATCTGTCGGAGTCTCTCTTTTTTTTGGAGATGAAATTCAGAATTTGAAACTCACGGAAGCCGAAACCCAATTGTTCTTTGATCCACGAATTTTCTGGGCTTCACAGATGGGATCCTTTGATCAACCCATGACGCCTTTATTTGCAAAATCAGACAACTCAAATGTCGGTCTGATTTCGATAAAAAAAGATGAGGATGAGGTTGTTCGAAAAGTGCTCACAGAAGAAACCGAAATCCCCCATCTGGCCGAAAAATTGTCCGGTCGCTCGATGCCGATGGCGTCGAACTATCAGGTGATTAATTACCGAAGCCCCAGTTTCCACATGACCCCCTTGTCCGTGGGAGAACTTCTAAGTGGGGATCTGCCTAAAAATTATTTGAAAGGCAAAATTGTCATCATCGGTGCCGGCCATAGCATTGGCAGTCATTATATGACACCGGTCGGAGATCTGAGCCGCGCAGAGATGCTCGCACAAATCACCGACAATCTGATTGCCAATCGTTGGATCACTCGTTACTCGGACTGGATCTATGTTTTATATGCACTGATTTTAGTGATCATCGCAGTTCTTTTGATCACCCAGTACCCACAGGCCGTGGCCCTCTTTTTCTACGTCTGCCTTTCACTTTTCAGCCTTTGTCTTTCGATCTGGTTTTTTGATAGCTATAACATTTGGATTCCTGCTGTAAGTTCTCTATTTTTACTTTTAACAGTTTGGATTGTTTTTGTGGGCTACCAAGCTTCAAAAATAGAACGACGAAATTATATGCTCGAGCAAGAACAACGTTACTTGCAGGAACTTGAGCAATTAAAATCCAATTTCGTAAGTCTCATTAGCCATGATCTGAAGACACCGCTCGCGAAAATTCAAGGCATTATTGATCGAATTAAAGCCACACCTCATGCAGGTCTTGAGGGAGATCTCAACTCACTCGAGGTCTCAACTGAAGAACTCAATCGTTACATTCAATCCATTTTAAAAGTGATGCGAGTTGAGGCCCGAGACTTTCAACTCAACCTCATTTCCACGGATCTGAATGAGCTTGTTGAAGACGTGATTCGCTCGCTGACGCCGCTGGCAGATCTCAAAAAAATCACATTGGAATTTAAGCTCGAGCCCCTCTTTTTAGTGGATCTTGACGCCACTCTGATTCGTGAGGTCATTCACAATTTAATCGAGAATGCGATCAAATACTCAGTGGAAGGGAAATCCATTTCCATTCAATCCTTTGAAACTGAAACTGAAATTGGTTTCACCGTGCAAGATCAAGGCTCTGGCATTCCTCCTGAAGAAATGGACTCCATTTGGGGGAAATTTGTGCGAGGCAAAAATGAATCTCATAAAAGTAAGGGATCAGGCCTGGGTCTTTATTTGGTGAAGTACTTCGTGGAGCTCCACGGAGGGCGCGTCACCTTGCAAAGTGAATTAGGCCGGGGTACACAAATAGGATTCTTTTTACCGCTTTAGGGGAACAGACTATGAAAACAGAACTAGTTGCATTGATTGTCGATGATGAAATTGAACTCAGAAAGTCTGTGGCTGCTATTCTACAAAACATCAGCCCTGATATTCAATTCACAATCGAAGAAGCCGCCAACGGTCTCGAGGCTGTGAGCAAAGTAAAATCCAAAGATTTTGATATCGTCTTGATGGATGTTCGCATGCCTGAAATGGATGGACTCCAAGCTCTAGCACAAATCAAAGAACATGACCCCAGCACTTTTGTTTTGATCATGACAGCTCATTCTAACCTTCAAGATGCAGTGACTGCGATTAAAGAAGGCGCCTACGATTACGTCGAAAAACCCGTCAAATCTGAAAAGCTCACAGACATTGTAAAAAAAGTCATTGAAGCCCAAGAAATGGTTTCATCACTGGCCCTCTCAAATCCCGTTTTTGATGATGATGTGGAATCAGAATTTGTGGGTAACACAAAAAAAATGCGCGATGTGTTTCAACTCATTTTTAAACTTTGCAAAGTCGACACCACAGTTTTGATCCGTGGTGAAAATGGAACTGGTAAAGAGCTTGTCGCCCGAGCCATCCATTTTAATTCCCCCAGAAAAAATTCCAGCTTCGTTGCGATTAATTGCGGGGCCATTCCTGATTCCTTGATTGAAAGTGAATTGTTCGGTCACGAAAAAGGCGCTTTCACCGGTGCGTTTGAAAGAAAGATCGGAAAATTTCAAGCCGCCAACAACGGGACTTTGTTTTTAGATGAAATTGCAGAGTTGAAACCTGAAATGCAGGTCAAACTTCTTCGAGTGATTCAAACTAAAAAGTTTACTCCCGTGGGGAGCAACCGTGAAATGAAAGTGGACGCTCGAATCATTGCGGCCACCAACCGAAATCTAGAAAAGATGATGGATGATAACACTTTCAGAGAAGATCTTTTTTATCGTCTGAACGTCATGCCTATTTTCTTGCCGCCGCTGAAAGATCGTATTGATGACATTGAATTACTGTCACAGTACTTTATTAAAAATTTTAATAAACAGCACGGTCGAAATATCACAGGACTTACGCAAGAAGCATTGATCGCTTTGAAAAAATACAACTTCCCTGGAAATATCCGCGAGCTTGAAAACTTGGTCGAGCGTGCTTTTATCCTTGAGCCTGCCAACAGCAGCTTGATTTCTTTTGATAGCCTTCCGGACGAAGTGAAAATCATTAAGAACAATAAAGAGACCAGCATGGAATATTCAGGTCCTTTGAACTTTGACTCTTTCAAAGAAGAAATGGAAAAGGAATTTATCATCAACGCTTTGAAAGCCAACGATGGAAAAATTAATCAAACAGTGGCTCAAGCCAATATTCCTAAAAATACTTTGCTTCGAAAAATTCGTAAATACGGAATCAACGTTAAAGATATCTAGATTCCTAGATCTTCATAGCTAATGTTGAGCTTGCTCATGCAATTGTGATGACCCAAGGGACACACCTTGGGTCCATGGGCTCCGCAAGGTCTACAATCCAAATCTGCAACTTCAAAAACTTTTGCTGCTTTTCCCCAGGGCCTGTAACCAAAACGCAAAACCGTGGGACCAAAGGCACTCACGACTGGAATTCCCATCAAGCTTGCCATGTGGCTACTGGAAGAATCATTTCCAATCACTAATTTTTGCTTCGATAAAATCAACAAGGATTCAAGCACATTGGATTTTCCGCACAAATTGATGGACCCTGAAATTTGGCCTGCGATATTTTCACCGAGCTCGGCCTCTGAAGCTCCACCCATAATCATCACCTGGTGCCCATTCTTAACGATTTCATTTCCTAAAGTGGCGAACTTTTCTTTCTTCCACATTTTGGTTGCCCAAACACTACCAGGAAAAAGCACCACTGCGTTCTGCATGGGAAACCGATCTGCAATTTTCAATTCTTCAAACTTCTTTTGCATTAAATTTTTATTTAAAAACTGATGGGGATCTGCCCAAGGAGGTGCGGGCTTCAAAGTGGACTGCTTGTCCTTTTGAATAAATTGCTCAGGCTGACTTAAAGAATCCAAATGCTGGCCGAGCTTTGAGTTTTCATTTTTTAGCAAATGAAGAAGCCTTATGGCCTCTGGCCACTCTTTTGGAAACCTGATTGTGTGATGGAAAAACAAAGGGTTCCAAAACTTTTTAAAACTGATTTTCTTTTGAGCTTTGATTTGCCAAGTAAAAAGAGCAGTTCGAACAGAAGTATGTGGAGACAGCCAGTAGTTGATTTCAAATTTTTTGAGAGCTTCGACAATCACCTGGTAGCTATTTCGATTTCCTTTATCCACTTCCCAAAAATAATCAACTAAACCCAATTGTAGGAACGCTTGACCTAATCCTTTACGGCAGATCAAGCCCACGGGACGGCTGGGATCGGTCATTTTGAGCCACGCCATCAATGGAACTGTCAGTAACAGATCTCCCAGGAAGGCGGTTTGCACGATGCAATTCAGAGATTTTGATTTGTCGATTGAGGGCCTCCACGACTTCATTCAAATCCACCAAATCGTAACACATCACTGATTTGTTACAAGATCTGTTCCAGCACGGAGAGCATTCAGCCTTTGTCATAATCTTTTCGCCGCGACCAAATAATTCAATTTCCTGCGCACAGCTAGGTCCAAACCAAACCACCACAGGAACCTCTTGAGAGATCGCCATGTGAAGCCCCAGACTGTCACCTGTGATGATCAAATCACAAGCAGCCACAGAAACCAATCCATCACGCAGGCCCAACTCTGTGGACGATTGCCGAACACCCGTTCGGTTCGCAATTTCTTGGTTTCGAATGGTGTCCTCGGGCCCACCCAAAAGAATGATTTCACAGTTCTCTACTTTTCTTTGAATCAGACCAATGAGATCAATGTGGTTTTGCACAGTCATTTTTTTTGCAGGTAAAGTGGCCGCACAACCGGTGTTGATACCAATGATTTTTTTGTGGCCTCGGCGGCTCCATTCCATGTGGCGTTGCTGAGCCATCACTTTCTCTTGATCGTTCAACGGCAGATCATAGCCATCGGGACGATTTTTGATTTCTAAGGTTTCTGCTAGCAATTGAATTTCTGATTTTTGATTTTTAAAAAACTTGGCATTGTCATCAAGCCCCAGTTCCCAAAGTTCCTGCGCTGCCAGGTTTGCTGGTACAATAATCCCATTCGTGTCTGAAACAAAACCCAAAACTTTTTTAGCCTTGGTTTGTTTTAGAATTCCACTACTGGTCAGATCCTTATCAATTACAAAAGCCAGATCAAATTCAAGATTTGAAATTGCTAACATGTCTGGTAACTGCGTAGTTAAAACCCTAGAAATCCGAGGGTGATTTCTTAAAAGTTTTGCTGGCAAAACATCTGTCACCCAAGTGATCTGAGCGTTTGGATATTGAGCGTGAATCAAAGGCAAAAGACCTGTGGATCTCACAACAGCTCCCAATGCACCCAAATGAATCAACAAAATGCGAGGGCCCCTTTGGACGTAAGACTGACAATTAGTTTCGCAGATGGATTTGGTTTTGGCGCAAGGTTTTGAGCCATCGAAATGAACGCAATCAAGCTTTATTGACATGCCTAAATGTTATCATGAACAGGAACTATTTTGAGCCTGGCTGATAGTCTATAATTTGAGAAATAATGGTGCCGATTTTAATTTTTGATTCGATCCGCAGCGGGATTTTCTTTTCATCATCTGAGAGCCAGATGTAGATATCACCCACAGGCTTAAAAGCCCCCTTGACAGTAAATTCGGGCTTAATTTTAATCGCTTTAAATTCACCAGCGTCAGTCTTCAGTGTTTCCCTGGCCACGACTCGACCTTTGAAGACCAGGTTTTCTCCGTCGTCTGCCACTCGAAATGAATACTCTTTGTCGTCAGCCCAAGCAAAAAGCCTCATATAATAAATCAGACTGAAAACATTTTGAGAGTATGGGAGTAAATCCCACTCTTGTTTTTTCTCTTCCACCCCTTTTTTTGAGGTGATTTTTTTCTCTTCGTATCGGGCCTTCATTTTTTCAAAATCGAAATAGGATCTGCCCTCACGAAGTTGAGAGGATTCCTTTACGTGTAAAGTAAACAGCCTGGGAAGCCACAGATCATAATCCACCAAAGTCACAACACGATCATCGACGGCATAAAAAGAAGAGAACAGGCTTGTGGTTTTGAGTGCGATGGCAAACTGATAGGCTTTTCGTCCATTGACGATTTTAAATGGCAAAGTGGAATACTCCATTTCACCAGCTGTGATCCGAAACAGGTTATAAAATACTTCATGTTTGATTTTTTCGCCCACTTGAAAAGGGTCATGCAAAGGCCTTCGACCAATGAAACCTACAGAGTCCTCAAGCAAAGGCTCACGAGCAACGACAGATTCTTTCTTTTTTGAATTTTTGACGGATTTTTCGGCTGCAAGCATCGGAGGTGGTGGGACCATTTTTTGTTTTGCTGCTGGCTGCGCTTGAACAACTTGTTGATCCGGCTTATCGGGACTTGGTGTTTCAGCCACCTCTTCAATCACAAGCCTTTGATCAATGTCCGATTTAAGATTGAGATCCTCTGGTTTGTCAGTTTTAAGAATCGACGAACACGAAACTAAAAACAAAAGAGAAAAAAAACCTATTCTTAATTTCAACTTAAGGTCCTTTCCACTTCCAGCGACGATGCACCCACATCCACTGCTCCGGATACTGTCGCACAACTTCTTCAATTTTGTCTGTAAACAGTTGCGTCAACCGGACAAGAGTCTGTTCTCTGTCGTTTTTTGCATCATCTAAAAAAACTTCGAGGCCTTCAAGTCGCAGGCACACGATATGATACTTTCCTTGGGAATCAATAAAGTTGTACATCAAAACCACCGGTGCTTCTGTTTTTAAATAAAACAAAGCTAGACCGTATGCTGTGCCCACAGGAGATCCAAAAAAAGTATTTCTCACTCCATAGGGGCGACCCATATGTTGATCCAAAACAAAGGCCACAAGGGCTTTGGCCTTCAATGCTTTGAGAATCGCAAAAGGTGCCTTTTCTCCATGCGGTTCGATGTACTTAACCCCTTGGGCTCCACGAACAGAAAACCAAAAATCATTGAGCCATTTAGATTTAAAAAATTTGGTAATAATGAACACAGGATATTTGCGACTGGCAATCACATTGGCCATCAAATCCCCGTTACCCAAGTGAAGACTTAAAAGTAAAATTCCCTTGTTAAGCCCGTAAGCACTTTTCAGACCTTCTTCACCTTCAAACAAAACATGATCTTGAACCCAATTGGAATTGATTTTGGGAAACATGAAAAATTCAAAAAAATTTTCAGTCATATGGTACACGGACCTGCGACCCACACGTCTTCTTTCAGCCTCTGACCATTCAGGAAAGGCCCGCTTCAAATTATTCAAAACGATACCTCTTCGAAAGCGCAGTAAATCAAACCATAAAAACCCAAAGGGTCGCCCCAAATAGCGAACAACTTTGTGGGGAAGTTTTGAAAAAAGGCGAGTTAACAAATTCATAGTTTTAAATCTTTACAAAGTTTTTGAAAATAATTCTTCCAGTCTTGCTCGGGCTCGACGGCCGCACGCAGTTGAACCACTGTCCACAGCTCTGGCTTTAATTGAAACTTTTGAATTTTCACCCAATCTTTTTCAGTGCAAAAAATTTGTTCCAAACCCAGCTCTGATGCTTTTGATTCGATGAAAGTCACATCCTGTTGGGTGTACAAATGATGATCTTCAAAATTCAAAATCTCGAATTGAATTTGTGGCAACTGATTTTTCATCATTTGATGATATTGTTCGGGACGACCAATGGCTGAAACTAAAAGGCCACTTTTACTCGGAACACTCATTGTGGATTCGCTTGCAATTAAACTTTTAAAAGTGATGAGACGATTCACAATCTGAAAAATGGGCAAATCAAAAGCCATTTGGGCCTTAAAATCCTCAAACACCTGAACTCCTGCAAGTTCAACTCTTGAACAGAACAACACCTGGGCGTACTGCAAAGCATTTCTGGATTCTCGAAAATAAGTAGAGTCCTGTTGATTGGAGAGATCAATCACCACACCATTCCAATTTTTAAACAATCGGTGATGTTGGAAACCATCATCCAATAAAACCACGTCCACTTCGCTCAAAGTTCCAGCAAGCCTTGCACTTTCCCATTTATGAGGACCACTGATCACCACACTTTCAGGAAAAAGAGTTTTAAAGAAAACCGCTTCATCACCGAATACATTGGGATCTGCGTTGACAGGAACTATTTGTGAATTCAGAAGTCCAGCTTTGTAGCTTTTTGTAATAATAGCAGGAACACACCTTTGTTTGATAAGTTCCGAGTAAAGAAAAGCCGTCAACGGCGTTTTTCCGCTGCCCCCCATGGATATATTGCCAACAGAAAGAACCGGCTTATTGATTTTAAATTTTTTAAAATAATTAATATTATAGAGCGTTCTGTGGAGACTTGCGAACACCTGGTAGAGCCATGAAAGAATTCTCACAGATACCTCGAAAGAACCTCGACCACCCGTTGAGAAGCCCCTTTATTGCCCAGCATAAATCGTAGCTTCTTTAATTTTTCTATCACTGGCAGTTTTGTTTCAGGCTTTGATATCCACTGATCCAAATGTTTAAACAATTCTTGATCTGTGGCTTGCCAATTCAATCTCTCAGGCACTGCCTCTTCACCTAAAATCAAATTCACTAAACCGAAATAGCCCTTCACGATCATTCTTCCAAGAACTGCTGTCAAAAAACTCACTCGGTACATAATGACCATGGGTTTTTCTAATAAACCCACTTGCAGCGTTGCTGTACCAGAAGTGGCCAGCATGACATCCGTCAGACTGATCATATCAAAGGGACTGTTCTTAAGCAGTTGAAAGGGATGTCTAAAATCTTCGAAGTATTCTAGAATTTGGTCTTTCTCGATGGTGGGTGCACACAAAACCACAAGTTTTAAATGAGGATGCTTTTTTAAGAGCTCGCCTGCCACACGAAGTTGCTGAGGCAAGTGATTTTTTAATTCTAATTTTCGACTGCCAGGCATAATTCCTAAAACAGTTTCATGACTTTGAATTCCAAATCGATTGCGGTGAATTTTCAAAAATTCAGGGTCAAAGTATTTATTGTCCAGTTCATCTAAGAGAGGGTGACCTACAAACTCATGAGGCACCTGGTGTTTTTCGTAGAAGGGAACTTCAAAAGGAAAAAGCAGAAGAGCTTTGTCACAGTACTTTTTGATCGTTTTCACTCGGCCTTTTCGCCAAGCCCAAACTTGAGGTGAGATATAATAAACGACTTTAAGACCCAGCCCGTGCAATTTTTTAGCAAGCATCAGATTGAATTCTGGATAATCCATGACGACAACGACTTGAGGTCTGCGGATCTCTGCTTCAACAACCAATCGATCAAACACTGATTTTAATAATGAATACTGAGAGATAATTTCTGAGGCACCGACCACAGCCATCTCTTCGGCTTTCCCCAATCGCTCGAATCCCACTTTTTCCATATCCAGGCTGCCGACACCAAAACAAGAGATCTGGGGATGAGTGGATTGCCAACTTTTCAAAAGCTTCAAGGCATAGTGGCTGCTAGAGGCCTCGGCAGCCACAATCATAACTGATTTTTTGTTTACTTCGACCATTCTTCAACCCATGACAAAGCTTGAGCCCCGTCCTCACCAGAAACCGGTGCTGGTTGGTCATTAATAATACATTTCAAAAATTCATCAGTTTCCATTTGCAAAGCATCGGCTTTGGTCGCCTGCCAAGCTTTGATCGGTGCAGGCTCGGGATTTTTAAGATCCACTAGTTTTGCATGTTGCAAATCCAAAGTGCCTAAATGAGCCCACAAAGTTTCAGAGTTCTTAATCAACTGCAGGCTTCGATCGGCTGTGGCTGAAATTCGACTGGCGGTCAGACTTGCTGTCATGCCATTTTCTAAAGTGACATGAACGTCAGCCCAATCCCAAGTTTGCGTGAAGACTTTTCTTTTTTGTACAGAACTGGATTTAATTTTTGAGCCTGTTAACCAGGTTAACAAATCCACATCATGGATCATCAAATCATGAAGAACACTGACATCAGCCGCCCGAGTTTTAAAGGGACCCTGTCTTTTTAAAATAAGAGATTCAGGAGTAAAATTGAGTTTTTTAATTTCACTCATACAGGGATTAAATCTTTCAATGTGCCCGACTGAAAGCTTGAGTTTATTTTTCTTTGCCACTTGAATCAATTCTTCAGCCTGCTTCAATTGTGCCGTGATGGGTTTTTCCACATTAACGTGGATTCCATTATTCAAACACCAAAGCGCAATTTCATAGTGCGCAGTTGTGGTTGCCGCAATGGTCACCGCTTGCACTTGATTTTTTAATTGCCCAAGTTCTGTGAAGGCCTGGCAACCAAGATCCGCGGCCACTTTTTTTGATCGATCTGTGGACGCATCAAAGACACCCACAAATTCAGCATGGGGGCTGGCCTTGTGTTTTTGTGCATGAAAAAAACCCAAATATCCAACACCTAAAACTGCTGTTTTGATTTTTTGACTCACTCGTCACCTTCCGATTGAGATCCATCGGACTTTCTTGAAATGGCTAGGCCCCGCTTACTACTTTTCACAAAATGAGTCAGATACTGTATGTTTTCACTTTGCTCGCATTCGCTTTGGATTCTGGCCAAAGCCTCATCAATCGTGCCTTTACCCATGACAATAATTCGAATGGCTTTGTGAACGTTTGTGACTTCTTGGCGAGAAAAACCTTTACGAAGCAATCCCACTTTATTCGTAGCCCGAATGAGAGCCCAATTCCCCTGCGCCCGAGAGAAGGGAAGAATATCTTTATTCACAGTCGAGCTACCAGCCACAAATGCGTTTTTACCAACTTTGGTGAATTGATTAAAAGCACACACTCCGCCGATCACAACTCCATCTTCAATTTCACAGTGTCCACCGACGTGGGTGTTATTCGCCATGACCACATTGTTTCCAATTTTACAGTCATGTCCAACGTGAGTGTAGGCCATGAAGTAACAATTGTTTCCCACCTCTGTTTTGCCGTCACCTTTTGAGGTGGCAAGATTCACTGTCGAGAATTCTCGGAAAACATTGTTGTGACCAATGATGAGCTGTGTGTTTTCACCTTTATAAGAAATATCTTGCGGAGGTCCACCGATCACAGCCCCGGGTGAAATATGATTGTTATCACCTAAAATGAGGGATCCAGATCTGTGACCGACGGTCGCATGACCTTCGATGTAAGTTCCACGACCAATTTTGACTTTACCTTGAATAAGGCAATAGGGTCCGATTTCTACATCGGGCCCAAGTTCAACATCCGGAGATAAAACACTAGTGGGATGAATTTTTGCTGATGACATGTGTTTAGGTTACTTCGATTTTTCGAAGGCTTTGATCACTTTGTCAGTCAAATCATGAGAGCTATCAGCAAACAAAACCACAGGAGAGTTTTCTAAGATGTAAGTGTAGCCACCCTCTTTTGCGACTTCAGAGATTGTCTTGCGCATTTTTTCTAAAATGGGCTGAGTCAAATCCCGTTCTTTCTTTTGGATCTCACCTTGATTTTTAGTGAGCACTTCACGGTACTTCATCATTTCTTCTTGAAGCTCAGCTTGCTTACGACCCATAACTTCTTCAGACATGACCGATTTTTTCTTTTCCAAATCGTCATTCATTTTTTTCAGATCAGCTTCTTTTTTCTGAAGTTCTTTTTTTCTTTTTTCGAACTCTGTTTCAAGTTCTGTCTTTGCTTTTTTTCCAGCCGTTGTGCTTTGAATTGCTTTTTGCATGTCGACGATGCCGATTTTCATATCTGCTGCAAAGACAAAGCTTGATGCCAATGTGAGTGTCAAAAGTAGTGATGTCATAGAAGTTCTCCTCATAATTTATGCAAGATCAAAAGGGTGTCCCAATTGAAAATTCAAATACTGAAGCTTCATGATATACGCGATCGCGATCGATTGGGAACCCCCATTCGAAACGCAATGGGCCAAGAGGAGAAAACCATCGGATACCAAAGCCCCAGTCCGAGAAAAACTTGTTACTGTTCAACTCGTCATCGGCTGCACCGATATCATAAAAAGCAACTCCGTACATTTCAGCTTCTCGAATCAAAGGAAACATCAATTCTGTTTGATAAAGAAGCTGCTGCTCACCACCGAAAACACGATTGGCTCTAATATCAGCCTCTTCTTTACTCAATCCACTGCCTGTGGGCGGTGCTAATTGAAAACGATCCGATAACTTTTGAGAAAATTTTCTGAGGCCCACAGTCGAAAATCTGTATCCACGAAGGGTGTAAGGACCTCCTAAAACGTAAAGTTCGTTGAAAGGAGCTGCTTTGCCATCTTTGGTGCTTTCGATTCGAGCGTAAGCTAAGTTATTTCTCCAGGTGACGTCCCAAAAAAGGTTTCTAAAGAATCGATAATCCGCACTGGCCTTGTAATAATTAAGATTGCCACCTAACAAACCCGAGTGAGAATAGGCCAGCCGTGAAAAGATACCTTTGCTGGGTCTGAACCTGTCATTTCGAGAGTCATACTCAATGGAAACTCCGACGAGGCCCGCATCACCACTGGCCGTATCAAGAGGGAACAAAACTTCATCTGTCAAAGTCGCACCGTTACCATCTTTGACCGTTTTTAATCTTGCGGCAGAGTATGTGTAATTCACACCGGCTCGCAAAAATTCAGCGATGGGGTAACTGGCAAAAACACCGGCACCGGTTTTATTTTCGTCGTAATCAAGCCGACCTGAGGTTTCATTTCTGAAAACCCGTCCACCCACGGACCAATCCGTATCGTTGTAGTAAGGTTCGGTGAAGCTCACATCGTACTGGCTGTATTGATCAGAAAGTTGCAACGACACACCCAAATTTTGTCCCAAGCCGCGAAAGTTGGTCTGCTGGACGGATCCCTGCAAGGCAAGACCCGTGGCTGTGCTGTAACCAGCTCCCACTTGGATTTGTCCCGTGTTTCTTTCTTTAACAACAATTTCCACGTCCATCAAATCAGGATCGTTTAATGGGGTAGAGGTTCTAAAATTGACTTCTTCAAAAAATCCAAGCCTCTGGATATTTTCTAAGGACTGTCTGCGCTTAGTCTCATGATACAATTCACCCTCGAAAATTTTCAGTTCTCGCCTGAGAACTTTGTCCCGAGTTTTTGTATTTCCGATCACGCTGATTCGACCGAACTTAACTTTATTGCCCTTATCAAATTCGAAAACCAAATCTACGATTTTATCTTTATCGTTAAATTTATTTCGAGGAATCACATTGGCGTAGGCGTAACCCAAATCCCCGTACAAAGCTTGAAGCTCGCTGAGATCTTTTTGCAACTGATCGTAGGCAAAAATTTCTGAATCATCAATTTTCGCGGTTTCTTTTAATTTCTCTGTGGGGAAAAGCAAATCACCCGCAAAATCCACGTCACCGACTTTATACTGCTCACCCTCATCCACTCGGAAGGTGATATACAAACCCAAACGATCCGGCGTCAGAGCCACAGTGGGACGATCCACACGAGCTTTCACATAACCTAAGTTGTAGTAAAGAAATCTTAAAATTTGAGTGTCTCGCTCGAAGGCGTCTTGCTTGAATTGTCCAGAGCCGCTGATGGCGGTGAAGTAGCCTTCTTCTTGAGTGGCCAGTCTTCCCTTTAAATAATCATCCGATAGTTTTTGATTTCCGATAAAGTGAATGGTTTTGACTCGCACTTTTTCGTTTTCAGTGATTGTAAAATTTAAAGTGACCCGATCCGAAGATTCTGCTTGCGTGATTTTAGGCTCGATCTTCACAAGATAGAAACCTTTGTCTTCGTAAAGCTTCAGCATCTTATCGATGGATTCTTTTAATTTTCCTTGATTAAAAATTTCAAAAGTTTTGAAACCTGAGGCCTCTTGGAGCTCTTCTGCTTTGAGTTCTTTATTCCCCTCGAAAGTGAGCTCTGCCAGGACAGGCTTTTCTTGCACGATGTATTTCAATACGCCTTTATCAAAAGTCACATCAACGGATTCAAAATATCCCGTTTCAAAAAGAGCTAAAATATCTGTTCGAACCGTGTCGCGATCGAGCTGCTGCCCCACCTGTGAGCTGACTTTTCCAAGGACTGCGTCCTTTTCAAGACGCTTTTGACCTTGAACTTCAAGAGCTGTGATTTTCCCCACTTGAGGCAATTCCGTGACTTGCTTCTGCTTCGGCTTTGCACGTTTTTTAACGTTTTGCGCAAAAGAGGCTTGAGAAAGCAGCAACAGACTTGAAATAAAACCAATAAGAAGGACTTTTGGAGCTTGAGAAATCATGAAAATTACAAGTCCTTTCGAGAACTTAACTATATAACGTGGGAATCCTATCTAAGAAATACAGTTCCGTCAACGAACCCAGTGCCCATCGTGCAATTTCATTTTTTTTGAAAACCTGCGCGCCATGTTTTCATCGTGAGTGACCACAATCAAAGCGCTTTGCGTTTCTTTTTGTAAATCAAAAAGCAATTGCTGAATCAAAAGTCCATTTTGACTGTCGAGATTTCCAGTGGGTTCGTCAGCTAAAATCAGAGCTGGTTTTTTCACCAAGGCTCGGGCCAATGCCACCCGTTGACACTCACCGCCTGATAGTTGTGTCGGGTAATGATGAATCCTTGCGCTCATGCCTATTTTTTCTAGAAGTTGCAATGCGTACGCCTGATCCGCTGGTAAACCGCGAATCCAAAATGGCATCAAGACGTTTTCGAGCACGTTAAACTCGTTCAGCAAATGGTGAAACTGAAAAATAAATCCCAATTTTTCTGCCCTGAATTGAGAGATTTCTTCATCGTCTTTATCGATCAATGACGAACCTTCGAAACTTAAATTTCCTGAATCTGCTTTATCCAAAGTTCCAAGAATTTGCAGAAGTGTGCTTTTACCCGCGCCCGAAGCTCCCATGATGCAAACGGATTCTCCTCTTTCGATTTCAATGGAAACTCCCTTTAAAATATCAAGTTGAGTTCCCTCGCGGTTATAACTTTTAGTCAGATCCGTGGCCTTCAAAAGTGGTGAGCTATTCATATTTAAGACCTTCTCCTGGAAGTTTTTGTGCCGCTCGAATCGCCGGTATCAAGCCTGATACCACGCTGATAAGCAGTGTGCTGAAAGTGATCCAAAATAAATCAGCGGACCTAACACTGAGGTCAATATGACTGACTTTATACACAGATCCTGCAATCAAACCCCAGTGGGATTGATAAATTGTGAGCACCCATCTAAAAAGACCACCCAACAAAAAACCCAAAGCAATTCCTGATAGTCCAAGAAACAATCCTTGCATCAGAAACAAACGAATCACAGATGTTCGACGCATACCTAAGGATTTAAGGACAGCAATTTCAGAGGATTTTTGCAAAGTTTGAAGAAGTAAATTTGAGGCCAAAGAAAACGCAGCCACAATCAAAATAATGAAGACCACGAAAAAAATAATTCTTCGTTCGATTTGCACAGCTGCAAAAGTATTTTCGTGTTCTGATTTCCAATCCCTGACCCAATGAGGGGCCCCTAGCTTTGTCACAAGTTCTGTGGACATCACTTCTGCCAATTCAGGATCTTCAACGGTTAACATGACTCCCGCGTAGCGATTTTTTACTTCACCTAATTTTTGAGCTTCGGGAAGTCTGATCACCACCAATCTTTCATTCCACTCAAATTTACCCAAATCCAGAATTCCGCGGATTTCAAATTGTCCCACCGACCTTCGGTAGCCGGAAGTGTCCAGGTCACCAAATCTGGGCACAACCACGCTGATTTTATCTCCGATGGTCTTTCCCATTCGTGATGCCAAATCAGTTCCAATCAGAGCCCCCGAAACACCTTCGTCGTTTTTAGAAATATCCACTTTCCCTTGAACTAATCTTTCGCGAAGCTTGATCACATCATCAAAGGTTTTCTCGTCCAGTCCCTGGATCAGCACACCCTGCACGATTCCCTGGCCCGCAGTGACACCTTCTAATGTTAAAAAAGGAGTGCCATTGAGAACCCGCGAATCCAAGCCTTGTACTTTTTTAAATAGTTCCTGCCAAGGATCCTGCTGGCTTGTTCTTTTCACAACAGTCAAATGACCACGCACATCCATCAAGGATTGCTTCAGTGTTTTTTCGAATCCTGACATCACTGACAAAGCCACATACAAAACAGAAACGCCGAGTGCGATACCAAGCATAGCAAAAAGACTGGAGCGAGTGGAAAGAGCTTCTTGATTCCAAAAGAATCTGCGCATCAAAGTCCACTCGATTTTTAAGTTCATTGATTCAGACCAGGATCGAGATCGTGCGCTTTTGATTTTAGAAATGACATAATAAATTCTGAGATATGGCCGTCCATCACATCATGGACCTGATTGGTTTCATGATCGGTTCTGTGATCTTTCACAAGCTGGTAAGGGTGCATCACGTAGGATCTGATTTGCGATCCCCATTCATTGGCTTTTTTTGTGGAATTCATCGCATCTTTTTCTGCGTTTCTTTTTTCCACTTCCTTTTCGTACAAAGCGGCTTTCAACATCTTCAATGCTTTTTCACGGTTTTGAATTTGTGATCTTTCCACTTGGCATTGCACGATAATTCCTGAAGGTAAATGATACATTCGAACCGCAGAATCTGTTTTATTCACGTGCTGTCCACCGGCCCCGCTGGACCTGTAGGTTTCGACTTTCAAATCATCTGGCTTGATCTCAATTTTAATATCGTCATCCACTTCAGCCCAAGAAAAAACTGACGCGAAAGAGGTGTGACGTCTGGCATTTGAATCAAATGGTGAAATTCGAACAAGCCTGTGAACTCCACTTTCCGCTTTTAAATATCCATAGGCGTAGGGCCCTTCGATCAGCAAAGTGGCAGATTTAATTCCTGCGCCTTCACCGTCGGTTCTTTCAAGTTCTGAAACTTTAAAACCTTGTTTTTCGGCGTAACGCATATACATGCGATAAAGCATTTCTGCCCAGTCACAGGCCTCGGTGCCGCCCGCACCAGAGTTGATTGATAAGTAGGCAGAGTTTGCATCAAGCTCGCCACTGAGAACACGCTGAAGTTCCAAGGTTTTACCAAGGGATTCACACAACGCCAATTCAGACTTCACTTCTTTGAATGAACTTTCGTCGTCCATTTCTTGGGCCATTTCGAGTAAGACTTTTGAATCTTCAAGTTTCGAATGAAAGGCTTTCCATTCATCTAGAGCTTTTGTGACTAAAGCTTTTTCTTTGTTCATTTTTTGCATCTCGAGAGGCTTTGACCAGATGGCTGGATTTTCAGCTTGCAGAGCGAGCTCTTCTAGACGTTTTGTTTTTCCTGGTAAGTCAAAGATACCTCCGGATCTCAGCTGCGAGCTGTTCGAGATCGAGGATTTTTCTTTTGACCAGATGGAGATCGGCTGCGATTGACATATTGAATAGAAATATCTTCAAAAATCTGATCTTGCAACCGGAACATTTCAATGGCTTCCGCTTCATTTTTCTCGTGCTCAAATCCAAGCAGATGCAAAATTCCGTGAAGCACCATATAACCAAGTTCAAACTTGATCGAATGACCGTGCTTCACAGCTTGCTTTTTCAACACAGGCCAACAAAGAACAAGCTCTCCGAGTGAAGTACTATCAAATGAATCAAAACTAAGAACGTCGGTGGCGTAGTCGCGCTTTCTGAATTGATGATTGATTTTTTTTGCCGCTGCGGATTCAAGAAAAACGATGGTTAAATTCTTGTTTTGAAGACTTTTACCAAACCCTTGCTTTTTGAGTTCCCTTTGAATTTTTTGACACCACGATTTCAGAAATTCAATCTGTGTACTTGGGACTTTGGCTTGATTTATGACGTGAATCTTCATATCTAATTTTTAAGTTGAACTGAACAGGCCAAGCAGTCAATCTGATTTGACTTCGCGACTTGAATCTTGTTGCATGTGAAAATGCCAAAGCCACCGCTCAATCTGCATTCCTTTCAAGCTCTGATCGAACTCGTCGAACACCTTCGCGGACCCGAGGGCTGTCCCTGGGACCTTGAGCAAAACCATCAAACCTTGGCTCCCTATTGCCTAGAGGAAACCTATGAGCTGATCGAGGCCATCGAGACCCGTGATGACGAATCGCTTAAAGACGAGCTAGGTGATGTGCTTTTCCAAGTGGCCCTGCACGCACAACTGGCAACTGAACGAAAAGCTTTTAATATCGAGCAGGTCTTGCAAAACTTAAACGAAAAAATGGTTCGCAGGCACCCTCACGTTTTTTCAGATCAAAAAGTCAGTGGCTCTGAAGAGGTCTGGAAAAATTGGGAAAAAATAAAGAAATTAGAAAAAAAGAAAGTGGGGAATAGTTTTGGTTTACCCAACAATTTGCCCGCCCTTCAGGCCTCTTACAAAATCGGCGTCAAAACTCAAAAAGCGGGCTTTGACTGGGCGAAGCCCGCTGAAGTTTTAGAAAAAGTGGCAGAGGAACTGGAAGAGCTCAAAGTGGAAATCAAAAATCAGAACCAAGAAAAAATGGCTGAAGAGTTAGGTGATTTGATGTTCAGTTTGGCTCAGTTTTCAAGACATATGGGACTGGAGCCCGAGCAAGTTTTAAGATCAGCCAATCGCAAATTTGAAACCAGGTATTTTAAGATGCTCAATTTAGCTGGCGAAAAAGGCTTGGAATTTGAAAAACTATCCTTGGATGAAAAAGAATCCCTTTGGAAACAGATCAAGAAAGATTAAAATTCTGTATTTTTTAATTTTGAAAACGTGTAAACGGGATTTAAACAAAAAGCTCTGACCCAGCTCGACGATTTAAAATCACAATCATTGCGCCTCAAGTGATCCTGTCCCAAAGAACCTCTGGCAAAGAGTCCAAGTATCAAGAGCATCACCAAGCTGACCCCTCGCTTTCGTGAGTTGAGTATGGATTGGTTCAGATCCATCAAGTCTCTGCGACCATAATAAAACAGGGCCACTGAACAGACCACAATTCCAATCGTAAAAAACACGGATTGGTTGTCAAAAGCCGCATCCACGTGTGGAAAAATTTGAACCCAGTCCTGAAGCCATATTCGATCCTTGAGGGACGAAAAAAGAAATCCATTCAAAAAGTACAACACTGATACAAAAATCCAAACAATGAGCAAATAACTTCGTGTGATTTGTGAAATGAGCTTGTGCCTGAAATTGAAAAGCAACTGAACGAACACAATGGGGATCAACAAAAAAGACAGAATCAAAAGATCAAACCGGTAACCTGTGAAAAAAACATCCAACTCTGAGGCTGAGTTGGGAAACAGGAACAAAGCTTCGAAAATACGAAATACGAACAACAGAAGACTCAAACTAAAAAATCGAAGCACGAAATTCAAACTTGTTTGTTTTCTTCAGGATATTTGTGAGGACAAGACCAAATGAACAGAACGAGAAGAAGAAGGAAAACGGAGACCGAGATTTTGATCAAAAGTGATAAAGGCTGAAACCAGATAATAAGAGCTGATAGGGAAATCATCGTGGAAGCCCAGCACTTAATGGGGACTTGAATCACTCGGTATTTTTGCCAAGACAAGATGGTGCGACCAAACCTAGGATGCTGAATCAGTCGTTGATAAAGTTGATCTGAACTTTTCGAGAAACAGTAGGCAGCCAATAAAACGAAGCAGGTCGTTGGCAACAAAGGAACAAATAGACCCACAATCCCGACAGCTAGGGATAGAATTCCGGTCAGAAGAAAGAAATATTTCTGAGTTTGATCTTTCATAACTCTTAATCAGATATCTGACACTGACTGGCTTGGTCAACCAAAGTCGCTCAAAAGTCGCTTAAATTTCAACCAAGCATTTACGAATTTTCTCTAGAAAAAGTCGGCTAAAATGGGGGCTATCAGTCACATGCTCTTCGAAGAGCTGCTTTTTAACAAGCGAGATATCCGGTCTTTCCTCGCCCATTCGAATTTGAGAGCGGTTATCTAAAATCTCTGACATTTGCAAAATCATGGTTTCGGGCGAAATTTTTTCGGGTATCACCTGGTTGGGGAATCCTTTTTTGTCGATTCGCTCATGGCTCATCAGAATCATGTTTTTTATGCTTTCAGGCAATGAAAGCTTTCGGGACAAAACCAAATTTAAACTTTTGTTGGGATGATCCCTAAAATCATTTTGATCTGCCGGATGCAAAGACTCTAAGGGTTCTTTTTTTCGTAATTTTTTAGTAATTGAAGGATTGAGCTCAAGTAGACCCACATCGCTTAAAAGACTTGCGATCATGATTTCTACAGGCTGTCCGATTCCAGAGTGGAGGCTGAGCAAGCCCGAATAAGCAGCCACGGCCGGCGCTCTTTGCAGGGATCCAAAATCACCAATGCTTGAGTTGTTGATTACAGACCAAGCATTTCCAGTTGCACCCAAGGTTGTCATCAGCTCACTCGAAAGTTTATTACATTTAAGGTAAAGCTCTGAACCCAGTTTAAAAGAGCTGGACTCAGACTGATCGGAGACCATTAAAACCAGGTCCACGTAAGACGAGAAAAGACTTAAAAATTGAGCTCGACATCTTTTCGTCAAACCTTCAGCTGACTTATCAATCTGCGAAGAAATATACTTTTGATACTCTTCGATGTCAGATCTTTTGACGTAGATTTCACTGACTTGCTTGAGCTTTTCCAGTCGATCTGGCGTCAGAACGTCACCTGTCCTGATGACAGGCAAAAACTTTCGATTCAAAGGCATTAAATGAAAAAGGGGGAATGGAATCGGAATGCCAACGATGAGTTCGTGGGCTTTCACTGGTAAGTAGGAAGATTTGATCTTTTGAGTGGAAATAAATTCGAGTTTGCTTGAGAGGAAAAATTCATTTTCCATCAGCACGGCATTAGCTCCCGATTTTTTGACGAAAGCTGCCACACTTGGATTTAATTTAGAACTGATCACGACCAAAATGTAACTGGAAGGAGCCATCTGGCGAACCACCTGAACCATGCCTGATATTTCGCTATCCACTTCCACTTTATCTGCCGAAATTAAAACAAAGAGAGGTTCTTTAATTTCAGCTTCTTGCTCTGAATAGGCATCGATTGAGTCGACTGACTTGAAAGTAAAACCGAATTCGGTGCTAATTTCATTGCAGCGATCAATCCAAGACTGTTCTTTTGCAATTAATAAAAAATCATAATTTTTCAAGCCGACCCCTTTTTCGTAACCTGTATTTGTCGACCTATCAGTCCCATAGCTTTTTCAATTGCATGAATTCTTTTTTCAGTGTTTTCAGATTTTAGGATTTCAAGATTTTTGAGCGCTTCAATTTCATCTTTCCAAAAGTTCAACTCACTTCCGATTTCAAGGGCACTCTGAACCACTTCTTTTAGGCGATCTTGTTCGAATGGTTTATCGATAAAATCAAAAGCTCCCAGTTTTAAAGCTTGCAAAGTTTGTTCTCGGTCCCCGTGACCTGTGAGCAGAATAAAAGGCACAAGAATTTTTTCTAAACGTATGGCTTTGAGAAGATCTAGGCCTTCCATCATGGGCATTTTGATATCACTTAAAACAGCATCAAACTTTTGAGTCTTCAAAATCTCAAAAGCCACTTTGCCATTTTCAGCCTCTAAAATATTGATCTCAGGATTTTCCAATATTTCGACCAAAAGGGCTCTTAAAATGGGCTCGTCCTCGACGATTAAAAGAGAATATTTCATCTCTACAGGATGAGCTTGACTGTGTGGCTAAACAAGTAAAAATTCTCTAATCCGGTTCGTGTTTATAAAATGAATTAAACATCTTTGTGGACCTGGAATTGCTCATTTTGAGACTCGAAAGAAAGGATTCTTTGCCATGTCACATGTTTTACTGGGGGCTCTGACTTTCGTAGGTGTTCTGATCCATCTTGTTTTTATCCTCGCAGTGAAATTTAAAAGAAATGATTTTGCTGATGTGATTTGGGGACCTGGGATGCTTTTCGCCAGCCTCGGAGGACTGATTTTTTCCTGGTGGCTCAATCCTCAGTTTCAATTCACAAATTTAGATGGACTGGCAATGGCACTTTTGGCTTTTTGGTCGCTCAGGCTGTTTTTTCATCTTGGCATTCGAACTCTCAGCCATGATCAGGAAGATATTCGGTACCAAAAAATGCGAGCAGATTGGAAAGATTCATGGATGATTCAGAGCTACTTGAAAGTCTTTGTCCTTCAAGGGATTTTGATGATCGTCAATGTCAGCCCTGTGCTTTGGATTATCGCAAGCTCGCAAAAGTCACTGACAGGTTTTAGCTTGGCGGCAGCTGCGGTTTGGGCTGTGGGATTTGTGATTGAATCACTCAGTGATTACCAACTAACAAAATTTAAAAAGAATCCAGCCAATCGTGGACAGTTGATCAGAACGGGCTTATGGGGTTGGTCTCGGCATCCCAATTATTTCGGAGAAATTGTGCAGTGGTGGGCTTTGTTTTTACTCGCCCTTCCTTTGGAAGGGGGCTTCTTCACAATCATTGGCCCCTTGATGATCACTTTTTTTCTTGTGAAAGTTTCGGGCATTCCATTGTTAGAAAAAAACATGCAGTCCAGAAGTGGTTTTGAAGATTACAAAAAAACCACTTCTTTGCTGATTCCTTGGCCACCAAAAAAATAAATTACTTCAACCAATCTTTTAGATACTGCTCGACTGTATGTTCAGCCATCAACAGATATCCCAGCTTTGACAGGTGAAATGCATCCACAATCTGGCCACCAAGAACTGTTTCCATGGCTGGTGCATCTGTGCTCAAACCCGAAACTCCACCGTGGGTGTTTAAAGTTTCTCCAGGTTTTGAAATCAAAGCAGGCGCTTTTGTTGTTTTTGGCAGAAGGCCCGCCTCTGCA
>CAZPBD010000008.1:3710-54827 GCA_964584655.1 uncultured Pseudobdellovibrionaceae bacterium | reverse complement strand
TAAAGTGGACTACGATCACGTCGTGTTTTTCGAAACGCGTATGGCTGATGCCCAAGGAAAAGGTGAAGTCAGCATTCGGGATCTTGTGAAATCATCTCTTCGTTTACGTCCTGACCGAATTATCGTCGGAGAAGTCCGATCCTCTGAAGCCATGGAATTGATTAATGCCATGAACACGGGTCACAAAGGGTGTTTAGGAACTGTGCATGCGAATTCTCCCGAAGATGCCATCATTAGACTTGAAGCTCTAGCTCAGGGTGGAGACGCCAAAATCAGCGAAAAAGCTCTGATCTCTCAAGTGGCCTCTGCCATTGACATCATTATTCAGATTTCCAGGTACTCAGATGGCTCAAGACGCGTCGCAGCTATTAGCGAAGTTTTGGGTCATAATCCTGATGGGACCTACCAAGTTGTTCCCTTGTTTGCTCTCTCAAGATTGATTCGTAAGCCAGACGGAACATTGGACGGTAAACTTTTGCCTGCGGGAAATCTCCCGAGTTTTATGTCTGAGATCGAAGACAACAATCTTCCTTTCCCGCGCTCAAAATTTCAGCAGGTCGCCTAGCGTCAGCAGCGCTGTAAAAATCAAATCTTAACCGTGTTCCCTTGCCTCAGCAGTTGTTTTGGTTCAATAAGTGTTACGTGTATTTAAGCTCTAAAATCTCTCATTCAGTTTTGACCTATCTTGATGATCAAGGTGCGGATCTGACCACTCTGATGAGTGTGCTGGGTTCTCGTTTCGAGCTGATGCGGGATCCTTCGGGTTGGATCGCAGCACCCGAGATGGAATTCTTTTTAGAAAAAGTGGCAGTGCATTTTAAATCCACCGATGGCGAAATTTTAACAAAGGTCGGGCATCGTCAAGCCCAGCTTCATTCTTGGGGAGTTCTGGACAGCGTCCTTCGGATGATGACAAAAACCCAAGAGATTTTTGTACAGCCTCAAAGATTCATGAGCTATTTTGTTTCTCCCGAACCACCATTGGAAAATGTCATCCGAAATGAAGACGGAATTAAATTTGATTGGCCCTTGCCAAGTGATCAATATCCCCATGTCACAGAATACATTCGTGCTTCCTTCGAAGCACTCCCGACATACATGGGACAAGGCTTGGGACAATGTCAGTGGAACAATATCACTCTGGAATTAAAATGGCCGATTAAAACCGGTGAACTTTTTAAAGAAGATGTGGGCCGCCAAATTTCTCCGCAGCTTTTACAAAAAGTGGTGGAAGAACTTCAAACCAGCCAGCGGGATCTAGAAGAAAAAAACCGAGAGCTTCAGAAAAAAAATGAAGAGCTTCTTTTGTTTAATCAGTCTTCACAAACTTTGATGACTCGTGCGCCATCATTGCCACATTTTGAAACTTTGTCTGCGGATCCTTTGGTTCCCGGCCACAAACTGGGACAAAACATTGCAAGACTTCATGATTATCTTGTGCGGGCGCAACAACTGATCACCATGATTTTGGTGGATGCAAAGACCAGCCCTTCTGTGAAAGAAGCCATGCGCAGAATGGATTGGGATTACGTGAAAGCCCATTATCCAAGAACCATCGCAGAAAGTGTCGAGATGCTTCGCCAAATCCAAGCACCTCACAAAAACTCAGTCTCACAAAATGAAACTCAAGAAACGAAATCAATTCCCCCGACTCAAGGAGCATAAAAATGTCTGAAGTGACTCAAGTGATCGCTCGCGAAATTTTGGATAGCCGTGGAAATCCCACAGTCGAAGTTGAAGTGAAGACAAAAAGTGGAGTGATCGCAAGAGCTGCTGTTCCATCGGGTGCTTCCACCGGAGCCCACGAAGCTTGCGAGCTTCGTGACGGAGACAATAAAAGATATTTAGGTAAAGGCGTTTTAAAAGCCATCGAAAATGTTCACTCAAAAATTGCCCCTGAAATTGTGGGTGTGAATTGTACAGATCAAGTCTTTGTCGACAAACTTTTACGCGACATCGACGGCACTGAAAATAAAACTGTTCTGGGCGCAAACGCCATTTTAGGCGTGTCACTTGCAATTGCAAAAGCCGGAGCGGCAACAACTGGTCAACCGCTTTATCGTTATGTGGGTGGTTCTCAGGCTTGCAAATTACCAGTGCCATTGATGAATGTTTTGAACGGCGGAGCTCACGCGAATAACGGATTAGACGTTCAAGAGTTTATGGTGGTTCCGGTTGTTCAAAATTCTTTCCGAGAATCTTTACGAGCCGGCGCCGAAATTTTTCACACACTCAAAAAAATTCTTGGCAAAAAAGGTCTTTCAACGGCCGTAGGTGACGAAGGTGGCTTTGCTCCTAAACTATCAAACAATCAAGAGGCCCTTGATTTGCTGATGGAAGCGATCACCCAAGCCGGCTACGAGCCCGGACAAAACGTGTTCTTAGCTTTGGATGTGGCGGCCACGGAGCTTTACAAAGACGGACATTACCGTTGGGACGGCAAAGACCTCAAGCCAGAGGGTTTGTTAGAAGTTTATCAAAAGTGGTCTGAAAAATATCCTTTCGTATCCATCGAAGATGGTTTTGCTGAAGATGATTGGGACTCTTGGGTGAAGATGACCTCCAAGCTTGGTTCTGAATTACAAATCGTTGGCGATGATTTGTTTGTAACGAATCCAAAAAGATTGAAAACGGGCATTGATCGTAAAGCGGCAAACGCTTTGCTTGTAAAAGTAAATCAAATTGGAACTCTGACTGAAACTTTCGAAGCAGTGAGCCTTGCGCAACGCTCAGGATTTAACACTGTGATGTCTCATCGAAGTGGTGAAACTGAAGACACGACCATTGCGGATCTTGCTGTGGCCATGGGTTGTCAGCAGATAAAAACGGGCAGCCTGTGTCGCACAGATAGGACAGCAAAATACAACCAGCTTTTGAGAATTGAAGAAGACTTGGGTGGTCTTGCTCATTACTGGGACAAGGGCGCATTTTAAATTTTAGAGTTTTTTTAAATTGATAATTTTTCTTCTGATGGTATCGGGGCTCAGGGGTTTGACGATGTAATCGTTGGCTCCGGCAGCCAGGGCCTCGATGACGTCTTCACGATCTGATTCAGCTGTGATCATAATAAACGGAATCTTTGAAGTTTCTGGAGTGGCCCTGAGGGCTTTCAAAAAATCCAAGCCTGAAATCTTTGGCATATTTTGATCACACAGAATTAAATCAAAAAGCTGTTTTTTATCCAGACATTGTCTGACTTTTTCTAGGGCTTCATGGCCATCATTGGCTTCTACCACTTCGGTAATTCCCAATTCTTGTATGGCTTCCATGATGATTTTTCTCATGGATTGAAAATCATCTACGATTAAAACTTTGTGAAAATGGAGTGAGGACATATCAAGTAATTCTGACAATGTTTCGTGTTTTAGGGAAGTCATTATCTGGTCCAGCCGGACTTCTTCATGGACCGAGTTTGGTTTAAACTTTGAGGATGCTGTCAGTAAAAAAGTTGGCTTTAAAAGTCCGTAGATCCTTAGATAATCCTTATCAAGTTTTTGTTTACTCAGCTGCTTTTTTTGTTGTGACCATGGCCCTCAATGGAACCCCCATTCGGCTTTGGGGATTGCACCGGGATATGGACCGACTCAATAGTGAAATGACTGAAAATATCAGTGATATCAAAAGATTAAAGCTGCTTGTCGCCCAGGCCCGCGAGCCCGCTTTTATTGAGCGAGAGGCCCTGGACCGATTGGATCTAGTAGAAGAAAATGATCTGCTCTTTGTTTTTCCGACACAATAAACACACCGCATGTCATTTTTGCTGAAAACAAGGCTTGGTCTTGAGATTTGTCGGTTATTAGACTAGTCTTGAGACTCTAGAAACAGCTGATAGTTGTAGAAAAATCAGCTATTTACAAAAGGTGTGGTTTAAAAATGGATGAACTGAAGCATCACTGGAAACAAGATCAAATCCGACTTCTCAGACTTCGACTTGGATGGACTCAATCGGATCTCGCAAGAAGACTCTCCTGTGAACCACAACTTGTTGAAGCTTTAGAACTCGGATCTCAGTCTGCAGAATCCGATGTGGTTCATAAGCTTGAACTGATCGCTCACCAAGCGGATCTTTGTGGTGACGAAATTCAATGTCTGCCAGCTGCAGAAAACCTTTGTGATCAAGAGCATCTAGGACAGGTCGAGCTTAACAAAGTCAGGTAATCACTGCTACCCTCGGCCCATGAAAAAGATTTATCTGATCGATGTAAGCTCTCTTTTCTTTCGCGCCTTTTATGCCATCAGACCCCTCAGCACTCCCGACGGTAAACCAGTGAACGCCGTTTACGGTTTGCTCTCGATGCTCATCAAGCTTTTGAAAACTGAAAAACCTGAATATGCGGTTGTTTGCTATGACCGCAAAGAGCCGTCATTTCGCAAAGAAATTTACCCTGAATACAAAGCGAACAGATCTGATATGCCAGATGATTTGGTCTTACAAATTCCCTACATGAAAAAGCTCGTCGAGCTTTTAGGGATTCCAACTTTAGAAGTAGATAAATTTGAAGCCGATGACTTGATCGGAACTCTGACCCGAATCGGGGTCGAGAATCAAGCGCAAGTGGTGATCGTGAGTGGTGATAAGGATTTTGCACAGCTTGTGCAAAACGGTGTCATCATGTTTGACACCATGAAAGAATCCAAAATGGATGAGCTTGGCGTTTTTGAAAAGTGGGGAGTGAAGCCCACTCAATTTCGCGATTACTTGGCCATCGTTGGTGATACCTCAGACAATATTCCTGGTGTCGCAGGTCTTGGCCCTAAGGGCGCACAAAAATTAATTTCAGAATTTGGGTCCTTAGAAAAGATTTATGAAAATATCGAGCAGGTGAAGCCCGCTGGGGCCCAGGAAAAATTAAAAAATAACAAGGACATGGCCTTTTTATCAAAGAAATTAGTCACCATCGATCAGCATGTTCCCATCAGCCAGGATTTTCAAAACTATCGACTGCAAGGATTCAAGCGTGATGATCTTCGAGAGCTGCTTCAAGAGCTCAATTTTAAGAGCTTCGAGAAAAGTTTGTTGGGGGACGACATTCAAACGCCAGCAACTGATGCTCCAGCGGTAGAAAACAGCACAGAAAAATTTGTTCCCAGTTTGTATACAGTCAAGTCCGTGGATGTGGATGATTTTCTTCTATCTGTACAAGGCTTAGAAAAAATTTGGCTCTGGCGCCAGCCTCAAGGATTGTTTTTCTCTGACGAAAAAACAATTTGGGCAGTCTTCGGGGATCTGGATAAGCTTCAGCCCTTGTTTGAAAGTAAAAAATTGCAGTGGTTCGGTTTCGATCTGAAAAGTTTGTGGCGAGAACTGAAGGCGTTTAATCCCCAATTGGGTTGGGATTCCATGCTGGCAGCTTATGTTTTAAGATCAAAAGATTGTTCTGATTTTGCAGACGTGTATAAACATTTTCTGAATTCAGAATTCTCTGAGTTGTCGTCTCCCGAGCAATGTTTACAAGCCCAGATTCAATTGAAAACGGTTTTAGAAGAAAAACTCAAAGAGACAAAAAGTTTAGAAGTCTTAAAAACTTTAGACGAGCCCGTAGCTCCCATTTTACTTCGAATGGAAACTCGAGGAATTAAAATTGATATTTCATTTTTGAAAAATTTCAGCGAAGAGCTCGAGATCCAAATTCGAAAAGAGGAAAAAGAAATTTTAAGCCTTGCAGGTGAACACTTTAATGTGGCAAGCCCCAAGCAATTGGGTGTGATTCTCTTTGAAAAGTTAAAATTACCAGCAGCCAAAAAAACAAAAACCGGGTATTCAACTGACACCGATGTTTTGCAAGAACTTGATCACCCTATCGCAAAACATGTTTTAGAATTCCGAGAGCTATCAAAGTTAAAATCCACATACGTAGATGCGTTGCCACTGCTGGCAGATCCAAAATCTGATCGCGTGCACACGCACTTCAATCAAGCTCTGACCACCACCGGAAGGCTTTCAAGCACACAGCCCAATTTACAAAATATTCCCATCAGAACCGAGCGGGGAGCACGAGTCCGAGAAGCCTTTATCGCAGAAAAGGGCAAAGCACTACTCAGTGTGGATTATTCGCAAATTGAACTTCGGGTGCTCGCTCATATCTCTGAAGACCCAGGTCTGATTCGTGCTTTCAAAGATGACTTGGATATTCACACGGCCACAGCCAGTGAAGTGTTTGGAGTCAGTCTGAAAGACGTCACGCCTGATCACAGACGAGTCGCGAAAGCTGTGAACTTCGGCATCGCCTACGGACAAGGGGCTTTTGGTTTAGCCGATCAGTTGGGGATTTCACGAAGTGAAGCTCAAGGCATTATCAAAAGATACTTTGAAAAGTTTCAAGGTATCCAAACGTATATTCAAGACACGATTAAAAAAGCTCACGAAGATGGATTTGTGACCACTTTGTTTGGTCGAAGAAGATATCTGGATGAGCTCTCGAACAAAAATGCCATGGTGAAGAAATTTGGTGAGCGAGCTGCCATCAATGCGCCTATTCAAGGAACAGCTGCCGATCTTGTGAAAAAAGCGATGATCGAATTGGATCAAAATTGTCCGCTACCGATGTTGTTGCAAGTACATGATGAATTAGTGTTTGAAGACACACCAGAAAATATTTTAAAATATCAACCCCAAGTGATTTCAATTATGGAAAACGTGGCACAGCTCAAGGTGCCACTGAAAGTGAATACAAAATGATGATTTTAATTCAGGCTTTGTTTTTTTATGGGATGACCTTTGCTGGCACTCAAGACCCATGTTCCTTTGATTTGCAATGCAAGTTAGCTGGTAAAAGTTTCTCTCTCAATTTCAAATCACCATCAAATGATTGTTCAGAAGATGATATGAAAGTCTATCTTAACTCTGGCAGTGAAACCACCGAGCTTGGTTTAAAACCCAACTGGTTTTTCTACACCGATCACATTTCTAAAACCCAACCTTCCATTTGTGAGGGTTCAAAAAAATCAAATGCCTTTGCAGCTTACGAAATTGATAGTGATCGAGCTCTTTTGTTTTTGAAATCATCGGGTCGCCCCGGCCTTGATGTGGTCTCGGCTGTTTTAATCGAGATTCAAAGAAAGAAAGTTTTAGATACAATCGAACTAGGTCGCACGAGAAATCAGTTTGTGGCAGTTCTGAAGACGAAGACCGGCTTCAAAACTCGAATCGTTCGGGATTCACTTTCTTTTCACAAAGATGTCAGTTGTGATTGTGATGCCCCATTTGTTGATGATTGGATGGCAGTCTCAGTTTCAAAGGAAAAAATTAAATCATCTTGGATGGTGAAATAGACAGGTCACATCTCTTGCTTCTTTTTTTGCAAATCGACTTGGTCCTCACAGCCTTCTCGGATTTTTTCATACATCGACATTTCAGAGCTTTTAGGGCTCAGGCTCAGTGAGTAGATGATTTTATCTAATGTGTTTAAATGGCTTCGACTACAAGATGAACCTGCCGATTTTTCATGTGCATTTTTTAAAATGAGTGCTGCTTGATCTGAGCGCTCAGTTTGTCTGTAGTAACGAGCAAACTGGATTTGCAAGGAAATGAACTTTTCAAATTTCTCTTCGCTCTCATTTCTAAAGTTCTTTTCTAAAAAAGTGTAAGCGTCGAGTAGGTAATCATCTCCCCCACACTTGGCAGAATTTTGCTTTTCGGCACACCAACTTAAAATAAATGAGAGGTGTTCAATCATCATATTATACCTGAACTTCTCAAACGGCTTTGAGAGACTGGAAGTGATGCTATTTTTAGCATTTAAAAATATCTCATTTCTAACTTCTTTCAAGGCACTGTCTTCGGACTTTCCATCAGATTTGAGCAACATTTGGTAGGCCTTCAGGGAAAGTTCATGATGAGTGGATGAAAATTGAGAGTCTTCACTGGGCTTGGGTTGAATCAAATCCCTCAAGCTTGTGTCTTGATTTTTTGAAATCCTGTATCCTGTCGTTGTTATGCCCAGTAAAATAACAGTTATGGAAAATGTTGTTTTGTAGGCTCGACTTAAACTTGTTCTATCGATCAGTCTTTTTAGTATGTAAATTGGAAATGTAGGAATCCAAAATATTAAAACTGCTGATGCCCAAAGCCCTGGGTACTTATAGTTTTCTTTTTTAGAATTTTTGTAAACCCAAATCGTGCTGACAAGAATCACGGAAAATACCAGCAATTCTTTTAGTAGCATAACGAGTAGCGCTATCATACGAACGATTTTTCTGAGTTAGGTGGTACTGAAAATCTATACTTTTTCAAAAACAGATAAATCCCAAAGCCGGGGTACCAAAAGAAAAGGCTTAGGCCGGACCACATAAAGCTGGGAAGAAGGGTGTCATAGCCTTTTAGGATCAGTTCGCTATTCTTCTTATAAACGTAAATTGCAGAACCTACGGGAACAACAAATACGGGGGCAATGACAAAGGGTAGTATATAAAACGCAAGATATAATTTGTCTGCAGGAATGAAGTCGACGGCCCTTTGAAATAGCACCATAATTAAAATGAAAAAGAGGAATGAAAGAGTTTGAACAAATATGTAGAAAAAAAGTTTAAAAAAGTTCATAGATCCAATTACTCAGTTTCCCAGCCCACGACACGGCCGCCTTCGAAGTAAACTCGGCGGCGCTCTTGCTTATAACCATCGCGGGTGGAAATGGATCTGACGTACTTCCACTTTTCGTTTTTAAATAAAGGATTACCGGAAATCTCTTTCGATGCAGGCTCGCCCCAGGATTTGATCACAAAATCCATGGGCATGCCGATGGCGATATCACTTGTGACAAGCATGGTTTTCATTTCTTCGCTGGGGGCAAGGGCCCGGTTCCAAACCTTGTTATCCAAAGCCCATTTTTGTTTTTCTGCGATGGTAGGAATGGTGAGGTAGTCTAATCTTTCTTGATCATTTTTGAACCAAGGCAGCAATTTTGAGTAGTGTTCTTTCTCTCGCTTATTAGAGAGTTGTTTTTCAAAACTTCGTATCTGGATGACAATGGGGTCATCATCCGGTGATACGTAGGCATCATTCGTCGCAGAAGATGGATTTTGTTGCTGAGATTGTCTGTTTTCAAGCTTTTTGCTTACGAATGCACAGCTTGAAAGCAAAAATAACCAGGTCACAGATAAAAATATGTAAATGAGTCGAGTCTTCATCCCTTCATTTTCATTTAAGTCTTGAAGACTGGACAGTCCTGTTTTTATGATAATAACAATGAGTGATCCAACAGATAAAAGTACCCCATCTAAAGTCGAGCCGTTTCAAGTCGAAAAAGGCTTGATGAGTCTTGAGGATTTAGATCGGATTATTCAGGAAAATGACCCCGAGGCTTTAGCAAAGCTTGAAACTATAAAATCAAGCACGGAACTGAACAGTCAAAAGATGGTGCTCCATCAGATTGACGATGCGGCTGGAGATCCAAAAAAAGGCAAGAATGAAAAGTGGGAACAGTTTAAATTTAAGTCCCGACTTTTTCTTCGCTGGCTTCAAGCGAAAGCCACGGAATTGTTTTTCCAAGCCTTGGAAGGTAGCAAAAAAGCTTTTCAGGTTTTAAAGCAGAAAAAGGCGCAGACTCAAGAGCGCACTAAAAAATGGACCAAAAAAGACAAGCTGCTGTTTACTTCACTAATCTTGGTTGTGTTCGCAATTCCCGCATTTGTTTATTTGGCTTTTTTTAAAAAGGCCTTAACTTATAAAAGTGAGCTGTTTATTCCTTCACTTTTAAGTGTGGCTGATCATGTTTGGAACGCTCAAGAAGATCAAATGCGCGAAGGTTTTTATAATAACCTCAAAATTCCTAAAAATATTTTTAGTCTGCGAAAAATGGTCATTAATTTACAGCCCTCCGAAAACTCAGGTCCCAACCCCATGGTGGCCTACGAATTGAGCTTAGAGGCCAATTCTCGTGAAGCCTTAGTTGAAATTAAAGATCGTGAAGGGGAAGTGATCGACGGCGTTCAACGAAGTCTGGAAGAGCTCACCTATGATGAACTTTCTGGCCCCGAAGGTCGAATGTTAGTCGAAGACAAGGTCAAAACTCGAGTGAATCAAATATTGACCTTGGGTAAAGTTAGATTTGTTTATGTTGTCGGTGTGATCTTTAAACGCTGATTTAAAAGTTTAAATTTTATAGGTCTGAACATCGATCTCAAAAAGTTTAAGTCTGTCATGCAAAGTGCTTTTCGGCATTCCCAAATCATGCGCCGTCAGTCGTTGGTTTCCTTTGTTGGCAGCAAGTCTTTTAATAATCATTTGTTTTTCAAGTTCTTTGATGACCGGTAGCTGACTGTTAGTCATAGCTTGAGCAGACATTGTCCCCATGCCTGGAATTTGATTTTGACCCAGCAGATGTTCCACTTGCTCGATTTGAATGTAGTCATCGGGAAATATGGCTTTGGCCCGAGCCACAAGATTTTTAATTTCGCGAATGTTTCCCGGCCATTCACAACGTTTCAGTCTTGTGATGGCAGGCACTGAAAAGCGAACTCGAAAGGATTTTGCGAAACTCATGAGGATCTCTTCAAAGTCCTCCATTCGATCTTTCATTGCGGGGGGCATAATTTGAATCACATTCAACCTGAAGAATAAATCACTTCGGAAATGACCAAGTTGAATTTTTTCGTTCAGGTTTTGATGGGTGGCTGCAATGATTCGAACATCAGTTTTAACTGTTCGATCGCTACCGACAGGTCTGATCTCGTTGTTTTCCAAAGCCCTTAAGAGTTTGGCTTGTAAAGCGTAAGGCAGATCGCCGATTTCATCTAAAAACAAAGTACCACCACGAGCTGTTTCAAAAGCTCCTTTTCGATCGGAGATAGCCCCAGTGAAGCTGCCTTTGAGGTGACCGAATAATTCACTTTCCACCAAGGTCTCGGTGAGTGCTGAGCAATTCACACTGACGAATTCTGCGTTTGCTCTTGGACTGCAGCGATGAATTTCTTGAGCTAAAATATCTTTTCCGGTTCCAGAAGGCCCCAGCAGCAGGACTGGGAAATGAGTTTTTGCAATTCGACCCAAGCTTTGCAGATGCATGTTCCAGTTTTCATTTTTACTTGTGAGCTTGGATTTTGGAAGAACGTCGTCTGTGCAAACTTTGAACTCGAAGGGGCCCATCTGCAATAGGTCGCCTTCTTGAATTTGAGCCTCAATGATTCGGGCCTCATTTAAAAATGTGCCCTCAGCGGATCTGAGGTCTCGAAGAATGTAGGATTGATCCTTTTTCTCAATTCGAGCATGACGCTCTGAAAGCCTGTCGTTTTTCAGCTGAAAACTACAGTCATAGGCACTTCCAAAAGTGGTGTATTCGCCTAAGGGAATGTTTTGCAGTTCCGAGTTCATTGGTTTTAAAAAAAGATTCATGTAAAAGCCTCCCAGCCTTGATTTGATGATGGAGATCATTTCAAGAAAACGGCCGAAGTTCGGATGGGTTTAAGTGCTTGAAATGTCTGGAAGGTTTGCAGGTTCCAATTGATGCTCTGGGTCTCTGTTCTAAGAATTGAGACTTGATTCAAGCTCTGCTAGGTTCAGATATGCCATTAAAAGTTGAGTATATTAAGTCCTGTGTTTTTCCCGAAGACTATCCCAATACCTCACTACCTGAAGTGGCCTTTGCTGGAAGATCCAACGCAGGAAAGTCCTCACTGATCAATCAGATATCTGATGCAAAAATTGCAAACGTCAGCTCGACTCCAGGTAAAACAAGACTTCTCAGTTTTTTCAATGTCCGAGAAAAATACATTCTGGTGGATATGCCGGGATACGGTTACGCCAAAAGATCCGGTGACGAGCAAAAGTCCTGGGAAAACATGGTGGAAGTTTACATTCAAAAGCGTGAACAATTAAAAGGTCTGATTCTGGTCATGGACATCCGTAGGGAATGGACAGAAGAGGAAGAGCTCCTCAAAATGTATTTAGAAAAAGCGGGCATACCTATGGCCGTGGCTTTGACTAAAACAGATAAAATTTCAAGATCAGCAGCCTTCACAAAAGCAAAGAAGGTCACTAAAATGACTGGCCTGTCAGCGGTATTTCCAATATCAAATTTAAAAAAATCCGGTGTTCAAGATATCGAAGATCATATTTATAAAAAGTGGGTTGAGTCTTGGAAGTAAAAACCCATTTGGTTATTCCTGCACGAATTGGCTCCACTCGGTTTCCAGGTAAGCCGCTGGTTTTAATCAAAGGACAACCACTTTTAAAATGGGTCATTGACCGAGTTCAAAAAGTTTCAGATGTTCATCAGGTTTTAGTAGCCACTGATGATTTGAAAATTGCAGAACTTTGCCAGAAGAATTCTGTTCAATTTGTCATGACAGATTCTGAATTGCCATCCGGCACGGATCGCGTTTACCAAGCTCTCACAAAGCAAAATCAAATACCAAGTCCCAATGATATCGTCGTTAATATTCAAGGTGACGAGCCCCTGATTCCTCAGCAGTGGATTTCAAAACTGATTCAATCTTTGAAAGATCATCCTGAAGTTGAAATGGCAACGCTTGCCCACCCCATGGATTGGTCAGAATTAGAAAATATGAACTCTGTTAAAGTGGTGATGAATCAATTGGGCCGAGCTTTGTATTTTAGTCGCTATCCGATTCCCCATTCAAGAGTTCAAAATAATAATCAAAGTCCCATCAGTCTTAAGCATATCGGTCTTTACGCTTTTCGCTTTCATGCCCTTGAAAAATTCTGCAAGCTTCCGCCATCGGGCCTTGAGCTTTCAGAAAGTCTTGAGCAATTGCGAGCGTTAGATGCGGGTTTCCAAATTCAAGTGATTCCTGTTGAAGGTGCCATCCAAGGCGTGGATGTGCCGGAAGACATTCAAAAAGTTGAGAGGTTTTTATGAAATCAAAAAAGCAAACGGCAAAACCTGTGATCTCAACAAAAAAAAGCACCCGAAAACCACTTCAGCAAAAATTTATTTTTGTCACAGGAGGCGTGGTCAGCTCAATTGGTAAAGGATTAACGGCCGCAAGCCTGGGTGCTCTGTTAGAATCACAAGGTCTTAAAGTGGACATCATGAAATGTGATCCCTACTTAAATGTGGATCCAGGAACGATGTCACCTTTTCAGCACGGTGAAGTTTATGTCACTGATGACGGAGCTGAAACAGATCTTGATTTAGGTCATTACGAAAGATTCACATCTGCCGTTATGAAAAGATCAAATTCTGTTTCTGCGGGACAAATTTATGACACTGTGATTTCCCGTGAACGAAAAGGGGATTACTTGGGGGGCACTGTTCAAGTGATTCCTCATATCACCGATGAAATCAAAAATCGAATCTACGGCCGGGCCCAGGGTTGTGAAGTGATCATCGTTGAAATTGGCGGCACAGTGGGTGACATCGAAGGTCAACCTTTTTTAGAGGCCATCAGACAAATGAGAAACGAAGTGGGACCACAGAACAGCGCTCTTGTGCATGTGACCTATGTTCCGTACATTGCGGCCGCAGGCGAGCTCAAATCGAAACCCACTCAGCACTCGGTAAAAGAATTGCGCGAAATCGGACTTCAGGCTGATTTCCTTGTTTGTCGAAGTGAAAAAGCCATGGACGAATCTTTGAAGAAAAAAATTGCTCTTTTTTGCTCTGTGCCTGTCGAGCGAGTGATTGCAGCTCAGGATTCTTCAACGATTTATGAAGTGCCGTTAGCATTGCACAAGGAAAAATTGGATGCGGGCCTTGTTGAATTTTTAAATCTGAAATCAATTAAATCCAGTCTGACCGGCTGGCAAAATATTGTGAAAGTTTTAAAGACCTCACAAAATGTGGTTCGCATTGGAGTCGTAGGAAAATACGTGGATCTGAAAGAGTCCTACAAATCTTTGCATGAATCCATCGTTCATGGGGGGCTTCATCACAACTCAAAAGTAGAAATTGTGTATGTGGATTCTGAAAAACTATCCGAAAAAACCTATGTGCAAGCTTTATCAGGCGTTCACGGAATTTTAGTTCCCGGTGGATTTGGTACAAGAGGTGTTGAAGGCAAAATGCTAGCGATCAAATATGCACGTGAAAAACAAATCCCATTTTTTGGAATTTGTTTTGGAATGCAGCTCGCTGCCATAGAATTTGCCAGAAATGTTTGCGGAATTAAAAATGCCACGAGCCGTGAATTTGTAGAAAAAGAAGCCAGACACAGTTTTGTAATAGACTTTATGGAAGAGCAAAGGGACCTGGATAAAAAAGGTGGCACCATGCGCTTGGGATCTTATTCCTGCCAACTCCAAAAGGGATCAAGGGCTTTTGCTGTTTACAAAACCACTCAAATCTTTGAGCGGCACAGACATCGCTACGAGTTCAATAATCGATTCCTAGATCTTTTTGAAAAAAATGGCATGATGGCCTCTGGTAAAAATACCGATCGAAATTTAGTGGAAATTGTTGAACTTCCTGATCACCCTTGGTTTATCGGTGTTCAATTTCACCCTGAATTTAAATCAAAGCCGCTGGCACCCCATCCTTTATTTAGTCAGTTCGTGAAGGCCTCATTGAATCGCAAAGCAGCCCTCGAGCAAGGATTGTTTGAAGGAAAAAATCGCAAGAAAGAAATGATGCCCACATCATTTTCAAAAAACTAAGGTAGATGTTGTATGAGTGAATTAATTAAAAATAGAGCCTATGACGTTCTTCAGATTGAGTCCGATGCGATTTTGAATTTAAAAAGTCGAATCAATGAATCCTTTTTTCAGGCTGTCAAATTAATCACTGGGATCAAAGGAAAATTGATCATCACTGGCATTGGTAAATCGGGTCATATCGCAAGAAAACTGGCCAGCACATTTTCATCCACAGGAACATCTGCCGTTTACTTGCATCCTGCAGAAAGTGCCCATGGGGATTTAGGCATTATCTCCCAAAATGATGTGGTCATTGCCATTTCTTACGGCGGTGAAAGCCGAGAGTTGATGACTGTTTTAAATTTCATCGCTCGAAAGAATATCAGCTTGATTGCGATGACGGGTAAACCAGAATCAACTTTGGCAAAAGCCTCACAGGTTTTTTTAGATATTTCAGTATTGAAAGAAGCTTGTCCGCATAATTTGGCACCCACTGCCAGTAGCACTGCCACTTTGGCCTTGGGAGATGCACTAGCGATGTGTGTGCTTCAAGAAAAGGGATTTAAGTCAGAGGACTTTGCAGAGATTCACCCCGGCGGAAGTTTGGGAGCGAAGCTTGTTAGAATTGCAGATATCATGCACAAAGGTGATGCATTGCCTTTGGTTTCTGAAACTACGACTGTGAAAGAAATTGTTGCCATTATGACCCATAAAGATGTGCGAGGAACAGCTGGTGTTGTAAATGATAAAAAAGAATTGATCGGTATCATTACGGACGGGGACATTCGAAGACGTTTAGAAAAATCAGCAGATCCTTTAAGTGGTGTGGCGACGGATCTCATGAATCGAAATCCTAAAACAATTGATCAGAATGAATTAGCTGAAAAAGCATTGTTCTTGATGGAGCAAATGAAAATTCAATCACTTTTTGTTTTAAGCTCTGCTTCTGAAAATCCAAAAAAACCAGTGGGCATTGTGATCTTTCATGATTTGTTTGCTGCAAAAGTAAGGTAGTAAGTCCTGGTTCCTGTGCTTTGGTCTAGCCTACATTAAATATTTGAAAGCTCAGTAAAGTCTTAAGTCCAGCCAAGGGATGACTTGCGCCAGATGTGTTCTCAGAATGAGAGAATGGCAAAAAATCTTCTTATCCTACCGTTTATAATTTCGTTGTTATTCTCAATACCTATTTATGCGGCGCCTAGCATTGAACTGCCTGAAGATGAGCTTGCAAAAGAAACTGTTTTGCCTGTGTTTGAAAAACCAGGAATGGTCCGTTTGCGAAATGTGGTCACTCGCAAAAAATTTGAAATAGGTCTTCATTACGGATGGCTGATGACAGAACCCATTTTTGATACCAGTCGAATTGGTTTGGCAGGTTACTATCATACCAACGAGGACACGGCTTGGGGCGCCCTCTTTTACGCTCACAGCACAGGTCTTTCCACGTATGCTACTCAGCTTGCAAAGCCTGGATTTGGCCTTGATTTCAATCGTGCACCGAAGCCGCTTTATTCCGTTTACCTAGATTACAATAAAAAATTGTTTTATGGAAAAATGAGTCTTTCAAAAATCACCTCTGTGAACATGCACTTGCAAGGCCTCCTTGGTTTTGGACTGACCCAGTATGAAAATAATAAAACCTATCCCAGTTTGTCAGCAGGGGCGGGATATAAATTTTATTTAACAAAGCAATGGAGTCTGCGAACAGATTTGCGACTTCTGGTTCATCAAGCACCCACACCTTTTAAAAAAGGGGCACTGACGGGGGCAACAGATCCCGGCTACGGAGTTTTCAAAGATCGACTGCATTTTACAAACACTTTGGACATTGGTTTCAATTACTTATTTTAGGAGACGCCTGTGAAAAAATTATTTTCGACATTTGTTTTGTTCACAGCTCTGACAAGCGTGAGTGCCTTTGCTCAAGACAGCGATGTGGAAGAGCTCAACTTAATTGAAATGGAACTCGATCGTAAGAGTGAGCCTGTTTCAGAGGAAGCAGAAGTCAGAGATTCAACTGAATCTGAAACTGCCAAATCAGTTCAGTCGCCATCACAATCTCAAAAAAATCTCCAAGAGGTGAGATCCGTTGAAGATATCAATCGTCTGGCTGATTTCAAACAAGTCAGCGTGATTCAAAGAAGATTCTTGCCCAGAACAGAAAGACTTCAGATCTTTGTGGGTCCTACTTTAACTTTAAATGATCCTTGGTTTAATGTTTATGGTGGAACATTGAGAGCCACTTATAACTTCACTGAAGCTTGGGGCGTAGAGCTTGGCTATGCGTTTTTGTCTACAAGTAAGTCAGAAGCCCTTCGAGAGCTCGATAAAGAAAACAACACCATTGGGAAAAACATCGTGAACACGAAAAGCTATTACAGTGTGGATGTGAATTGGACTCCCATTTACGGGAAGATGACTTGGCTGGATCAGCAAATTCTTTATTATGACACTTATTTTTCTGGTGGCTTTGGTGGAACTGAGATTCAAGGTGGCAATAGTCAGCCCACTGTTCATTTGGGTGTGGGACAGATTTTTTCCATGTCTAAAAAAATGGCCTTTCGTTGGGATCTCAGTTGGAACTTTTTTGAAGCCAAACAAATCGATCAGACATCCAACGGATCATTTAACAATGTGTTCTTATCTGCTGGCTTTAGTTTCTTCTTTCCGGAGGCCACTTACCGATGAAAAATTTAATATTGATTTTATTAGTCATTTCATCCTTTGGTTGGTCCCAAACAAAAAAGAAAAAGGGACCAACTAAAAAGGCAGCAGTTTCGGCAAAGCCCACGGCCCGAAAAGCTCCTGCGCGAAAGGCGGTAGCTCCCAAAGCTGATAGCCAGCTTCGCAGACAACTTTCTCAAGCTCTTCAATTGTCACAATCGGGTCAATATCAGGCCGCTGCCATTCAACTTTTTAGTCTTGCAAGACGGCCAGAACTTGAAAGTGATCGTCCACAGATCAAGTACATTTTAGGTTTAATGCTCACCGAATTAGGTCTTAATCAAATCGCAGCCTTTCAGTTTGTGGATGTGATTCGAAGTCAAAATTCGAGATACACAAAACTATCCATCGACAAATTAGCCACTGTGGCTGACGAGCTGGGTGATGATACCCTCATCAATTATGCCATGACCCGAGTGGACGTGAATGATGTGCCAGAAAATAACAAGGACATGGTTCAATTTCGCATTGGCGAAATTAAAATGCGTAATAAAAGATTTGATGAAGCCATCAGAATATTTTCGCAAATTGGAATTGGCAGCCGCTACTACAGCCAAGCCCTATTCCAAAAAGGCTTAGCTTATCTTGAGCTGAACAAAACTTCAGAGGCCATTCAAGTCTTTCAAAGTATGGCCAGCACTCGAAGAAAGGCAGGCTTCACAGATACCAATCGTGTGGCCGCCCTTTTAGGAGTGGCACGAGCTCATTATCAAAGAAAAGATTGGGATGCGGCTGTTGCGGCGTATGCCGAAGTTCCACGGGATCATTTTTTGTGGCATGAAGCTTTGAACGAACAAACCTGGGCGATGCTTCGAGGCACTCGCTTCCGTTCAGTGCTTTCACAATTTCAATCCATCCACGCTCCATTTTATGAGGATGATTACAACCCAGAGTCTTTGATTCTTCGGTCCATTGTGTACTTGTATATTTGTAAATATGAAGAAATGGAAAAGGTTCTGACACTTTTTGAAAAGACCTATGGACCTGTTAGATCACAAATTTCAATTTACCTCAATAGCTACTCAAATCCACTTTCGTACTACTCTGAAATCGAAAAGTGGCAATCCCAAGAAAGGCTTCCCAACGAAGAGCGCTCACCTTTAAAAATTCCCTACATGGTCGCTGAAGAGATTTCTGATTTAGGTAGCGTGAGACGAGCTCTGAATTACTTGAAGCGTGTTGATGTGGAAAGAAAAGCCATCGAAAACAACCCAGCTCTAAAATCCACATCACTGGGTCGCTACTCGTTGAAAGTTTTGAACACCCGATCACAAAACACAAAAATTTCCATCGGTGAAATTGCTAAAGTTCAAATGACAAACATGCGAACTGAAATGAAGGACTATTACGAGCAGGTTTCCTTTGCAAGGTATGAAATGATCAGCGCACAGAAGGAAACTGTTAAAAAGAGAATCCAAGGCACTGATCTTCCCGAAGCCCGAGTGGATGATAATCGTTCGAGAGAGTTTTATGTTCAAAATGGTTATCAATACTATCCGTTTAATGGAGAGTATTGGCTTGATGAAATCGGGAACTATCAGTTTTTAGGAAAATCCAGTTGTGAGTAAATGTGAGAGGACCCTGATATGAAAATTCTATTATCACTTGTGATCTGTGTTGCGGGCCCGATGGCCTATGCAAAGAAAAAAACAGTGGGTGAGTTTTTAGCTCAAGTCCAGGATCAGAGCCGTGGTGGAAAAATCAATCCATCGGGAAATAAAAATTCGATCTCGATTCCCAATGCCAATTCCAATCTAGGATTCAAATCTGTATCGAAATACAATCTCGAAGATGTAAAGCCCCCGAAATCAAGTGAGCTTTTGCGATCGGCCGCCACCGGAGATTTGGCAGAGTACGAAAGAATATTAAATCGACAAATAGATGAGCTCTATAAGCTGACTCAGAAATTTAAAAGCAGTGAAAACCGGGGAGAACTTTGGTTACGATTGGCGGAATTGTATGTGGAAAAGTCAGTTCTGATCGACACCCGTAAACAGGATGAATTTGATAAGAAAGTTAAAATTTTTAATGAAGGGCAAAGCAAGCAGCGCCCTGTTTTAGATGTTCGAGATGCCCGAGAATTAAATCGAAAAGCCATTCAACTTTACGAGTGGTTTATGAAGGACTTTCCAAAAGACAGCAAAGTGCCCCAAGCTCTGTTCTTTTTGGGATTTAATAATTTTGAGTTAGGCCAACTTGAAAAAGGGGCTGCCTACTACGAAAAATTGCTGAAAGCCTATCCACGAAGTTCCTTTGTTGGAGAGGCGCAGTTTTCTTTAGCAGAGTACTACTTTGAAAATGAAAAGTGGGTTTTAGCGTACAATCGATATGCTCCGCTTATTAAAAATAAAAATCATCGTTTAAGCACTTATTCGGTTTATAAAGGAGCTTGGTGTTTATTTCGAATTGGCAAACACAATCAAGCTTTGAAGTATCTGGAATCCATCATTAGAAATAGCAGATCAGATTCTGGCGATGAATTGGCAACTAAGAGAACTGTGAATAAGGAAAAATTAGAGAATGAAGCCCTTCGTGACTTGGTTGTCTTTTTTGCCGCTGATAAACGAGCCGATGAAGCCCCTGCTTATTTTAGAAGTGTTACTGGCCAAGATAATGTTTCTAGCTACATTGAAAAGTTAGCCTATTACTATGTTGATAAAGGAAACAGTGATTCTGCCAGAGAGAGTTTTAAATACTTGATTCAGCAAAATCCCAACAGTGCCCAGGCCTTCGAGTATCAGTATCAGATCGTACAAAATTACTTCTACGCAAAAAACTCGTCGAGGTTTAAAGATGAGCTTTATGCGTGGGTCAGAAATTACGGGACTGAAAGCAGCTGGTTTAATGAAAACCAAAAAAACTTAGATTTGATTCAGAAGTCAGATCGATTGCGTGAAACCACACTCAGAAATTACATTCTTCAGCAACATCAAACAGCACAGAATTCCAGAGCCTCTTTTTCGCAGAATTCAGCTATTGATGGGTACAAACTTTATCTAAAAGAGTTTTCGAAATCCAATCAGATTTCAGACATGCATTTTTATTACGGAGAACTTCTCTACGATATGAAGCAATACGATCAGGCCACTGATCAATATCGATGGGTTGTGGAAAATGCACCGAAAAGCCCCTTCTACAGCAAGGCTGCATCTAACATTATCTATGCTGCTGAAAGATCGTTGCCTACAGATCAGGAATTGCTAAAGAGAATCGAAAACAATACCAACCCGGTGCCATTTGATTCAAGTAGCGAAAGTTTTGTCAAAGCCAGCGAATGGTATTTACAAAAGTTCCCCAAGGGTGAGCGAGCAGCTGAACTGAGTTTTCGAACGGCCAGACTTTACTACCAGCACAACCAGTTCGACAAAGCGAACGAACTATTTAAAAAGGTCGTTCAACAGCATCCAAAAACAAAATATTCTGAGTTTTCTGCGAATTTAATTTTAGATATTTTCAACCTAAAGAAAGATTATATTGGTCTTGAAAAAACTGGCCAAGAACTTTTACTTGTTCCCGAAATTGCTGACTCAAAAGCAGGCGGGGAAATTCGAGATATTTTAGAAAAAGCCAATTTCAAAAAAGCTCAAGACTTAGAAAAAGACGGACAAATTAAAGAAAGTGCGATTCAGTTTGAGGCTTTTGCTTTGCAAAACCCAAAATCTGATCTGGCAGTGACGGCCATGTTCAACGCTGCCGTCAATTTCGAAAAGTCTGGTGATGTGGCCCGCGCCATTCCCATGTACCAAAAAGTAGTCTCAAATAATTCTGAAAAAGCAAAATCTTTGTCACCCCAAATTTATCAATTCTTAGCAAAGCTTTATCAGAACTCATCTCTGTATGATGAATCGATTAAAAACTATAAGTTAGCTATTCAAGCCAATCCCAAAGATCCTTTAGTTGCCAACTATCACTACAACGTGGCGTTGATGGCAGACGGGATGGGAAGGCTCAGTGAAGCTTTCCAAAACTATTCAGAGTTTTTAAACTTAACAAAACGAAACTCAGATAAAAAAGAAACTCATTTTTTGATTGCTGAGGTCTCGAGAAAACTGGGCCGTAGAGCTCTGGCCATCGAAAATTACGAAAGATATTTGGCCATTGGAAATGTGGATGATTCCAGACTAGCCGATGTTCTCCACCATTTATCAGAGCTTCACAGGGATGGATCTGCTGATTCCGAGAAGTACAAATCTCGCATTCAGGCTTTGTATCGCAGAACCAAAAATCCAGTGGCAGCTAGGCTTGCCGCAGACCTGAAGCTGGGTGAGTTGAAGAAATCCATCGCAGAGTACAAATCCATTCGATTGCCATCAGATCCAAATGCTCAGAAGAAAGCCGTAGAAAACAAAATTGATTTCCTCAATCGTATTAATAAAGAAATTAATAATATCGTTCAGATGAACAGTTCTTCTGCCATTGTTTCCAGTCTTTATTATTTAGGAGACAGTAATTTGCATATGGCAAAGGCCATCACGGGAGCTCCACTTCCTAAAGGTCTGAATGCTCAAGAAACTGAAATGTACAAAGATGGGATTAAAAAATTGGCAGAGCCCTTCCAGCAAAAAGGTTATGAAAGTTTTAAGTTGTCGGTGGAGCGTGGCCAAGAGCTTGAGGCCTATAATTCTGAGTATGATAAGTCATTCGAGATGATGAATGAGGTCAACAACAAGGCTTACTATTCAAATGATCAAAAAATATTTGAGTCTCGGCTTGTGAAGTGGAGTGTTCCATGAAGTCAGTCAGTCATTTGCTTCTTGCACTTTTATTCTTAGGCGGCTGCAGCAGCCAACAAAAAGAAACGTCGACTTCAAGCAATGAAAAGCCAAAGCTTGTGACCTCAGCCCGTGAACAGGGCTTGGTGGAAATGACAACCACCAGTCCAACGACTCAAGAGGCTTTACCTCCTGTGGCAGCTTTGGACTCTAAGTCCACACCGAACGATAAACTCAACTCGCAGTTGCAAGATGCCATTCAAAAGCAAGATGACCGAAACATCGCCATCCATGCCAGAGAAATTTTACTTCGTAATCCGCAAAATGTGACAGCTTTGAATGCTCTTGCTCTTTTCTATTTCAAAAAGGGACAAATCGAAACGGCAAAGACTCTGTTGAATAAAGCCATATCCATTGAACCAGAGATCTCATTGCTTCATTCCAATCTAGCCTTTGTCTATCAGTCGCAAAACTTAAATGATGAAGCCATTCTTGCTTACCGGCAGGCCATGAAAGTGGATCCCTACAACACGATCGCAGCTTCTAATATTGGATATATGTATTTAAAACGTAAAGACTATCGAAAGGCTCAAGTGGCCTACGAGATTGCTGTCGAAAAAGGACAGAAAGATTGGAAAACTCTTTCTAACTACGGAGTCACATTAACAGCTCTGGGAATTTATCCACTGGCTTTTACACAATTGAAAGCTGCTGTTGGTTTGCAACCACAAAATATTGAAGTGAATTTGAATTACGCTATTTTATTAATCGAACACATGGAAAAACGGACCGAAGGTCTAGAGGTCATTAACAAGATTAGGTTTTTGGGTCCAGGACCAGACCTCAGAAAAAAAATTTCCAATTTGGAAAATCAGGCCAAATCGGTTTTAAAATAGGATTGAGGTAAAAGTGAGCCACAGATTGCTGATCCTTTTTATATTATTGAGTTTTTTTAATTGCTGGGCCCAGTCACCAACGCTGGAGCGCCGAGCTAAACTTAATTACGAGGACGAATTAGTTGAGGGCTCAACTCAAAAACCAGAATTATTTTATTTATTTCAAAAGAAGAATTTCAATTACGGAAAATTAATTAAGCTCAGAGAAAATTTTATTCCCGAGATGAAAAAAACAACAGAAGATTTACAGCGAATTCGGAGTAGTAATTGAGATCTCCAATTATATTAAGGGTTTTCAAAGGCCATCAGCTTAAAGAAGTGAAACAGTATGACTTAGAACAAGTCGTCATAGGACATCAAGCTGATGTTCAATTAGATTTGGATGATCCTCAAGTATCACCCATCCATTGCATGATCGAGTTAAGACCTGAAGGATATTTTATTTGTGATTTGGGTTCTGAATACGGAACCTACAAAAACGGTCAGCGTGTTTTAGATGAACCACTACAATCCAATGATGAAATCACCATTGGACAATTTAAAGTGGTTTTCTTCTCTGGAATTCCGAAAGTAGCAACAGTTGCTCCCGTTGGAATTCCTGCAACTAAACCTGCCGAAATCCCAGCTGCGAAACCAAGTGTTGTTTTGGCGACACCAGAGCTGCCGAAAGCAAAACCAGCGCCTCAGGAAACTCAGCGTGAACTTTCAGGTGGGGCACCTGATCGACCTCAAATTCGCAAAAATACAAATCAAGTCATTAAAAATTCGAAAAAAACCTACGCTCCTGATTCTCAAATTCCAGATTTAAAAACCTATTTGAAACCTCATAAGGGCGGATCGGTAGAAGTTCTTGTCAGCTGGGAAGATCGAATCATTGAAACATTTCACTACCGAAAAAAAGGTGTTGTTCAAGTCAATGTGGATTTAGAAAATTCCATTCAACTTCCAGTTGGAGTGTTGCCAAAGGGTTATCGACTGATCGAACTGGCTCAAGGTGCCAAAGTTAAATTTCCACAGAGTGCAGAAGTTGAAATTATCACACCTGATACAAAGCATACTTTAAAGGATTTGTTGGCAGCTGGACGAGTACAACCCACTTCTCAAAATTCAACTGTTCAACTTCAACAAAATGAAGTGATGCACATCCAATTCAAAGACAGTCCCATTCGTCTTGTCATCCGTTTTGTTCCTATGACAACTGTGGTTCCGTTAATACCACCATTGATGCTTTCTTCTGGCGAGCTCATGGGAATTCTCATTGCACTGGCAGCTTCTCTACTGATGTTCCTAGCTGTTTCAACCTCGCAACAAGATGAATTACCAGATGACGAAGATGAACTGACAAGGGTGGCACAAATTGTATTTGATAATAAACCACAACCTGTTCCTCCAGTGATTGAACAAAAGCCACCGGAAGAAGAAGTGAAAAAAGTCACGCCTCCACCACCGAAAGAACCTGAAAAAGTTCAAGCGGCTGATAAAATGCAAGAAGCAAAGAAAAAAGGCGAAGCAGAAGTGGCAGCCGCTCAGAAAAATCAAAGAGCGGGAAGAGCCTCTGAAGTGGCTCCGAATCCGAATGCGAAAAACAAACCAAAAAAATTCACTTCCATCAAGCAAGGCGGAGCTGTCAAAATTGGTGCAAAGAATTCTGCGAATGCCAATTCTCAAGTGAAAGACGTCACAAAAGTCGGACTGTTTAGTGCATTCGGATCAGGTGGAGTCAGAAAACAATTGGATCAAGCCTATTCGGGAGCTGGAGATATTTTAGGTACAGCCGGAGAAGCCACGGGATCCACTGGTATGGGAGAGAATCGAACCGGAGATGATCTGGGTTCGAAATTTAAAGACACAGGTGCTGGCGGTAAGGGGACTGCGATTCAAGGAATTTCAGGCATTGGAACTAAAGGCCGAGGGTCAGGCATGGGCACTTACGGAAATGCTGAAGGCTTCGGAGATAAAACGACTGTGGCCATTGAACCCGGTGGATCTGAAGAAAACTTTGTAGGAACCATCGACAGAGAAGCCGTCAGACGTGCGGTGCGTGCGAATTTAAATCAAATTCAAGCTTGTTATACCCGAGAGCTGAACAAGCTCGATCGCAGCAGACGTGCTCAACTAGAAGGTAAAGTGATTTTACAATGGGACATTGTGGAAAGAGGAGCTGCTAAAAACGTAAAAGTTTACAGCACCACTCTCAATAATAAATCCATTGAAGATTGTATGAAGTCGAGACTGGCCACTTGGCAGTTTCCTGAACCCCCCAAGGGATTGGTGGGCGAAGTGATCTATCCATTTTTATTGAAACCAATTAATTAGTTCCAGGAGGAAACCGTGGATCCAGCATTAGCAACAGAGGCCGCACAAACAGCTTACGAATTTAGCATCTCGAAATCTTTCGAAGATGGCGGAACGGTGATGTATGTCATTCTCGTTTTTGCTATTCTCACGATTTTGATCGTTGTGGAAAGATTTATGAAAATTAGATCACTTTCCATCGACAAAAAAGAATTCACAGATCAAGTTTATCGACTTGTTGTAGCAGGCGATATCAGGCAGGCCATTTCACTTTGTGACTCACGCCCTGCTCCGCTGACGAACACTGTCAAAGCTGGTTTGATTCAAGCCATGAACAAACGCCCCGATGAAGAAGTTCAAGTGGCCATGGATGCAGCTGTTCTTCGTGAAATGCCGAAACTTGAAGGTTACACCTCATTTTTAGCAGTTTTTGGTAACGTGTCAGTTCTTGCAGGACTCCTGGGAACCATCTTCGGTATGATTCTTTCCTTCGGTGCGGTCAGCAGTGCAGCCAACGACAAAAAAGCACAGATGCTTTCAGAGGGTATTTCTCACGCCTTGAATTGTACAGCCTTCGGTCTTTCAGTGGCTTTGCTTGCGATCGTTTCTTACGGTTGGTTTCAACATCGCATTCAAAAAGTAGAAAACGAAGTTGTCGAAACAAGCATGACACTTTTGAATCTTGTGGTTGCTAACAGAGATAAAATCAGAGACTAGAGGAAAAAATGGCTGAAATTGAAGCAGGTGGTTCAAGGGGTCGTAAGGTCAACGTCGAGTTGAATCTGGTTCCCTTTATCGATCTGATGAGCGTATTGATTACATTTTTGCTCCTCTCAGCTGTTTGGGTTCAAATTAATATGATCCAAATGGGAACTTCATTTTACTCTCAAAGAGATGATCAAAGTCCTCCTCCTGTTCCGCCTCCATTTGCTGAAATCGTTCTGAAAGTGGATGTGAAACAAGCGGGTTATGTGATCACTGTTGGAAAGTCTGTGATGAGCTTACCAAATCAAGGCGTGGAATTTGATGACGTAGGCTTACTTGCTCAACTTCAAAAAGCAAAAGTTCAATATCCTGACAAAGTGGACGGTGTTTTATCCGTCGGAGACGAACTGCCTTATGAGCGAATGGTATTTGCCATGGATCTGATGCTGAAAGCCGGTTTTCCAACAATTAGTTTAGCAACGGGGAATCCATAATATGGCCATTTTTAAACCAGGCGAAAGACATCGTTATCATAATATTTTAAAAAGGCGCGGCAAAGGTCGTTCGATCACGGCTGCCCTTTCACTGACGGCCATGGTGGATATGTTCACGGTGCTTGTGATCTTTCTGTTGCAAGCCTATTCCAGTGATCCAGTTGTTCTGGTGAATCCTGAAAGCATTAATCTTCCAAAAGCTGAGCAAACAAAACAATTGAAGCCAGCAGCAGTTGTGACAGTTTCAAAAGAGAATATTTATATTGAAAAAGTACAAGTGGCCACAATGGAAGAGGTTCGAGCTTCTGTGGATTGGATTTTACCTAAAATGCGTGATGAGCTGATCAAACTATTACAAGCCAAGAAGCTTGAGTACGACAGCCAAATTCGAAATCAAGTGCAAAGCATTATTGGCAACGAGCCTTCGCAGCCTCCGCAGCAATTGGATTGGAAAAAAATTACGATTCAAGCGGATAAAGATGTGAATTATCTAGCTGTGAAAAAAATCATGTACACCATTTCCTCTGCAGGCGCTGGACAAATCAACTTTGCAGTGATGAAAAAAGACGACGCTGCACAACCCTCAGTTTCTGAATAGGCCGGAGGCTGACAGGTGAAAAGAGTTTGGTTAGGTCTTTTCATCGCTTTCATGGGTCTTCAAGTTTACGTTTTGTTTTTCAAAAAAGAAATTCTCGAATCCAAAATTGAAACTCCAAAAGCAGACGATGCCTCAGCGGCAGCGGCTCAAGCGGATCAAATCCAACAAATGATGCAAGGCGGACACCTGGTTGAAAGCCAACAGGGGAAACGTGACTGGGAGCTATTTTCAAAAAAATCTGTTAGCTATCAAGGGCGAAATGATTGGGATCTCGAGGTCGTTGAAATTCGTTTTTATAACAGCGAACTGCAAGATCTAAAAGTGACAGGCCTTCGTGGTAATATCGAGATGGATTCAAAAAACATGCGCATTGAAGGTGATGTGAAAATTGAAACAGCCAATGGTTCGACGTTCGTTGCTCCCTTCATTCAGTACCACGCAAAAACCCGAGTGATTTCTTGCGATCAACTGATTCAGGTTTTGGGTCCTGTGCAAAATAAAAAACGATCTATGAAAATGAAAGCCACTGGCATTCGTATTCCCATCAATGAGCAACAAATTTATTTAGAGAATAGAGTCAGCGGCGAGCAAATTTTAGAAGACCAACAGATTGTTAAATTTTCCAGTGACCGAGCTATATTGTCTTCGACTCAGCAGAAGGCAGAGTTTTCTGGCAATGTGCGCATTGAACACTCAAAACGTTTCATCAAAAGCCAAGAGGCCCACTTCAACTACAATGAGGTTAGTAAAACCTTTGAGTCTTTAGAATTGAAAAAAAATGTGGAGCTATTGCAAGATGACAGACGGGCCTTAAGTGACGAGCTCAAAATCGATTTTGCCTCTCAAAAGTTAACTTTTTCCGGCCAGCCGCGTCTTTATCAAGGTGAAGATGAGCTTGTTGGAGACAGAATCATCTTCCTGGACGGCGGAAAAAGAGTTAAAGTAGAGAACGTAAAAGCGAAAGGCAGTCCCATCGAATGACCGTTCTTAAAATTGATTCCATTTCAAAAACTTATAAAAAAAGAACTGTTGTTAACGGGGCTAGTTTTCAAATTGAATCTGGGCAGGTCGTTGGACTTTTAGGTCCCAACGGGGCTGGAAAAACCACATCTTTTTATATGGTGGTGGGACTTGTGCAGCCTGATCAAGGCCACATTTTATTGGGCGCACAAGATATCACGCAACTTCCCATGCACAAGCGAGCGCGAGTGGGTCTTAGTTATCTCGCTCAAGAGCCCAGCATTTTTCGAAAGCTGACTGTGGCAGATAATATTTTAGTGGCACTCGAAGCCTACGGTTACGACGGAGCTAAAAAATCTGAGAGACTGGAAACATTGTTAAATGAATTTCGTATTTCTCATATTCGGGACAGTTTCGGATTTTCATTGTCGGGCGGTGAAAGACGCCGTGTGGAAATCGCACGAGCTTTGGGGTGTGAACCTCAATTTTTACTTCTCGACGAGCCCTTCGCCGGTATCGATCCTATTGCTGTTGCAGATATTCAAAATATCATCCGTGAATTGAAAGCCAAAGGTCTAGGTGTTTTGATCACTGATCACAACGTGCGTGAGACTTTGGGAATTTGTGATTATGCTTATATTATGAAGGATGGGCAAATTCAAGTTAGCGGAATGGCTAACGAAATTGCACAATCCGAAGTGGCAAAAAAGTTTTATTTGGGCGAGAACTTCAGGCTTTAAAAGGATCACATGGCATTAAGACAAAGTATGAACATGAGTCAAAATTTGGTGATCACGCCGCAATTGCAGCAGGCCATCAAACTTTTGCAAATGTCTCGTATGGAATTAGAAAATGCTGTTCATGCTGAGCTCGAAGAAAATCCAATCCTCGAAGAGACCCATGATTTAAAAGAAGAAGACCTGAAGCGCACCAAAGAAGCTTCGACTGAAGTTGAAGGACCTGCTGAGGTTCAAGACAACAATACTCAAGACCCTCGCAAACAAGATGAATTCGAATGGGAGTCCTACTTCGAACAAGGCCAAAAGCCACCGAAGGACTTTTCTTCAGGTAATGAAGAAATCATGAACTACGAAAACATCATGACGACAACTCCGTCGCTTCACGATCATTTGCACTGGCAAGTGAAAATGAATGGATTGGCCGAGCACGAAGTGATCGCAGCGGAAGCGCTTTTGGCGTACATCGATGAAGATGGTTACATCAAAACTCCACTGGAAGAAATTGCCAAAGATGAAAGTCTTCCCATTGAAGATCTTGAAGACACTCTGACTTTAATTCACGAATTTGACCCGCCAGGTGTTGGAGCTCGTGACCTTAAAGAATGTTTGATGATTCAAGCTAAACACATCGAAGAAGACACCACTGATCTTGTAAATATCATTCAGAACCACCTCAAAGATTTAGAGAAACGAAATTACGAGGCCATTGCGAAAGCCATGACTTTGGATGTCCGAGTGGTGGTCGAGCTTTGTAAAATTATTTACGCCATGGAGCCCAAGCCCGGGCGTGCCTATCATGAAAATGACACTCACTATGTAACTCCAGATGTTTATGTTTACAAAGTGGGAGACGACTTTGTTGTTTCCTTGAATGAAGACGGATTGCCTCGCTTAAAAATCTCAAATTTTTATCGAAATATGCTGAAAGGCGGAGGCGCTAATAAGCAAGAATCTGAATACATCCAAGAAAAATTAAAATCAGCAGTTTGGTTAATTAAATCCATTCACCAAAGACAACGCACAATCTTTAAAGTGGGCGATGCTATTGTGAAGCGCCAGCGCGAATTTTTTGAAAAGGGTGCTGGATTTTTGAAGCCCATGGTTTTGCGAGATATTGCAAACGACATTGGAATGCACGAATCCACGGTGTCTCGTGTGACAACGGCCAAGTACATGCACAGCCCGCAAGGAATTTACGAGCTTAAGTATTTCTTTAATTCGGGAATCAATGCCACTGATGGTGGAGATTCTTTAGCTTCTGAATCTGTGAAGTTGATGATCAAAGATATGATCTCAAAAGAAGATCCCAAATATCCGCTTTCGGATCAAAAAATTGCAGAGCTCTTGAAAAAAGACAATGTGGACATCGCCCGAAGAACGGTTGCGAAGTACCGAGAGATCTTGCGCATCCTGCCTTCGAGCCAGCGTAAAAAAGTTTTTTAAAAATTATTGATGCATCCAGAATTTTGTTCTGATAGCTAACCGTCATGGACTTAAAATCAAAAATTAATAATATTCCGGATTTCCCAAAACCAGGGATTCTTTTTCGTGACGTATCGCCACTTTTAAAGGATCCCGAAGCTCTTCATTTTATAAGCCAAAATTTGGTGAAAAATATGGATCTGTCTAAGGTGGATTATTTTGCAGGAATTGAATCTCGCGGTTTTATTTTCGCAAGCTTGTTGGCGGCTCATCATAAAAAAGGTTTTATCCCCATTCGCAAAGCTGGAAAGCTACCACCTCCAACAGTGAAAAAGTCCTATGCCTTAGAATACGGCGAAGCCACTATCGAGCTCGCCCCCGGAAATGGTCGCATCGTAATTGTGGATGACGTGCTTGCCACCGGTGGAACTTTGCAAGCTGCCATCGATTTGTCAAAAGCGGCTGGCTATCAAGTTTTGGATGTCGCAGTTTTGATTGATTTGCCTTTTTTGAATCAATTTAAGTTTAATCAAAAGTCCGTTCACTCCTTAGTTCAATATTGATGTGACGTGAATGTTTGACAGGACTGTCTTAAAATAAGCAGAATTGGGTTAATGAAACAATTTTTCTTAAGCCTTTTTCTTCTGAGCTCTGTGCAATCCCTTGCTGCTGATTTTTATCAAGTGCCTATCAACACTCATCTTCGAATTACCGAATTTGCAATTTGCAAAAATGTTTTTAATGGATCACCCCGTGGAACAACCCTTTTCGTTCCAACTCGTACACTCGCCGAGTGGAATGCTTTTATTGCAAACCCTTCAGCTGGAGTTTATGCAGGTGAGTGTGGCATGCTTGGCAGCGGAGGAACTTTAACGGTCGACGGTCTTTACAACGTTCACACATTCACAACCAGCGGAACTTTCACAGTCACCGGAGCTGGCGGTTATGTTGAAATTCTTGTCGTCGGTGGTGGTGGCAGCGGCGGAAGTAGACACGGTGCTGGAGCAGGCGGTGGTGGAGTTGTTTATGGTGGATTCACTGTCACAACAACTTCATACACGGTGACCGTTGGCGCCGGTGGTGCAACGACGACTGGAACTGTTGGTGCCAATGGTTCGAATTCTGTTTTTGGAACTGTCACGGCTTTGGGCGGAGGTGGCGGTGGAAGTTATACAGCACGAGCACCCATTAATGGTGGATCCGGTGGTGGAGGCGGCGGTGTCGGGCCAACGACAACTGGCACCGGAGATGGAAGAGCAGAAAATAGAAATCCTGGAGCAGCTAACCAAACAACGAGTGGTGGAGTTCCCGGTTATGGATTTCCTGGTGGAACGGGAGCAGGCCCTGGAACGACAGCTAATATGACGGGCGGAGCTGGCGGCGGTGGCGCCGGAGCTGCTGGTTCAAACGCCAGTGGAAATTTGGGTAGTAACGGTGGTGCAGGAATGCAAATTTCAATTACTGGCACTCCTGTTTTCTATGCAGGTGGCGGAGGCGGTGGTTCCGGTGGAACTGTTGCCAACACGGCACTTGGTGGAAGTGGTGGCGGAGGAAACGGCGGAAGTCGTGGAGCTGCGGGCGTTGCAGGTGTAGCAAATACGGGTGGCGGAGGTGGTGGATCACGAAGTGATGTGCCCGATGGAGCCACTTCATCCCGGGGCGGCGCTGGTGGCAGCGGCATCGTGATTATTCGTTATCTCACTCCATAAACAAATTTTTATCTAGAGTATCCGTTATCTCGACAGAGTCGATCAATTCCTGGATCCACTGGTGGATGTGTGGCCACTTGGCAATCAGACAAGTAAGGATTCTTAGCACATTGTGCAGGAGTTCCAGCACATTGGCTGAGGTAAGGATTATTTAAACACTGAGCTTCTGTCCCATTGCACTGACTCAGGTGAGGATTATTTTCACATTGCTCGCGGGTTCCATTGCATTGTGAAAGATAGGGATTGATTGCACAAATCACTGGGGATGGCTCGTAGGGTTTGTAGTAAGCCGCGATTGCCGCTGAAGTTAAAACTTGAGTGATCATCAAAAAAACAAAAAGTGGTTTCATAAAGACTCCTGCCATCAGGCAATGTTGCTTTCAGCAATTCAGATACCAAAAACATCAGTGCCATTTTTTCCTCCTGACAATTTACTGACATTGACACTCTGCTCGAAGGTTGTCAGTCGCAAGACAGTCGCTAAGCTTTTAGTAGGTCTTATAAATCGAAAATAAGGTTCGATGTATCTACAGGTCACCGTAAATGACCTCACTAAGGAGAGAAAATGGATTTTTCCCGTGCCTTGAAGTTAGTTATCGTTTGGGCTGTCGTTTCATTCTCGGTCATTGCTAACACTTATCCGCTGGTGCCCAGGCAGGATTTAACCTACGGTCAACTCTGCTCGCCAAGAAATCCCGATTTTGAAGGCTACCGGTACACGGAACAAATCGCTTACTGCGAAAGAAACGTATCCCGAGAGCAAAAAGACAAGATCTATAATCAGTACCGAATTCCAGTGAACTGCAGAGGTCGATACACGATTGATCACTTTATCCCGCTCTCGATTGGTGGAGATAATTCGGATGTGAACCTGTGGCCAGAGCATAAATTAGTCAAAGCAACGCGACCTCAGTTAGAGCAAGAGCTTTTTGTGGCTCTCAGTCGTGGACAGATCACACAAAAAAATGCCGTCGAGCTGATTGTTCGAGAGAAAACAAAATTACGGAAAATTCAAGCCTCAACTTTTGCAGACGCTTGCGATACGCCCAGTCGGTAAGCTGGGCTCACTGACAAACAAGTCCTGTGCTGATTAAGATGGGACTTGGTTTTCCTTGCTCATCAAGAGTAGGAACCCAAAGGAAGACAATATTCGTAATTCCCTTCTCTAGATTTAGCAGGGTCGGAACAAAGTAGAGATTTTGATATTGAACAGACCGAGACACTTCGTCTTCAACGAGGGAATAGTATTTCCCTGAATCTTCAGATTTCTTATACTTCAAATTCGAAACATTCAGCACAACATTGCCATTCATTGAAACAATAATTGTGGATTCAAAAATATCACCTTTCAGAGTGCCAGCGATTGAAAGCAGACGATCCGAATTGCATTGAATTTTCTCGCCCTGATCTGCGAGGGCATTTGAACAGGTCAATAGAGTCGCAAACAAGATTCCCGAGATTAAGGCTTTCATCGTAAGCTCCGTGTACAAAAGGGTTAAAGGATGACAAAGTATCGAAGTTTCATCCCAGTTGAAACCCCACCTGCAATCTTGATAGGTTTGTTTAAAACTTGTACGAAGCCACAAGGCCAATTTCTGCCAATAATTTGAACAAATCTCACTTCGATCCAAATTAAACGCAAGGCGACATCGCGCGGTAAGTCTTCCAGGCCAAGGTCCTAAAAATCTTTAAAGTTGGATCTTGGTCGAGCCGATCAATATCACCTATGAAAGCACAATACATTTTCAAGCATCTCGACCATTCTGAAGCCCTCCAAGAGTACGCTCAATCCCTGTTAGATCAGTGCTCAAAATTCTTGCTAAAAGAGTATAAAGCGCACGTGACTTTCAGTAAGCGCCAGAAGGAATTTTGTGTGGAAATGACAATTTTCACCAAAGAAAAAGCCTTCAGGTCCAAGTCCTACCATTTTGATGTTTATATCGCCGTTGATGAGTCCATTCAGAAGCTCGAAAAGCAGTTTTTGAAAGTCAGAAAACTGGCCACTCATCACAAAAAGCCTGAGGTTAGACAATCTCGCCGTTGGCTGAAGCGTGCTGAGGAAGACGCAGCTTAAAGGCTCACATCTGAAATTGACCGAAGTCCTTGTGTTTGCTAGCTTCCCTCTTGTTCAAATCATCGAACTGACCAAGAGGAGAGCTCCCAATGAAAAACTATCTTTTTACCAGTGAATCCGTATCTGAAGGTCATCCTGACAAAATGGCGGATCAAATCAGTGATGCTGTCCTTGATGCAATTCTAGGTTCTGACCCTAAAGGCCGCGTGGCTTGTGAAACTTTGCTCACAACAGGTCTTTGTGTTGTCGCAGGCGAAATCACAACAACTGCTAAAATTAATATTTCTGAAATTGCTCGAAACACCATCAAAAAAATTGGTTACGATCACACAGATAAAGGTTTTGATTACAAAACTTGCGGCGTTATGGTGGCTGTAGGAACGCAAAGTCCTGACATCGCAATGGGTGTAAAAACCACGGGTGCAGAAGAACAAGGTGCTGGCGACCAAGGGATTATGTTTGGTTATGCAACTAACGAAACTCCAGAGCTCATGCCTTTGACTTTGTCCATGTCCCATAAGCTTGTTAAGAATTTAGCGGACCTCAGAAATTCTGGTAAAGCCAATTGGATCCGTCCTGATTCTAAATCTCAAGTGACTGTGGAATACGTTGATGGAGTTGCGAAAAGAATTGATTCCATCGTGATTTCCACTCAGCACGCAGAAGAAATCTCTCAAAATCAAATCACAGAATTCATCATGGAAGAGCTCATCAAAAAAACAATTCCAAGCAAATGGATTGATAAAAATACCAAGTATCACATCAACCCCACAGGTCGATTTGTGACCGGTGGCCCGATGGGTGATGCGGGTTTGACGGGTCGAAAAATTATCGTCGACACTTACGGTGGTCACGGCGCTCACGGTGGCGGTGCCTTCTCTGGAAAAGATCCTTCAAAAGTGGACAGATCAGCTGCCTACGCCACACGACACATTGCTAAAAATCTTGTGGCTGCTGGGTTGGTTGAAAAATGTTTGATTCAAGTGGGTTATGCCATCGGTGTGGCTGATCCCGTCAGCATAACTGTGAATGACTACGGCACTTCAAAAGTTGGCACTGAAAAACTAGTGGATGCCGTTAAGAAACTTTGGAGTTTAAAGCCTGCACACATTATCCGCGATTTCGATTTGCTCAAGCCCATTTACAACCGCACAGCTGCTTACGGCCACTTCGGTCGTGAAGAAGACGGTTTCACTTGGGAAAAACTCGATAAAGTCAGCGCACTTAAAGATTTGGTAAAAAGCCATTGATAGATCCAAAACTGATTCGTAACTTTTCAATCATCGCCCATATCGATCACGGTAAGTCCACACTTGCGGATGGTCTTCTATGGGCCGCCGGTGCCCTTGCCGAGCGCCAAGAAAAAAATCAATTTCTTGATAATATGGAGCTCGAGCGCGAGCGTGGAATCACGATCAAAGCTCAAACCGTTTGTTTGAAATATAAATCTCAAGACGGAAAAACTTATCAGATCAACTTGATCGATACTCCCGGGCATGTGGATTTCTCTTACGAAGTCAGCCGCTCACTTGCCGCTTGTGAAGGTGCGATTTTAGTTGTGGATGCAGCTCAAGGTGTGGAAGCTCAAACGTTGGCGAATGTTTATTTGGCCCTAGGGAATAATTTAGAAATCATTCCCGTTCTTAATAAAATCGATCTTCCCTCGGCAGATCCCGAAGGCGTCAAAAAGCAAATTGAAGATACCATTGGTCTTGATTGCTCTGAAATTATTCACGCCTCAGCAAAAGAGCGCATCGGTCTTGTTGATATTTTAGAATCCATTATTAAAAAAGTTCCCCCACCAAATGCAAATCGCGATCAAACGTTGCGAGCTCTGATTTTTGATTCTTGGTTTGATTCCTATCAGGGTGTGGTTGTTCTTGTTCGTGTTATGGACGGAGTTGTTAAAAAAGGCGACCGCATTCATTTCATGGCGACAAGTCGTGATTATGAAGTTTTACGTATGGGTAAGTACACTCCGTTTCCAGAGCCTGTGGAATCTTTGGAATCGGGTGAAGTGGGCTTCATCATTTGCGGGATAAAAGATATCCGTGACGTCAAAGTGGGTGACACAGTCACTTCTACGAAAAATCCTTCAGCCACTCCGCTGCCGGGCTTTCAAAAAGTGAAACCCATGGTTTTTGCGGGAATCTTTCCCATCGAAGCTCCAGATTACGAAAATTTAAAAGATGCACTCTCTAAGCTTGCACTCAACGATTCCTCTTTGACCTTTGAAGTTGAAAAATCCATGGCCCTTGGCTTTGGACTCCGTTGTGGATTTCTAGGATTGCTCCACATGGAGATCGTGCAAGAGCGACTCGAACGAGAGTTTGGTCTCAACCTAATCACAACGGCTCCAACAGTGGTTTACAAAGTGACAACAACTGATGGAAAACTTGTCGATATCGAAAACCCCGCTCAGTATCCAGATCCTTCAAAAATATTAAAAACTGAAGAACCTTACGTCAAAATTGTTCTTCACACGCCGACTGATTACATCGGGGCTTTGATTAAGCTTTGTGAAGACAAGCGGGGCACTCAGCTCAAGCTTGATTATGTCACCGAGAAAAAAGTGATATTAGAATACAAGCTTCCCATGAATGAAATGGTCATGGATTTTTACGATAAGTTAAAATCCATCACAAAAGGTTACGCCTCCATGGAGTATGAGCTCATGGGTTTTGAAGAGTCCGATGTGGTCAAGATGGACATTTTGATTAACGGCGAACCCATTGATGCACTTTCCATTATTGTTCACAGATCTAAATCGATCACAAAGGGACGCGCTCTGACAGAGAAGATGAAAGAGCTCATTCCACGTCAGCAATATCAAATCGCCATTCAAGCGGCGATTGGGGCAAAAATTGTCGCTCGAGAGACACTTGGTGCACTTAGAAAAGACGTGACTGCAAAATGTTATGGTGGTGACATCAGTCGTAAGAGAAAGCTTCTCGAGAAGCAAAAAGAAGGAAAGAAGCGCATGAAGTCTATCGGCAGCGTGGAAGTCCCTCAGGAAGCTTTCCTAGCCGTCCTCAAAGTGGACTAAGGGAAATACTTGAATGTCTGAAGATCAAAATACCAATCAAGAATCCGGTCCGGGCAAATACACTTTTAACTTTCGGGACAAAATTTTTTGGACTGAAGGTTGGGGATCACTTGGTCTTGCTGTCTTTATCGCTTTATTCATTCGTTGGGCTTTCATCGAAGCCTACGTGATTCCCTCTGGATCCATGCTTCCAAGTCTTTTGATTCATGATCATATTTTCGTCAATAAACTCACCTATGGTGTTCGAGTTCCGTTCAGCGAAAAATGGCTTGTGAAATTAAATGAGCCTCGAAAAGGCGATGTGGTTGTTTTCAAATACCCTCAAGACATGAGCACTTTTTTCATCAAGCGTGTGGTCGGCGAACCGGGGGACAAAATTTTCTATGAAAAAGGCACACTCTACATCAACGATAAACCAGTTGAAAAAGATGTTCCTGATACACTTGCTTCTGACATGGATTGGCTCCGTGATGAGGATTTCCAGCGGGACGGTAAATACACGGATCTCAAATCCAACTACACCCACTTCGAAGAAAACATCGACGGCAGAAAACACTCAATTTTAATTGAAAAAAACAATCTGTACGAGCAATTCGGCCCGGATGTTGTTCCCGATGGACATTTGTTTGTGATGGGTGACAACAGAAATAACTCATTGGATTCTCGTTACTGGAAGTTTTTGCCGAAAGAAAATATTCTAGGAAGGGCCATGTTTGTGTGGCTGAGTTGTGATGATGTTATTCCTAAAATTCCTTTTCCGATTTGCAATCCGCTCACGATTCGTTGGACAAGACTCCTTCACCAGGTCAAGTAAGTGAAAAGTAAAAAAGGGACTTGGGCGCAGGCTCTCATTTCTTTTTTTATTCCTCTCTTAATCATCGGCCTGATTCGTTGGGCTGTTTTTGAGCCCTTCGTTATTCCCTCAGGATCCATGCTGCCGGGTCTTCAAATTCACGATCATATCTTAGTTCAAAAGTGGAACTTAGGACTTAAAGTTCCCTTCACAGACACCTGGCTCATTCAATGGTCCAAGCCTGAAAGGGGCGAAGTCCTTGTTTTTAAATACCCACAAAATCCCAGCGTGTTTTATATCAAAAGAGTTGTCGGAACGCCGGGTGATCTTGTCGAGTTCGAGAACGGTGAAATCACTGTGAACTCAAAAAAGTGGGATCAAGTTAAAATCGACTCTCCGATTGATGCAGACCCAGGCTTTGATTATTTTCGTGAAACAACTTCTGAGGGCCGATCGCACACAATTCGTTACCGTGGCTACGGCTTGAAATCAGCTGAAAAAGTTTCCATTCAGTTGGGCGATGATGAGTACTACGTTTTTGGTGATAACAGAGACGAGTCCATGGACAGTCGTTACTGGGGTGTCGTTAAAAATCATCAGCTTGTGGCTGTGGCTTGGCGAGTTCTGATAGGTTGCTTCGCGACCTTAGAGTCAAATGCGATGTTATGCGACCCGTCGACACTCAGACGTGATCGATTTTGGCTCGATATTTCTAAAATGTAGTTTGCTCTTCGCGTCGACCAACACTCCGTTGACCGGGAATGAATCGATCTCTACTCTGAAATCCAATGCCGAAATCACTTATCGAACTCCGGGATTGGTCAGCTCAAGAAATAAAAAATCTTCTTCAATTTTCTTTATCCCTCGAGCAAAAATCTCATTTTAAAACTCCATCAAATGTATCAGTCGGACTGTTATTTTTTGAAGCCTCCACTCGCACTCGAATTAGTTTTGAAATTGCCACTCACAAAGAGGGTCTCAATTCATTTCTCATTTCATCAAGTTTGGGAACAAGCCTAGAAAAAGGCGAAAGCCTAGAAGACACTTTGGATAATATCCTGGCCATGTCTCCAGATCTGCTCGTTGTTAGATCCGATGATCAACTGGATCAGCAAAGGCTCTCTCAGATATCTCCGATTCCGATCATCAGTGCCGGCTGGGGAAAGAAATCTCATCCCACCCAAGCCCTTTTAGATATCAGAGCACTGATGAAACAAAATTTAAGTGTCCCAGAAATCAAAATGGTGATCATCGGTGATATCAAACACTCTCGGGTGGCCAGCTCACATTTTCAATTGTCTGAGAAGTTAGGTTACCAAGTCGCAGTGTTATGTGAAGACGACATGATGCCTGAAAGCAAAGCTCGAAGGCTTGGTACTTTGGAAGAGGCTCTTAGTTGGGGCAATGTAATAATGCCTCTTCGTTTTCAACACGAACGGCACGCATCGAAATCTGAAAATTTAAACGTTAAGAAATTCCAAATCAATCGAAGTCACTTAGATGCGATGAAGTCGAATTGCTACCTGATGCATCCAGGACCTATCAATTACGGTTCTGAGCTTCATGACGACGTCAAGAGACATAAACAAAATTTGATTTTATCTCAAGTGGAATCTGGAGTTTGGATTCGACGGGCCTGCTTGCAACAATTATTAGAGGTGTCACGATGACGGGTTACCTTGTTTTGGATTCAGGAGAAGTCTATCCAGGGCTGATCAGTGGCGGATCAGATCGGGTCGGTGAGGTGGTTTTTAATACTTCGCACTCGGGCTATGAAGAAATCGCAACGGATCCTTCTTACCTCAGACAAATTGTTGTGATGACAGCTCCCATGCAAGGCAATTACGGAGTTGCAGATGAAGTATGGGAAAGTCGAAAAGTTTGGATTGAAGGATTTATCTGCGTGCAAATGCAAAAATCAAAATCCAATCACTCTTGGCAAAAAAGATTACAGGATCTGAACGTTCCAATTTTAGCTGATGTGGACACTCGCCAACTTGTGCTTCGTCTAAGATCTCAAGGCACTCCCTTGGGTGCTCTCGTTCAAGCGGCCGATGAGGGTGATGCAAAACAAAAGGCCCAAAAATTATTTAAGTCTGCAATCACGCATGATCCTGACTGGGTTTTCGAAGCCTCAAGAAAAGACATTGAAATCCAAAAAGGTGAAGATCCAAAGGGCCCAAGAATGGCAGTTCTTGATTTTGGATCGAAGGAAAATATTTTAAGATTAGTTCGTAAAACTTGCTCTGAAGTTCACGTATTTCCCAGTCGCACAAGCCCAGAACAAATTTTAAAATCTCAGCCGGATGGACTTCTGCTAACGAATGGACCTGGTGATCCAAGTGAAGTGAAAGTGGCAACACAAACTGTGCAATCACTGATTGGAAAGCTTCCCATTTTTGGAATTTGCATGGGACATCAAATTTTAGCTCTCGCATTGGGTGCAAAGACTTACAAAATGAAATTCGGTCATCGAGGTAGCAATCACCCCATCCGTGACACTCTTTTGAATCAAGTTTACATGACCAGCCAAAATCACGGTTATGCAGTTCAGGAAGACACTCTTCCTCAAGACATAGTTGTGACCCAAAGAAATCTAAACGATCAAACCGTGGCTGGTTTTTACAGTGAACAAAAAAAGGTTCTGGGAATTCAGTATCACCCAGAATCTTGTCCTGGCCCCCATGACTCTCAAGGACTCTTTCAGTTTTTTATCAATCTCATATCAAGGAAGATGAAATGAATGAATTTGAAATTTTAATGGAAAAAATCCTGGCCGTTTTTGCAGGGCCTGGATTTAAGGATGAGCTCTCAAAATCAAAGAAAGCATTTTTTGAAAGCACGGTGCCCAACGAGGAAAATCCAGAGCTTTTTGATCAAAGAATGTCTCAATTTTATGATTGGTATTTCTTCTCTCGAGAGCTGGATGGTTTCGGTCAAACGCCTTTAGAAGTTTGTGAAAACTCCCGAGAGCTGCGATTTTCTCAAGAAGAAAAAAATCAGCTTTTACTGATGAGAAATCACAGACATTCACTTTTTCAATTTATTAAATTAAAAGATGAAGATGTTCACATCAAAGATCTTCTTAAAAATGAAAAACTGATTGTTAAAAAATCCAGACAAATTTTTGGTTTTGATATGGATGAGTTTTTTGAAGCTCGCCTGATTCCTGTGGGTGATACTTATGTTTTTTCCAGAGGATTTTGTTTTCATCCAGCTTCTGTGCAGAAATTCATTTTAAATGAAGTGAAAAAGCATCGCAAGAATCCAGATCTGGATCCAGAAGAATTTTTATTAAGACTGATCAAGATGAGATACAAGTTTGAACAGTACCGACACGTAAAGCCTGAATTAATTTACTCAGAGACAAGTAAAGTAGGTTTGTAATGCCTAGACGCCAAGACCTGAAGCGAGTGTTGATCATCGGAAGTGGGCCGATTGTTATCGGACAGGCCTGTGAATTTGATTACTCTGGTACACAAGCTTGCAAAGCCCTGATGAAAGAGGGGCTTGAAGTTATTTTGGTGAACTCAAATCCTGCAACGATCATGACGGATCCTGATATTGCCACTCGGGTTTACATTGAGCCTCTGACGGTTGCATCTCTCGATATGATTCTTGAAAAAGAGCGACCTCAAGCAATCATTCCGACTTTAGGTGGTCAAACGGCACTTAATTTAGCCTTGAAGCTTCACGAAGAAAAAGTTTTAGAAAAGTGGAATGTGGAAATGCTGGGAGCTAATCCTCAGGTGATCAGATCCGCTGAAGATCGTGAACTTTTCAGAGATATCTTAGATCAGGTGGGTGCGAGCTACCCCAAAAGTGAATTGGTCAGAACTTTTGAGCAAGGTGTGAGTGCTGGAACGACTTTAGGTTTTCCTCTGATACTTCGGCCAAATTATACATTGGGTGGAGGCGGTGGCGGTATCGCCTATTCTCCTGATGAGTATCATCAAATGCTCACTCAAGCTCTCAGGGAAAGTCCCACCTCGGAAGTATTAGTAGAAGAAAGTATTTTAGGGTGGAAAGAGTTTGAACTGGAAGTGATGCGAGATTCTGCAGGTACATTCGTTGTGATTTGCTCGATTGAAAATATGGATCCTTGTGGCGTTCACACAGGCGATAGCATCACTGTAGCACCTCAACAAACACTGTCCGATGTCGAGTATCAAGCCATGCGTGATGAGGCTAAAAAGATCATCAATCAAGTGGGACTTGAAACCGGTGGTGCCAACGTTCAATTCGCAACTCATCCTGAAACCGGCCAACGAGTGGTCATTGAAATGAATCCGCGAGTGAGTCGATCCTCAGCGCTCGCAAGTAAAGCCACCGGATTTCCTATTGCGAAAATCGCAGCTTTGTTAGCAATCGGATATCGTTTAGATGAAATTCAAAATGATATCACGAAATCCACGCCTTCTTGCTTCGAGCCTGCATTAGATTATGTCGTGACTAAAATTCCAAGATTTGCCTTCGAAAAATTTTCTGGATCTAAAGATTTGTTGTCGACACAAATGAAAAGTGTCGGAGAGGTCATGGCCATCGGTCGAACCTTTCAAGAGTCTTTTATGAAAGCATTACTTGCTTTAGAATATGACCGTGAAGGTATTCCTGAAGTTCATTTTCAAGTGGATCATGTCAGTTATCCGAACTCAAAAAGAGTTTGGCACTTGGTTCAAGCTTTCAGACATGGTCACAGTTTAGAAAATCTCTACAATTGGACCCAAATCACACCGTGGTTCTTAGAACAAATTCAATCCCTAGTTGAATTTGAAAAGTCTTTGCCCGTCGAATACAAAAAGAATTCCAGCACAACTTTGAAGCAAGCAAAAAAGCTTGGATTTTCAGATGCTCGAATCGGTAAACTTTTGAAGAAATCAGAATCTCAAATCAGACAAGAGAGATGGCAGGCGGGCCTTCATCCTTCGTATTTGCAGGTCGACACCTGTGCAGCAGAATTTGAGTCATCAACTCCTTATTTTTACTCGACCTACCATTCATTTCAAAAGCTCTCTCGACCGCAATCAAAGTCAGTCATGGTAGTCGGAAGCGGACCTAATCGGATCGGTCAAGGTATCGAGTTTGATTACAGTTGTGTTCGAGGAGTCAAAGCCTTCAAGCGCTTTGGATACCGGACGATTATGGTGAATTCAAATCCCGAAACCGTATCAACAGATTACGATACGGCCGATGATTTGCTTTTTGAACCACTGACCACCGAATCCCTTTTGGAAATCAAACAGGCCTTTAAACCGGACTCTTTTGTTGCGCAATTAGGTGGTCAAACACCTCTTAATATGGCCCATGAACTTGTTGAAAGTGGATTACCGATTATGGGAAGCTCACTTTTAGCCATTGACCGAGCCGAGGACCGAGGTCACTTTACCAAAATTTGTTTAGAACTGGGTTTACAGGTTCCACGAGCGGGAATGGCTGGCAGCTACAAGGTGGCAAAAGAAATCGAGTCCACCATTGGTTATCCAATGATTCTTCGACCCAGCTATGTTTTGGGCGGTCGAAGAATGGAAGTTGTTGAAACCATCGAAGAGCTTGAATCCTATTTCGAGAGACATGCCGAATTTATTTCTCCAGACAAACCATGTTTGATGGATCAGTTTTTGATTGGTGCATTGGAAGTGGATGTGGATTTGGTCCGTGGCATTGACTGGACTGTGATCGGTGGAATCGTAGAGCACATAGAAGCTGCCGGCGTTCACTCTGGCGATAGCATGGGGGTTCTACCACCTCAACGATTGAAGGATGAAACCTGCTTGCAAGTGGAAGAGCTCAGTCGAAGTTTAGCTCACAAATTGGAAGTCATCGGGCATTTGAATCTTCAGTTAGCAATTAAAAATGACACTGTATATGTTTTGGAAGCCAACCCACGAAGCAGTCGCTCTCTTCCATTTGTTGCAAAAGCGACGGGCATCCCGCTGATTGATTTAGGTGTGGCCGCCTGTCTTGGAAAATCGGCACAAGAATTAGACCTGAAAAGGTTTGATTGGAAAAAAACCAAAACAGTTTCCGTGAAAGGTGTGGCTTTCCCATTTAAAAAATTTCCTGAGGCAGATTCCATCTTAGGGCCAGAAATGAAATCCACTGGTGAAACCATGGGCCGAGGTTCTCATTACTCAGAGGCCTTAATGAAAGCATTTATTACAAGTTCTTACAAACTCCCGTTAGAAGGTGAAGTTTTTATTTCCCTCCGGGAGAAAGACAAAGTTTTAATGCTTCCAGTAGCAAAACAGCTGGTCAAAATGGGATACATTTTATCGGCAACTTCTGGAACCGCTGAATTTTTCAATCTCAAAGGAATCGATTGTGCGACTCTTAAAAAAGTGCACGAGGGCCGTCCGCATTGCGTGGATCGAGTTCGGCAAGGACATGTGGCTTTTGTTATCAACACAACAACTGGACGAACGGCCATAGAGGCCAGTTTTGATATTAGGCGAGCCTGTACAGATCTGAATATTCCATGTTTAACTGAGAGCGATACAGCTGAAGCTTTTTTGCTGGCGCTTGAAATGGCAAAAGAGGGTCAGTTTAAAACTCAACCTTTAGAGCCAACAGTACAAATATGAATGCAATTACAGTCGAAAAGTTAGTGAAGTGGATGCCTGCTCAATTTGTGGGAAAAAACCAAATATTATTCGATGTCAGTTTCCAAGTTCCTGCCGGTCAGGCCTGTGGATTTGTCGGTAATAACGGCGCTGGAAAAACAACGAGCCTCAAATGTATCCTCGAGTTTTTAAATAAAGATTCAGGAGAAATCCTTTTCTTCGGAGAAAAACTTCAAGTCGAGACTCGCACGCGTATCGGCTATTTGCCAGAGCGGCCTTATTTGTATGAATTTTTAACTGTTTGGAATTTTTTAAAGTTTCATTGGAATCTCACTTTTCCAAGCCAAAAGGACTTTGCTTCGAAAGCTGAAGAGGTACTAAAGCTTGTTGGACTTTTTGAAAACAAAGACAAAGTCATGCGAAAATTTTCAAAGGGAATGCTTCAGCGTGCGGGATTAGCACAAGCCTTGATTCATAGTCCTGATCTTCTTATTTTAGACGAGCCCATGTCGGGATTAGATCCTGATGGAAGACTACTCGTAAAAAATATTTTAAAGGAACTCAAAAAACAAGGTAAGACCCTCTTTTTTTCATCCCATTTATTGGAAGATGTCGAAGAGCTATGTGAAAATCTAGTCATCATTCACCAGGGTCGAATTCTGTATTCTGGTGATCGCAAAAATTTTCAGAATCAATTTCAAACTTTAGAGCAGGCTTTCGCTGCAAGAAAGGCTGATTTTCAAGTATGAAAAAAGTTTGGACTTTAGCCATTACAACTTTTCAAGAACTCATCCGTGAAAAGTTTTTTGTTGTAGGTCTTGTGATGGCTTTTTTATTGGTATCACTCAGTTATTTGCTCGGATCACTTTCTCTCTACGAGCAAACTCGGATTTTATTTAATATCGGAACCATGGGTATCGAGCTTGTCCTCATTGGTCTTGCTCTTTTTTCCGGTGCTGTTCTCATACACAAAGAAATTGAATTGAGGACCTGCCAAATTATTTTAACCAGGCCCCTTTCTCGTACTACTTTTCTTTTGGGAAAGTGGATGGGATTGCTGATCTTTATTCTGTTAACGACAGTTTTATTAGGTTTGGTTTTATTGATTCTATCATTCAAGCAGTTTTCAAATTTGAGTTATCTTTTTGTTTTGATTCAAATCTTTTTGAAAGTTGTGCTGCTCATGAGTCTTGCATTTTTGATGGGACTTGTTTTAAGGCCAGTGTTAGCCTCTCTCGTCGGACTCAGCTTGTATTTGCTCTCTCACTCAGTTCAAGATATTCAATTTTTTTTGAAAAGGGCTCATGGTGGAGAAATTCCAGAATGGTTTCAGACCGCTCAAAAAATGATTCCACGCTTTGATCAATTTAATTGGAAGAGCTTTTACTTCGTTGAAAACGGGATTTTAACTAATAACTTCGCGACGATGAGTCTACATTATCTTTCCTGGATCTTTTTGATTCTTTCAGTTTGTTTGCTCGTTTGGAGGAAGAAAGATATTGGATAATTTTTTAGATCCCGAAGTTTTTGGATTCATCGGAATCTGCTTTGTAATTCTCGGTCTCATGCTAGGGAGTTTTGCAAATCTCCTCATTTATCGGCTTCCTTTGAATCAGCCATGGGCTTGGGGTCGATCGAAGTGCAAAAGCTGCGGGCACATCGTTAAGTGGTATGATAATATTCCATTGCTCAGTTGGTTCGTTCTTCGAGGCAAGTGTCGAAGTTGCAAGGAACCGTATTCTTTTCGCTACGTGATTGTCGAAGCCTTGACAGGTTTGCTTTTTGGTCTCTGCTATTTTTACTACGGTTTATCATGGACCACATTAGAAGCGGTTTTGTTTTGTTGGATGTTGGTTGTGTGTAGTTTTATCGATTTCGATCATATGATACTGCCAGATGAATTTACCCTTGGTGGATTGGCACTTGGACTTGTAGGAGCTCTTCTTAATCCTGAAAGAAATTTTATTGATGCAATCATTGGGGTTTTGATCGGTGGTGGATTTCTTTGGTTCATGGCCTATGTTTATTATTTACTGACAAAAAAAGAAGGTCTTGGCGGTGGAGATATTAAGCTGTTGGCCTGGATCGGTGCGATCGTCGGTTGGAAAGCAGTGCCCTTTGTCATCACCACATCAGCAGTTGTTGGCAGTGTGGTTGGGATTGCTTTCGCACTCAAAAGTAAAGAAGGTTTAAAAACGGCCATTCCATTCGGACCCTATTTAGCGCTCGGTGCGATCCTCGCTTTGTTCAATGGCCAGACTTTGGCCCAGCAATACTTTAGTCTATTCCTTCCTGGAATTGACTAGCCATTTGACACGTTGATCGACAAAACAAACAATAGAGTTGGGAAGAATTCTCATTTGCAAAACTTAACTTTGCGGCATGGATGCCTATGTTATTTGGATCGAAAAAATTACTAGGACTTGATATTGGTTCAACCAGTATCAAAATCTGCGAGCTTGATGTGAATCGCACAAGTGCGATTCTTCAAAGCTTTATGATGGTGCCAATTCCCACCGGAACGATGGGTGGTGGTGAAATTATCGACCTCACTCGGGTCAGTTCAGTCGTGACTAAAATTGTGAAAGATCTTAAATCCAATCGAAAACATATCTCAGTCGGGATGTGGGGAACCTCTGTTTTTATCAAAAGAATTTCCATCCCAAAAGTTGAAGCCAAACTGATCTCGGAGCAACTCAGGTTCGAAGCTGAGCAGCACATTCCATTTGATATTAACAATGTGACCCTCAACCACTATGTTCTTCCTTTTATCTCATCCGCCGAGACAATCGACATCTTGTTAATCGCTGCTCAAAATGAAGTGTCACGTCAATATGTTCAAGTCATCGAGTCTGCAGGTCTTACGGCTTCTATTGTCGATGTTTCAGGTTTTGCATTGGCCAATGTTTTTGAATTTAATTATGGAAAAGATCCCAACGAAGTCTTCATTCTTTTGAATATTGGATCGCAAGTGACTAATTTCATAACGATAGAATCTGGAGAAGTGACATTTTGCCGAGATATTCCTGTCGGTGGAAACAGCTACAATTCGGAACTCTCAAAAAATTTCGGACTGACCTACCAAGAGGCTGAGTCTTTAAAGCTCAGTGCTTCAAAAGGGCAAGAAGTTCCGGAAGGTGTTACTCAAACAATTAGTCAGGTGAATGATCAAATCATCGATGAAATTCGCAGCACCATTGATTTTTTGAAAGTAACAAATCAAGGTTTGAAGATTTCAAGAACGTTCTTTTCTGGTGGTGGAAGTCAAACTCCAGGACTGATAGAGGGTTTATCAAAAACTCTCGAGATCAAATTTGAACCTTTGAATCCCTATCGAAGAATTTCCGCAGGCAAAAAATTAAACACAAGTTACTTGCAGCAAATCGTTCCCTTTGTTTCCGTTTCCTTGGGGCTTGGTTTGCGCCAGGTCGGTGAAAAATGATTAAAATTAATTTGCTGCCGAGTATGGTGGGAGCCGGCTCTGCTGGTTTCGAAAGTGCAGAGGCTTCTGAAGAGCAAATTAAAAGAAAAGGGCTCACAAATCTTTTTGTCCTTTTTGTCTTTCCCATTGGACTTTTTGTTTATGCCCTCCAAGTCAAACCTCAAAAGATTTCTCAGATCAATTCTTTGAATGCTCAGCTGGCTGAGCTGACCGCGTTTAATGAAAAAGAAGCCAACATTGTTGCAGAGATTAGCAAAATCAAAGAGGACGAGCGAAATGTGCAGGTCCGAATCGATGCCCTTCAGAAGGTGACTCAAGGACGCATGGCTGAAATTCAAATGTTGAACTTGATTCAAAGTACAGTCAAAGAGCGCATGTGGATTCAAGAATTGAATGTGGACTCCGGGGCAATGACATTGACAGGGGTCTCTCAAAATGAAGTGGACATCAATTTATTTCAAGAGGATCTGACTCGTAATGTACTCCTTAAAAATGTATTTTTAGAAGAATCAAATATCAAAGTGATCGATAATCAAAATGCGACCGAATTTAAATTAAGAGCTAACTTGGAGAAAAATAAGTGAACTTTCTTCTTAAGCTCGCATTCATACCGACGAAACAACTGGCCCTCGTGGCTATGGTTATCGGTGGACTATTTTATGTTTCCCCGTTTTATGATGACGGCAGCAGCCTCGATGTCACAATTAGTGGTCTCAGAAGTCAAATTGCTTCAGAGGAAGAGCGAAAAGTAAAAACCGAACAAATCTTAGGTGAAAGGGATCGACTTCAAGAAACCTTAGCAAAGCTGACAGACCAGTACGAAGTCCTCAGTCGAAAAATTCCCAGTGAGCTGACCTCATCAGAGGTCAATAAACAAATCAACGAACTGATCCAAAATGCAAAGTTGAAATCACTCGGCCGAAAACCTTTGAAAGAGGAAAATATTGGAATTTTAGATGAAATTCCCTACGAGCTCACATTGCAGGGTACCTTCAGTGAAATCGGACAATTCATAAATGCTGTTTCCACGTCTGAAAGAGTGATTCTTGTTAAATCATTTAATTTAAAGCCAGCAGAAGTTCCATCGACTTATATTGGACAGCTCAAGTTCAGCGTTGTTATTTCAGCTTACAAATTATCCAGTAATCCTGACCTATCCAAGCTTCAAGGGGCGGGGGTCACTCAATGAGTGTGGCTGTTCTGATATTCACTTTAATTTTCAATATTGGTTATGCCCAGAATTCGACCACTCAGGCTTCGGATGAGGTTGAGAATCAGGTAGGAGATAAAGAAGAAAAAGTTAACACGCCTTTGCCACCCGTTGACGAGACTGCGACTCAAACTTTTTCTGCTCCCATTCCTGTACCTCCAACGGGAAACACGTCAAACCCGTTGCCGCCTCCCGAGCAAAATGTGAACTCTAATTCTCAAACAATCGAACTGATTGACGAAGGGAAGCCAGAAAATTTTAATCCCATGACCAATGGTCAACAATCCAGCCCAAGTTTGACGTGGGATCCGACAGGTAAAAGAGACCCTTTTAAGCCGTACCGAGCTCCCCGTGCGATTAAACAAAATTCTGATGTTGTTGTGGATCCGCTGTCACTTCTGGATCTTAGTCAAGTACAGGTTGTGGCTATTTTGTGGAACAATAAAATCCCAAGGGCTGTGATTCGAGGGTCAGGAAAACTTTTTACGATTTTCAAAAGGACTAATATTGGTCAGAACAATGGCATTGTCGCAGAAATTCGAGAAGGTGAAGTGATTGTGGTTGAAACGTTTGATGATGGATTTGGAAATATTGTGAAAGAAGTAAAACCATTGCGGCTGAATAAGCCAAATGCACAACCCGGTTCTGCGTCGAGTGGGAGTTGAAATGAGCTTAAGAAAATTATCATTCTTGTTTCCGTTGGTTTTAATTTGCTTCATCTCCGCATGTAGTGGTTTGCCGCAAAATGAAAGTAGTGATGAGCTTCCGACTGATGAAGTTGCAAGCGAAGATGTTGAACCCGAAGCTTCACCTGAAGGTGAAGCTGGGGATGACTTTGCCGATTTTTCTGATGAGGAACCTGCTCCGAGCGAAGAAGCAGCTGTTGCTGAAAGTAGCCAGGAAGTAGAATCGACAGAAAGCTTACTTGAAGATGCAACAAACGATGCGGCACCAGCCGAGGTCGCTCAAAATGAGGCTCCTGCAGAGCCTGTGGACGATTTTCAAGAATTTGAAACAGAGGCGCCTCCAGTCAGTGAAACAGAAGTCGCCGCTGTCGAGCCGACACCTGCTCCGGTGCCTGAGCCAAAAGTTGAAACCGAAGAGATTGCAATTGCGCCGACTGAAATTCCGACAGAGCTTCCTGCAGAAATGCCTGTGGCTCAGCCAGCACCTGAGCTCGCGATGATCAAGTCAGTTCAATATAAAGCCAACGAGGCTGGCGGTACATTGTTAGTCGAATCAGATCGACCCATCACTTTTCAAACTCGACTGAATTCTCAGCTCAACCAGCTCGTGGTTGAAATTCAAAATGCAAAGCTACCGCAAAAGCTGAAGCGCAGTCTGAATATGAAAGATATCGCGGGCGTCATTGGCTCTGTCGATGCTTATCAATCTGATATGTCGTCGACAGCTCGATTTGTCATCCAACTTCGAAACGGTGCTAATCAGCCTTTTGTAACAACTGAAGGCAATTCACTGCTTGTTGTCGCAGAAAAGGAACAATCACTCAGACCAGCAGCTCAGCAACCCTTCGCTCAGGGCAACGTTGATATTCAAAACAACCAAAGTTCAATTGTGACTTCAAGTTCGCAAGTTCAAAACAGTTCGAATCCAATCGAAAGTAATGCTCTGGACAGTCGAACTATCAATGATTTCCTCGACAGTAATGTCACTTTTTACGGTCGAAAAATTAGCATCGAAACCTCAGGGATGCCAGTCAAAGATGCTCTTCGCTTTATCGCAGATGAAGCCGGAGTTAACATCATCATTGATCCGGATGCTGCCACTGAATCTCAATTGGTCAATCTCAAGATGCGAGATGTGCCTTGGGATCAGGCCTTCGTTGTGATCTTACGAACAAACGGACTCGGTTACACTCGCATCGGTAATTTGTTGAGAGTGGCTACGTTGAAGGCCCTCGCCGAAGAAGAGGAAAATACGGCGAAAAGAAGAAAAACAGCTAATGACAATGAGCCATTGAAATTTAAAATCTTCAATATTAACTACGTCAAAGCCACCGAGCTAGAAGCCAAAGTGGATAAGTTTAAATCCGCTAGAGGTCGTATTTTTGGAAACGACAAGTCCAATCAACTCATCGCCCAGGACACAGAAGAGTATCTGAAAATAATCTCAGACGTGGTCAATAAATTTGATAGTCAGCCTTCGCAAGTTTTGATCGAAGGACGAATCATTGAGGCCGCAGATTC
>CAZPBD010000008.1:0-3610 GCA_964584655.1 uncultured Pseudobdellovibrionaceae bacterium | reverse complement strand
CAGGTCACTGCTGATGCCTCTATTATTATGGCTGTAGATGTGGAGAGGTCTTTGATTAGCCCAGGCTCCGTAAGTGGAGCACCACCAGCAATTGATACTCGAAAAGCCACAACCCGAGTCATAGTTAAGAATGGTCAAACAACCATCATTGGTGGTGTTTATCAAAATGATACGTCCACAACGACCACAGGAGTTCCTTGGCTAAAAGATCTTCCAATAGTTGGCGGAATGTTTAGAACAAGAGAGAATAGAAGTGCAAGAAATGAACTTATGATTTTCATCACACCTCGGATTATTTCTGTGGCTAAAGAATTTGATAATCAACTGATGGGTGAGAAAAAAGTGAGCCGTGCAGAAGGAGTCTCAAGTGAAAATTAATCTGACGAGATCTCTCCTTCTTTTATTGGCTGTTCTGCTCTCCGCTTGTGGAGAATCTGAAAGTGAAATCGCAAAAAAGATAAAATTGCAGGTCAGCTCTGGAGCCATCGTATTACCTAATAAATTGGCTGGAGCGGAATCTGATAACCCAGGAACATGTCTTGATACAGATGTTACGGGGCCACGTATTCGATTACGAACCTCTATTATTTGGGAGGGTGGTGTCGAGTATGGAAATCTCGTTCCCTATATTTTGCAGTTTAGTTTAGAGAATACTCCGATTGGCAGTTATGTGGGAAGTATTGGACCAAGGGGAGCCTTCGAGTCCATGAGTTATTTCTTTGGAGCGACCACGGACTTTATACCGCCAGATGGTCAAATTTATACCAGCACTCGTTGCTTCGCAGATTTTGGAAGCCTTCCTGCTCCAACTCCTAAGCTGACAGGTCGTCGTGAGCTTGTGATTCGAGGAAAGGTATTACTGAGCGGAGTGACAAGAACAACGATAGCGAATACCGAAAAAGGGGCAGGGGTTGAGTTGCCATTCGCTAAAGAAGTTGAGACTGAAATCGTTTACACAGCAGGCAGCGTTCCTGCCACCCAATAAGTTGATAAACAATTGACTGGCGATTTGACTCAAGATAGCTCCCAACTCCATGAGCTCTCCCAATTTATTTGATTCTTTCGCCAATTCAGAATTACTCCCTCTCGCCGCTCAGATGAGACCCAAATCCATTGAGGAATTTGTTGGACACAAAAAATGGCTTCAAGTCGGATCACCACTTGAGGTGGCCATTCGCACAAAAAAAATCGAAAATCTTATTTTGTGGGGTCCTCCTGGTTCAGGAAAAACGACTCTGGCTCTGATACTTGCACAAGCGCTGGATTCTGAGGTGGTGCAACTGAATGCGGTTGATGTGACCATGAAGCAAATTCGAGAAGCTATCGATAATGGTCGACAAAGCCGGCTGCAACTTTCTCGCAAAACCCTCCTTTTTTTCGACGAGATTCATCGCCTCAATAAGACTCAACAAGATCTCCTACTGCCAGCTATGGAATCAGGAGATATCGTCCTCATCGGGGCCACCACCGAAAACCCCTCTTACGAGCTCAGTCGAGCACTCCTCAGCAGATCTCGAGTTATTGTTCTCGAAAGCCTCGTAGAAAGTGATCTCGAGGAAATTCTGAACCGAACCATCTCGTATTTAAAACTCGAAGATTCCTTTTTTCCGCAGAATATAAAATCCTACCTCATTCAGTTTTCTAACGGTGATGCCAGAAAACTGATTAACTCTCTCGAGCAATGTGCACAGTTTCTTACGACCCATGAGGTGCCTCTCAATTTAGAAAATCTCGGTCAGATTTTAGGCCATCGATCTGCAGCTTACGATAAAAACTCCGAAATGCATTACGATCTGCTCTCTGCTTTGATTAAAAGTATTCGTGGATCAGACGCCGATGCTGCACTTTACTATTTAGTTCGAATGCTGACGGCAGGTGAAGACCCCATTCTTATTTGTCGAAGGCTGATCATTCTGTCCTCTGAGGATATCGGAAATGCCGATCCACGAGCATTGACTCTTGCAGTCTCAACTTTACAAGGCGTTGAAGCCGTTGGAATGCCCGAGGCTCGAATTATTCTGGCACAGGCCGTGACTTACTTGAGTTCAGCACCAAAATCCAACAGATCTTATTTAGCGCTGAATCAAGCCCTGGCCTTTTTGGAGCAAACAAAAGACTTACCTGTGCCGGTCAGCTTGCGATCATCTCGAACAGATTTAGCGAAGTCGCTCAAATATGGATTCGATTATCAACTCCCTCACAATTTTGAGAAAGGTTGGGTTCAGCAAAACTACTGGCCAGAGGGCGTGCAGCCACCTAAATTTTACCGGCCTGCTAACTGGGGTTTTGAAAAGAACATTATTGAACTCAACAAATGGCGAGAATTTCAAAAGTGATTGAGATGAGGATAATGAAGACCCGTTCAGCGTTTGGCCTGACCTTAAAAGGCTTTGTAGCCAACTAAACAAACACAGGCCTCTTCACCTTGAGCCGTATGCTGATGTCTCGTATTTGCGGGAATTTCCACTCTGTCACCAGCTCTTAAAATAAAGCGATTTCCTGCGATGTTAAAGTGCATCTCACCCTTCAATAAAGTTCGGACTTCACAAAAAGGATGTCTGTGCTCGGTAATTCCTTGGGAGGGCTGCTGAGTTTCTTCGAAAATTTCGAGGCCTTCAGAAAGATAAAATCTTTCGACCTGCTGTTTTGTTGGAGTAATTGGAGCTTCCCATCGTTGCACTATCATATAAACCTCATCGATAAACCTAAATGATGTTGGTCGTGAATTCAATGGTAGAACTGCTTTTTGATCAAGAGTTCTACAATCTTGCCAACCTAAAAACATCAATCGTTCTTCTTTGAGACACGCAACATAATAAGAACTCGCCACAAGTTTAATTTATGGGGCTCGCCGTAAAGTCTGCTCATGCCTAGGACGATAAGTAATTAAGGTCGAAAACAAATCGGAGGAAGATTTGAACCAGCGCGCATCAAACGTAGAACTAAGCAACATCTTGAATTTTGTCGAGCGCACAACAGGTCTCAAAGCAGCCTTCATCGAGGGTCGAGTTGAAATCGCTCAAAGCTTGGATGGAAAAATCTTCCACTTTGAAGCTGAGCACGTAACAGAAGTTCTCAATCGAACAGACTCGGACGGCAGACCCTTTATTCAAATCAACTTTCGAGATACAAACAAAGTTTTATTGACAGATAGTTTAGTTGGCTTCAAGCCCTCTGAGACGGCTGGCTTAGATATGGCTCGCATTCCAAAAGTCGTAACGACTCCAGATTTAAAAAGTGTGCTTGATGCGATCGAAGACACGTTAGGTTCTGATCAAGCTGACCATGAGGTGGAAATCCTGAAGAAAGTTTTCTATTCAATTCTGAGCGGCGCTGAAAAGATCGGTTTTGATCTCCCATTTGAGCGTCGATGTTTAGAAAGACTCATGGCAACTAAGATTCGCGCGTCCGCATAATACCCATACATATTAGCTAGTTATAAATGCCCCAATAAAATCTGCGTTTTAATTTCATCAATCTACAATTTAATATTGACCTCACCCCGCATTTCTGCGAAAACCCTCCGCTACGTGGGGGCATAGCTCAGCTGGGAGAGCATCTGATTTGCATTCAGAAGGTCGCAGGTTCGATCCCTGTTGCCTCCACCAAA
>CAZPBD010000007.1:24000-55398 GCA_964584655.1 uncultured Pseudobdellovibrionaceae bacterium | reverse complement strand
TAAAAAAACGGGTAAGTAATCTCTGCTCAAACAACTTAAGAAAAACTCTGACTTCCTTGAACTTAAAAATTTAGGAAGAAAAATTAGGGTCTCTGATTGGCTGCAAATACAGTTTCTAGAGACCCAAGAAGAGAGCTTAGAAAAATCCTTGTATATAGGTGTCACAACAGGCAGAAAAGTTGGCTCTGCCGTTGTTAGAAATAAGCTCAAGCGGTGGTGCCGAGAGTATTTTAAAAACAGAAAAAGCACATACTCGCTTGTTTCTGGAAGAATCAATCTCGTATTCCGGCCCCACAAGAAAGAGAATTTTTATCAAGATCTTGAACATGAACTTTTGGACTCAGTCATTGATAAGTCTTTACAGTTTCTTAGAAAAACCACTTAAATCGATTTTGATTTTCATGGTGGCTCTTTATCGCACAGCGGGCTCTCAGCACCTAGGCGGACAGTGTCGGTTTCATCCTTCTTGCTCACAGTACGCTGTTGAAAGTCTTAAAACACATTCCGTATTCTTTGCTTTAAAAATTATTATTTTGCGCATACTTAGATGCCAACCCTTTGGCTCCTCTGGATGGGATCCTGTACCTCCAACGAAAGGTCATCAATCATGATAGATCATCAGCAGCCTAAATTATTTGATTCTAAAACCATATTGGCCATCGCAATTATTGGACTGTTTTACGTTGGCTGGCAGCAGTACTTAAATAGTAAATATCCGAACTTAAATAAAAAAAATGCAGCCGCAGTAGAATCCACCGAAAGCAAACCTGTGGATACAGCTGTTGAAAAGTCGGCAACCACAGCGGTAGCGGTCAAGCCCGAAGCCCTTGAAAAATCACAAAACTCTGAATTTCAAATGGTGAACAAGCCAGCAGAATTTTTCTCTTATGAAGATGAGAATGTTCGATTCAAAGTCAGCTCTTTAGGAATGTCAGTCACCCAATACGAGCTAAAAGACTATTCTGATCGAAAAGGAAAGCCCATCACTCTGACTCCGACTGATCAGGGTTTATTTGAAATGCAGTGGGACTCTCAAAAACTTACAATTCCGTTCTCGATCAAACAGCCAGAGCCCGGCGTTTTCGTTGGAACAGCAAAAATTGGATCCATCGAAATTGAACGAAAAATGACCTATCACCCAGGTGGCTATTACTTCACCCAAGAAGTGAAGTTTTTAAATCCCCAATCATTGGTAGGACAATTCTCATTCACAAGTTTTGATAAAGTTTTAGTTCCAGAATCCACCTCTTGGTTATTTCCCTCTTACGAGCATCAAGATTTTTTGACTTTTGTGGGTGATAAAAACGAATTAATTAATACTTCAAGAGCCACTGAAGACGTCAAACAATCGGTCAAAGCGATTAATCTGTATTCTTTAGGAACACAGTATTTCACAGTGGGATTCCTAGATAAAAGTGAGATCCTGCCAGATCTTTCGATTGTGGCTGAAGTGAACTCAAAGAACATTCAGCACGTGGTTTCTTACCAAGTGCCTCAATCAGCAAGTTTCACTTTTACAAATTTGCTTTTCATTGGCCCCAAGTCCTCTGAAAAACTAAAAGCAGCCAGTGAAAAGTTCTTAGGACTCATGGACTATGGAATGCTCGAGTTTATTTCAAAACCCATGCTTGCCAGTATGAAGTGGTTTTTTTCTATCGTTGGCAACTGGGGTTTTGCCATTATTTTGCTGACCTTGCTTGTACGTGCAGTTGTTTTGCCTTTTAACTTGATGTCTTACAGATCCATGAAGGGCATGCAAAAGATTCAGCCATTGCTGACACAAATCCGTGAAAAATATAAAGATGATCCCGTAACTTTAAATAAAGAGATGATGTCGATCATGAAAAACAACAACGCAAATCCACTTGCAGGTTGTTTACCAATTCTTCTTCAAATTCCGATCTTTTTTGCTTTGTACCGAGTGATTGGATCTAGCGTTGAGTTGTACCAGGCTCCCTTTGGCGCTTGGATTACCGATCTTAGTCTTCACGATAAATACTATGTATTGCCAGTTTTGATGGGTATTACATTCTACATTCAACAAAAACTGACACCGACGAATATGGATCCTATGCAGGCCAAAATTTTGGCTTGGATGCCCGTTATATTTAGCTTATTTATGCTCAACTTGCCCGCAGGACTCACTCTTTATATGGTGGTAAGCGCCGTATTCGGAATCGTTCAGCAAAAAACTTTCATGACCCTGATGAAAAACTAGGAGGAAAAAATGGCTGGTTTTTTTAGCAAATTATTTGGTGGAAAAAAAGAAGCAACTGGTGCTCAAGCATTGGCAGAAGAAACACTCAAAGGCCTTATTGAAAAAGGCGGATTTGATCTTGATTTTGATATTACTTTTGAAAAATCAGGCCAAGATGGGACAATTTCCATCGAGTTCACAGGCCCTGATGAAGAGCTTTTGAAAGATAAAAAAGGAATGCTTCTAGATTCATTCCAGTTGATCGTTAAACGGGTCATTCAGCACAACCTACCTGACGACAAAACGACTGTTCTTGTCGATGCTGGTGGATTCCGCCAAGAGACAGAACACGCTTTAATCGAAAAAGCAGAAGAGCTTAAGCAAGTGGCCCTCGAGCAAGGCCGATCTGTTTATTACCGAGCACTACCTCCAAAAGAGCGTAAAATCGTTCACCAATACTTAGCCGAAGATCCTCGAATCAAAAGTCGATCGCTAGGTGATGGTTTATTTAAAAAAATCAAAATTTACCCTGTCAAAAACCAAGACTCTAAATCTGAGTCTGCTGTTCAAGATTAATTTATGAATTATGGTGGAGACCGCGACAGTGCAACAATATGCGCGGTCTCAACGCCGGCCGGTTTCGGTGGTATTTCAGTTATCAGGCTCTCAGGTCTGAATACTTCAAAAGTATTTCGCAAAGTTTTTAAAAATCTTCCTTTAAATCCCGAGTCTCATAAGGCTTATTTTGGTCAACTTCTTGAACCCTCAAGCGGATCTGCCCTTGATCAAGTTGTGGCGACCTATTTTGCAAAAGATAAGTCCTTCACTGGCGATGAAACCATCGAGATTTCATGTCACGGAAATCCCCTGATTTGTGATCAAATTATGAAGGCCCTCATTGATAGCGGGGCCTTAACAGCCATGCCGGGTGAATTTACTTACCGAGCCTTCATGAATCAAAAGTTAGATCTTATTCAGGCTGAGAGTGTCTTAAGTCTGATCGAGAGTCGATCTCATAAAAGTGCAAACCTTGCTTACAGGCAACTGATGGGCGGACTTTCTCAAAAAATAGAAGCCATCGAAAACCAAATGACGTGGTGTTTGGCTCATATCGAGGCCAGCATCGACTTTTCCACTGAAGGCTTAGAGACCACCAGCCAGAGTGAACTGATAAAAAAATTGAGCCAATCCAAATCCGATATTGATGAAATTTTGAAGACCTATCAAAAGGGACGACTCGTTCGTGACGGGATTCAGATCGCTCTTTTGGGTCAACCTAACGTGGGAAAATCAAGTCTGCTCAATCTGCTTCTGGATTATGACCGTTCGATTGTTTCAAACGTAGCTGGAACTACCCGAGATGTGGTTTCTGATGAAACTATTTTCGAGGGCCAAAGATTGATCTTTCTCGATACTGCGGGCATTCGAACTCATTCTGAAGATGAGATAGAAAACATGGGAATCAAGCGTTCCTTTGATGAATCCAAGAAAGCTGATCAGATCTTTTATATTTTTGATTTGTCGCAAGGGCTTACTCAAGAGGATCAAAAGTGGTTGGCCGGCCTGGATGCCAAAAAGGTAACCCTCGTGGGCAACAAAAAAGACCTGATTTCACCTCATAAACTTGAAGAAACCTTGAAATATATTCACTCAATGGCGACGAGCCTTCAGCTTCAAGTGATCTTTACCTCAACAGTTGATAAGAATAGTCGAGAGGCATTGCTCAAGCATGTCGTGTCTCAACTCGTGAACGAGCGCTCTTCAGACAATGAAGTTTTACTGGCGAATTCAAGGCATTATGAATGTCTTAAACAGGCCAGCGCGCTGATTCAGCAATCTGTTCAATCATTGATTGATGGAACTGGCGCTGAGTTTGTCAGTCTTGAATTGAAGGATGCACTCATGAGACTTCAAGATATGCTCGGCAAACGATACGATGATCAAGTGATGGACCGGGTGTTTAAAGAATTTTGTGTGGGCAAGTAAAAGGTAAAATGAAAAACGCAGATATTATAGTTGTAGGTGCAGGTCACGCAGGTATTGAAGCGGCAATGGCTTCGGCTGGTCTTGGTTTGTCCACACTTTTAATCACAACGAATTTAGATCGCATCGGTTACATGAGTTGCAACCCCTCAATTGGTGGTCTTGCAAAAGGCCATATGGTTCGAGAGCTTGATATTCTGGGTGGCCATATGGGATTTGCTGCCGATCAAACCTGTATTCAGTATAAAAGACTGAATTCATCTAAAGGTCCCGCGGTTCGTGGCACTCGAGTTCAAAACGACAAAAAATTATATAATCAGCACATGACTCAACTTCTCAACTCGCAACCCAATCTTAAGGTTGCACAGGGTGATGTGAAGGCTTTGATTTTGGAAAACCAAGTTTGTTGTGGTGTCGAGACTCAAGATGGATCAAAACTTTTTTCCACTTCAGTGATTATTACAGCGGGTACTTTTCTAAATGGGGTCATGCACGTTGGTCTTCAACAATCTCCAGGTGGGCGCGTTGGTGATCAAGCAAGCATTGGTCTCTCTGATCAACTGAAAGAGAACGGTTTTGTTGTCCGAAGGCTAAAAACGGGTACTCCACCAAGGCTTTTAAAGGACAGCATTGATTGGTCTAAAACAGTGGCTCAATACGGTGATGAATCTTTTTTCCCATTTTCTTTAAAATCTGGTCGTCAGTTTAAATTACCTCAAGTGGCTTGCTATCTCTCTAGGACTAACGAGCAAACTCACGAAATTATTCGTCGAAATTTAGATAAGTCACCTATGTATTGTGGAATCATCGAAGGAACTGGTCCCAGATATTGCCCCAGCATAGAGGATAAAATTTCTCGATTCGCGGACCGGGACAGTCATCAAACTTTTTTAGAGCCCGAGGGTTTAAATTCTGATTTGATTTATCTACAGGGGATTTCAACAAGCCTACCAGAAGAGATTCAGTACGAGTTTTTAAGAACGATTCCGGGACTGGAAAACGTTGTGATGGCTCGCCCTGGATATGCCGTTGAGTACGACTTCATTGAACCCACTCAAATTTGGCATACTCTCGAAACTCGAACTATTCAGAACCTCTTCTTAGCGGGTCAAATTAATGGAACGAGTGGATACGAAGAAGCCGCGTCTCAGGGCTTCATTGCGGGCGTCAATGCAGCTCATAAAATATTAAATAAAGATAAGTTTATATTGGGACGAGATCAGGCCTACATGGGCGTTTTGATCGATGACCTTGTTACCAAGGGAACTCGAGAACCCTATAGAATGTTTACCTCTCGTGCCGAACACCGCCTCGTTTTGAGGGAAGACAATGCGCTTGATCGATTGAGTCCGGTGTCACAAAGCCTTAATCTTTTGGGCTCTGATTCGCTCGAGGTGATGCAGGATTTATCAACCCGCAGAGCTCAGCAAAAAGATTATTTAAAGCAGACCAAAATTTTTCCAACACAGTTGATTCAAGCAGAGCTTGTGAAGCGCGGCCTTGTTGAAATGACAAAGTCGCTCACACTGGAAGAGTTTTTGCGAAGAACCGATGTGAACCCAGCGCTTTTGTCAGAGCTCGGCTTTGCGATTGATTCTGACCCCTTGGTTTCTGAAGCTGTTGAGATTGAAGTGAAATATATGGGCTATGTTAAGCGTCAGCATGAGCTCATTCAGCAGGCGAAAAAGTTTGAAGATTTACTTTTGCCTCAAGATTTTGACTACAGGTCTGTGAAGGGCCTCTCCAAAGAGGAAATGGACAAGCTTTCGAGCGTGTTGCCTCGTACTTTGGGCCAAGCTCAACGCATCAGTGGTGTTAATCCTTCGGCGATTCAAGCTATCATGATATCTTTGAAAAGTTCTTCTTCAAAGGAGCCACATCATGGCAGACTCAGCAGCCCCGCAAGTTCCTCAGATCAATTGGCGCCTCGAGACTTGGTTTAGTCAGATTCCCAAAGAGCAAATTGCCCTTCTCAAAGTTCACTTTGAAGAACTCAATAAATCCATGAAGGTTTCCCCACTTATTTCAGCAAAGAGCTTAGCCTTTGCCGATGGTCTTCATTACGCAGACTGCATTTTGGCATTAGCAGCCATCTTTTCGGACAACCCTAAGATTGATGTTCTTCATGATCTTGGTTCCGGAGCTGGATTCCCAGGCCTTGTAGGCGCAGCTCTATATCCGAAGGTTAAGTTTGTTCTAGTTGAGACAGATAAGAAGAGTATCGATCACTTAACGCAGTGTATTGTTGTGATGGGTTTGAAGAATGTTGAGTTGTTGAATCAATCACTCGAGACCCTTCCGGCCAATTCTTTTAAATATGGTATCACTCGCGGAGTTTCAACGATTTCAAAAATCATTTTGGCTACTCGAAAGTCAATGTCTGTCGGCGGAGTTCTGTATCATATGAAAGCCGAGAACTGGGGCATGGAAGTGGCTGACATTCCAACTCAGCTTTGCTCCGTTTGGAGCCCTGGGCTAGTCAAAGAGTATCGTCTGCCTATCGGAGAAGTCCGCTTCGCCATAGTAAAGACTGACAAGATATCCTGATTGTTCCACGTGGAACGTAGCCAGCTTACTCAGGCTTTGGCCTTGTCTTTTCCTGCTCAGCATTCTTCATCTGTTCTATCCGATCCTTGTGATCCCATACCATTTTAGATAGTCGAAGTCTTTTTTGGGCGTTGTAGCTATCCACTGCGGCCTGATCAGGCCACGGCTTGTTATTCTTTCTAGCCTCTAGGTATTCAAGCTGTGCCTCTTTCGCACGAGACTCTAAACGAATGTTCCAGTATTTAAGCTGTTGCTCTAAGTTGCGTAGTCGAGCCTCTGCTTCGTTGACTCTTTTTCTATGGATTGCCGCGTTTCCAGTCTGAGGTTGGCTATTCGCCAGCTCCTTGAGTATCTCGTCCCGTTTTTTAACCTGCGCTTCGAATAGCGCAGTGGTCGCAGCTAGCTGCGATTGATAGTCTAAAAGGATAGGATCTTGCCTATAAGCATTCGGATCTGGCTTATTACAGCCAGTAAGTGTTAGAAAAACTAAAAAAAGAGCGGCAAACGCACATTTCATATGTTCCACGTGGAACATCGGAATATTTTTGCACTAAATTAATGGCAAAAATCGAAATTGTCTTGCCTGGGCAGTAAAAGATTACTTTTATATGGTCCAAGGAGATTTTCATGGCAAAAGTGATATGTATTGCAAACCAAAAAGGCGGAGTGGGAAAGACAACCACATCAGTTAATCTAAGCTCGGCCCTGGCAAAACTTGGAAAATCTGTACTGTTGATTGATTTAGATCCCCAGGGTAATGCTTCTAGTGGACTCGGAATCAAAAGGTACTCCACGCAGGAAGCAAACAGCTACCATGTCCTGATTGGCGAAAAATCTTTGACCGAAGTTATGGTGCCGGTGCCCAACTCGACATTATTCGTAAGCACAGCCAATCCGGATCTTGTCGGTGCGGAAATCGAGCTTGTGGACTTTGCGAAGCGTGAATATCGACTCAAAGAAGCTATTGAGCTCATTAAATCCAAATTTGACTATATATTAATAGATTGTCCCCCAAGTTTGGGACTTTTAACCTTGAACGCACTCACTGCTGCTGATTCCTTTTTAGTTCCTTTGCAATGTGAGTACTACGCCCTCGAGGGTCTCAGCCAACTGTTAAATACAGCGGGACTAGTAAAAAAGAGCCTCAATCCCAACCTTCATATTGAAGGCATCGTTTTGACGATGTTTGATAAGCGAAACAATTTGAGCCATGACGTAGTATCAGAAATCCAAGCCCACTTCGGTGACAAGGTTTTCAAATCAATCGTTCCAAGAAATGTTCGACTGTCCGAAGCTCCAAGCCACGGAGTCTCTATTTTAGATTACGACCCTAAATCAATCGGTGCCGTGACCTACTTCGCACTAGCTCGAGAGGTCGTTGCAAGAACCACAGAGAAGAAACAAGAAACTTATTCCGGAGATCTAAATGTCTGAACCCATTGCAGAAAATCAAAACAAAAGAAAAGGTTTGGGCCGCGGACTTGGTTCATTATTAAGCGGAATGCCTTCCGAAGAATCCATGCCTCAAATTTCAGAGACGAAGCCAGTTGAATCCCGAGCTGCAGTTCAGCCGGTCGCAACTGCTCAAGAATCTGGATCCTCTCAGGACAAAGTTTGGACTATTAGTATAGAGAAGCTGAAAAGCGGAATCTATCAGCCCCGAAAAAACTTCGATAAAGAATCCTTAGAGGAACTTTCTAAATCCATCAAAGAGCACGGAATTTTACAGCCCATCGTTGTTAGACCCGTAGGATCGGGCCAGATGGGACACTTTGAAATCGTTGCCGGCGAAAGACGCTGGAGAGCGGCCCAAGCCGCCGGTCTTCATGAGGTTCCAGTTCTGATTAGAAACTACTCAAATCAAAAAACACTTGAGCTCTCTTTAATAGAGAACCTTCAGCGTGCAGACCTGAACCCAATCGAAGAAGCTGAGGGTTACTTAAGATTGCAAACCGAGTTTAAGCTGACGCAGGAACAAATCGCAGATCGCGTTGGAAAAGAAAGGGCGACAGTAGCAAATGCACTTCGTCTATTAAGACTGACACCAGAAGTCCGAGCCCTTGTTCAGGCGGGCCAACTGTCGGCTGGTCACGCAAAAGTATTGTTGGGGCTAACGGATCTTAGCCAACAGAAAAAATGTGCCCTACAATCTGTCGAGCAACATCTTTCTGTTCGTAAGCTCGAACAAATCGTATCACAGAACAATTCAAGCGCACCAAAAGGAACCCACTCTGCAACAGATGAAAAAAACCAAAGTGTAACGCAGAGATTAATTTCTGGCCTATCAGATGAGCTTCAAAAGCTCCTCGGAACTAAGGTTACGATTGATTACCAAAACTCAAAGGGCAAATTGAGTATCTATTATTATTCAGATGATGAGCTCACAAATATCGTCGAAAAATTAAGATCAGGAGTTAAAAATTGAGTGATCAAGAACTAAGCTCACATGTCACGGCCTTGTTAGATAAAGGGGCCTCCTTCGAGGGGAAATTAACATTTGAGGGGACCGTGCAAATTGGCGGTCAATTCAAAGGGGAAATCTTCACTCAGGACACATTGATTATCAACGAAACGGCCCACGTAGTTGCTCAAATCGAGGCCGACACAATCTTTCTGAGTGGTCACGTTGAGGGAAACCTATTTGCTCGAACAAAAGTCGTCATGCAACCGCCCGCGGTTTTCAAAGGCACGGTCACAAGTCCAAGCCTTAAAATTGAAGAAGGTGTGGTTTTTGAGGGCGCTTCACATATGCCCAGAGCTTGAGCATAAAAAATTCGTCAATAATAACAACTTGACCCCTATTTCGCGAAAGTGTTAATTCCCTAAATCCGAGGGAAACTATGCTGCAGCAACTAGGGTTCAATTGGACTTTTTTCATTCAATTTGGTCTTTTTATTTTCACCATTAGCTTTTTGGCTCTCTATGTATTTAAGCCTTACAACGAGGCCTCTAAATCTCGAGAAGATCAAACCAAAGGCTCAGAAGATCTCGCCACCGACTTAGAAAAAAAGTCCGTCGAGCTCTACTCTCAATACGAGAAAAAAGCCCGCGATGTGAACTCTCAAATTCAAGACGTTTACAAAGTTGCAAGACAACAAGTCGCAACTGAAAACGAAAAAGTCATATCAAGCGCAAGACAAGAAGCCACAAAGGTGATCGAAGAAAATCGAAATAAGATTAAAGAAAATGTGGCATCAGTAAAAGCAGCTCTTCAAAATGAAATTCCACAAATTGTTCAAGCTCTGACTCATAAGCTTTTGGGGAAATCATGAATCAATTAAAAACGACAGTCTTGCTTGCTATCCTTTTGATTTCACAAAACTCAACCGCTGCTGGTGCTCACGGTGATGGAGTTCCAACTGTGGTTTTCTGGCAAGCTGCAAACCTCATCCTTATTGCTGTAGGACTCTATTTCTTCGTAGGCAAAAAAGCGGTTGGCTTTTTCAGCAGCAAAAAATCTGAGTTCATTATCAACTCAGAAAAATCTCAAAAAATCCGAGAGGCTGCAGAAAGCAAAGTTAAAGACATCCAAGATCGTCTAAAAAAACTTGAAGCGACTTCTGCCGAAAGCATCGAAAGAGCTCGTGCTGAATCTGCAGATCTTAAAAAGCAATTGGCTTCTGAAGCCGCAGCCCTGGCCGCCAGAATCAAAAGTGAAGCTGTCGAATCTGGACAAAATGAAATTCAAAAAGCAAAAAGAGAACTTCAAAAAGGCGTGGCGCTAGAAGCTCTAAAAATGGCGCAACAAGTTCTTGGAACTGACACCACGGCAGCCGACCAACAAAAACTTCAAGATCAATTCTCTGAAAAAATTGAAGGAGTTCGCCTGTGAGCACCTCTGTACTAGCTAAGCGATATGCCAAAGCAATCTTTGAACTTGGACACGCAAAAGAAATGTCTCAAGACTACTATCAACAATTGGCATCACTGTCTCATTCGTTGAATCAAGATCCTGCAGCCAAAACTTTTTTCTCGAGCACTGCGATTTCAAAAGAATCAAAAAGAGAGCTTTTAAAAAAGGTTTTCGCACAAACAAAAGTCGAATCAGAAGTTCAGGCTTTTTTAATGTTGCTGATTGATAAAGGAAGGTTTTCTGCTTTATCTGAAATCGTCAGCGCAAGTCGGGATCTGATTGATCAAGGTCGCGGCACAACTCGTGGAACGATCTTGTCTGCTCAAGCTCTCAGCTCGGCAGCCAAAGGTGATTACGAAGCTAAAATTTCGAAAATCATGAATAAAAAAATTCAGCTAGAAACGCATGTGAATCCTGCGCTTTTGGGTGGAGTTCGAATCGAAGTGGGCGGCTGGACATTTGACGACAGCCTGCAAACTCACATGAATCAATTGACTGAAAATATTTTAAATAAATCTTATTAGACATTAAGGGAGCAAAATGGAAACCACTCAGATCCGCGCGGATGAAATCAGCAGAGTTCTTAAAGAACAAATCAATCAGTACAATAAAAAAATTGAAGTCAGCGAAACCGGAAGCGTTATTTCCGTGGGTGACGGTGTGGCTCGTGTTTTCGGACTTGATCACGTCATGGCCGGAGAGCTCGTTGAGTTTTCTAATGGAACAAAGGGAATGGCTCTGAACCTTGAGCAATCTTTTGTGGGTGTGGTTATCTTCGGTGAAGATCGCTTCATCAAAGAGGGTGACACAGTTAAAAGAACTAAAAAGATCGTTCAAGTTCCCGCTGGCGAAGCGCTTCTTGGACGCGTTGTTGATGCCCTTGGAAACCCAATTGACGGCAAAGGCCCCATCAACACACCTCACTCTCGAGTGGTGGAATTAAAAGCTCCCGGTATCGTTTACAGACAACCCGTCGGCGAGCCCCTACAAACTGGAATTAAATCAATTGATGCTTTGATCCCGATTGGTCGTGGTCAGCGTGAGTTGATCATTGGTGACCGACAAACGGGTAAGACTGCGATTGCGATCGATACAATCATTAATCAAAAAGGCCAAAACGTTCAGTGCTTCTACATCGCAATTGGACAAAAACAATCCACAGTGGCTCAAGTGGTAGAAAAGCTCAGACAAACGGGCGCCATGGAGTACACAACTGTCATTTCTGCTGGTGCCTCTGATCCTGCACCTCTTCAGTTCTTAGCTGCTTACTCTGGAACTGCGATGGCTGAATACTTCCGTGACTCTGGAAGACACGCCCTTGTTATTTACGACGATTTGACAAAACAAGCGCAAGCTTACCGACAACTTTCTCTATTATTAAGACGACCTCCAGGTCGAGAAGCTTACCCTGGCGACGTATTTTATCTCCACTCTCGATTGCTCGAGCGTGCTGCTAAACTTTCTGACGATAAAGGCGGAGGCTCTTTAACGGCTCTTCCGATCATCGAAACTCAGGCGGGCGATATTTCTGCCTACATTCCAACAAACGTAATTTCGATCACTGATGGTCAGATCTTCTTAGAAACAGATTTGTTCTATAAAGGTATTCGCCCAGCGGTATCAGTTGGTAAATCAGTATCTCGAGTAGGTGGAGCAGCTCAGATTAAAGCCATGAAACAAGTGGCGGGATCTGTGAAGTTAGAACTTGCTCAGTACCGTGCTCTCGAGGCCTTCGCTGCATTTGCATCTGACCTTGATAAAGCCTCTCAACAGCAATTAGCTCGCGGAAAAAGACTAGTTGAGTTGCTCAAGCAAAATATCTACAGCCCAGTTAAAGTTGAAGACCAAATCGTTGCGATTTTTGCAGTATCAAATGGTTACACTGACGTTGTGGCCGAAACGGATATTAAGAAGTATGAACTAGAAATGGTTGAGTTTTTGAAAACAAAGCACTCACACATTTTGAAAAATATTTCTGATAAAAAAGCCATGGACGATGCAACTAAAAAACAGCTCATCGATGCGCTTGTAGAATTCAAAGCTATTTTTCAACCTAGCCAAGGTAAGAAGTAAATTCTATGGCAAGTTTGAAGGATATTCGACTCAGAATTGAGTCGACAAAAAACACACAGCAGATCACAAAAGCCATGAAGCTTGTGTCTGCTGCCAAGCTCAGAAAGGCCCAACACAATATTGTGAATATGCGGCCCTATGCGCTGGCTCTGCGAAAGGTCATTGCTGACATTGCAGATACTCAAAAAATTTCTCATCCTTTGATGGAACCACGCGCAGAAGTTAAAAAAGTATTATTGGTTGTGTTGACGTCAGATCGCGGACTTTGCGGTGGCTTCAATGCGAACATCAACAAATTTGCTGACCAGTACATTAAAACAAATCAATCCAAGTACGAAAAAATGGAATTGTTTTTTGTTGGTCGCCGCGGACATGACTTTTTTGTAAAGCGTGGATTCAAAGCTTTTGATTACATCACAAAACTAGAAAAAGACATTTCCTACGTTTTAGCTTCAGGGATCGCAAAAAAACTATTGAAAGAATACCTTGAGGGTGGCTTTGACGAAATTCGTATCGTTTACAACGAATTTAAATCAGCAATCTCTCAGGTTGTTGTGTGTGAAACTTTGATTCCAACAAGCATTGATTCATCAAGCTTTACAGAAGAAAAGAACACATCTGGATTTTCAAAGGAACTTTTGTTTGAACCCAACGCAGAAGACATGATCGAGGACTTGTTAAAAAAACATTTCGAACTTCAAGTTTACAGATGTATGTCTGAAAGCGTGGCCTCTGAACATGGTGCCCGAATGTCTGCGATGGAAAACGCAACGACAAATGCCAAGAGCGTTATTAACTCTCTGACATTGACCTACAATAAATTAAGACAAGAAAAAATTACGACTGAATTGACTGAAATTACGAGCGGCGCGGAAGCGCTTAAGTAGAGGTATAAAATGGCAAACGGAAAAATTAAACAAGTATTGGGTCCTGTCGTCGACGTAGAATTCGAAGGCGGAGATCTTCCTGCAATCAACACGGCACTCAAAGTGACAAACTCAATTATTTCTGACCAACAAAACAATCTAGTTTTGGAAGTGGCTCAGCATTTGGGTGACAACGTTGTTCGAACAGTTTCCATGGACTCAACTGAAGGTTTGGTTCGCGGCGCTGTTGTGACGAACACTGGAAAAATGATTGCAGCCCCAGTTGGTCCCGGCGTTTTGGGACGAATCATTAACGTTGTTGGCGAGCCCATCGACGAAGCTGGCCCTGTTAAAGCAAAAGAAAATTGGGACATTCACCGAGCAGCTCCTAAGTTTGAAGATTTAGCGACAGCCGCTGAAATGTTAATGACTGGTATTAAGGTTGTGGATCTTTTAGCTCCTTATGCAAAAGGTGGAAAGATCGGTCTTTTCGGCGGAGCCGGTGTGGGTAAAACCGTATTGATCCAAGAATTGATTCGAAATATCGCAACTGAACATGGTGGATACTCAGTATTTGCTGGTGTGGGTGAAAGAACTCGTGAAGGAAACGATCTCTGGCGCGAAATGAAAGACTCTGGCGTTATCGAAAAAACAGCACTTGTTTTCGGTCAGATGAATGAGCCACCAGGAGCGCGTGCTCGTGTTGCGTTGACTGGTTTAACTGTTGCCGAATATTTCCGTGACGTTGAAAATCAAGACGTACTTTTCTTCGTTGATAACATTTTCCGATTTACACAGGCCGGAGCCGAAGTGTCAGCACTTCTGGGTCGTATCCCTTCAGCGGTGGGTTACCAACCAACTTTGGGCACCGAGATGGGTGTGATGCAGGAACGTATTACTTCAACTAAAAAAGGATCTATCACTTCCGTTCAAGCGGTTTACGTTCCAGCGGATGACTATACGGATCCGGCTCCTGCAACAACATTTACTCACTTAGATGCGACAACAAATTTGGATCGTGAAATTGCAGCGATGGCGATTTTCCCTGCGGTAAATCCCCTTTCTTCAACATCACGTATTCTAGATCCATTGATCGTTGGTGATTTACATTACAAAACTGCCCGTGACGTTCAGGCGCTTTTACAACGTTACCGTGAACTTCAAGATATCATCGCCATTCTTGGTATGGATGAATTATCTGAAGAAGATAAACTCGTGGTTTTCCGTGCACGTAAAGTTCAACGATTCTTATCTCAGCCTTTCTTCGTGGGTGAAGTTTTCACTGGTATCAAGGGTGAGTACGTAGACATTAAAGACACCATTAAAGGTTTCCGTGAAATCTTAGATGGTAAACACGATTCACTTCCTGAGCAGGCGTTCTACATGGTTGGAACTATCGAACAGGCAGTTGAAAAAGCGAAGAAGATCCAAGGGGCATCATGAAGCTCTCACTTCTGACACCAGAAAAAAAGATTGTTTTGGATCAAGATGTTGAAGACGTCTTGGTCCCTGCTTTTCGGGGTGAGCTTCATATTCTAGCTGGACACGCACCTATCATGACGAAGCTGACCACTGGAATTATGAAGTGGCGTGTGAAGGGTGAATCAAATTACTCAAAAATTGTGATCTCTTCGGGCTACTGCGAAGTCAGCCCAGAGGGTGTGATTGTTTTAGCTGAGCACAGTCTTTCTGCAGACGAAGTCGTTGTCGACAAGTTGAACGAAGAATTGAAAGCAAAAACTAATACTCTTTTGACTGAGCACCTCGATGACAAAGCCTGGGAAGAGACCCAGCGAAGAGTCTTCGAAATTCAAAGCGGTTTAGATCTTAAATCAAAAAGCCTTCATTAGTTTTCGATTCTCAACACCAAAGTCCCTAATACAGTCCAGCCAACCAGAAGTTCTAGACGCGCTTTTGGTTGGGTTATGGCTACCATTTGCGCAAATAGCGAAATACTTTTGATAACCTAAAGTGGATGAAAACCGCTCGCCACTTTTTATCTTTGATTATTCTCTTATTTTTCTTCACTACGTCTCCTGTTTTTTCCCAAGATGTTTTTGAAGACGCCTTCGAAATTAATCCCTCTCAAGAGTTAGATAAGGAATCCATTGAGGAGGACCTCACTTCGGGCCGAACATCAATCATGGGTGCAGACGAATCGTCCGTAGATCCAGATTCTGATGAATTTCAAATTAACTCTGAAGAAATAAAACTAAACGACGAGAATCCGTTTCAAGCAGATGAGGGTAACTCGAAGTTTGAAGACGTGACAGTATCTAATTCTGAATCTGAAACTACGCAGAGTAATTCTGAAACTGTTCCTACCTCGACGAGCGCCGGCGCAGAGCTTGTGGAAGTAAGAACCAACGAAAGTATTTACTACCCCTACAAGCAACGACAAAATCAGTGGGGTTTTTCTTTTTCGCTGGGTGCAGAAAATGTCAGTTATCCGGGATTGATTTCACAGTTTGACGAAGAAAGTTTTGAATTCCTGTATGGCACAAGTGGTGTGCCTATGTTGAGTTTAGAATTGGGCCCGAAATATAACATGAGCTGGGGATCTCTCGCTTTGCTTGCAGGCTACGGGCTTTTAGATATCACCGACGACAGATCGGGCGCAAATGATGAACTTACAATCCAAAGATATTCTGCAACTGCTGTTTTCTATTTAGATAATATTTGGGGCGAGCCCTATTTTGTACCTTATGTTGGAGGCGGAATTTGGATGGCAGACTATTCAGAAATCCGCGGCGCCTATCCTGATGAGGTTAGTAATACTTCAACTGATTTGGGCTACCATTACAAAGTGGGAGCATTGATTGGTTTGGATTGGATAGAGCCAGAAAGCACTCTGAGATCACGAAGAGAAACAGGTATGAAGGCCATGTTTGTGAATGTGTATGCTTCGAGTACATTTATGAGTGAGTCAGAACCAGATCCTGACTTGGAAAATGAATTGGACTTGGGCGCAAGCCTGGTCTTCGAATTTTAATTTCTTTTCTCGACAGCCCTTTTACAAGTCAAACGCGTTGAAGCATTGAGCGGAAATGATCGAATATAAAACAAACTGTCTTCCTTGGACCATTTGGCAGGAAACTTTTGTGGCAGTGTAAAGAACTGTTTAATTTCAGCATTGAATAGAAAGACGATGGAAAGAATTTTCTTTATGTGGCCGAATCCGAGCTCATAAAAGAGAACATCCCTTTTTTGTTGATCGTCTATCGCATGAAGAATTCGATTTTTTTGATAATCATCAAACTTTGGAATTTCTTCGACGATTGGCTTCAATTGCTCGTCAGTAAAGCCTTGCTTCTTGAGGGACTCTAACATTCTAAGAGATGAGTCAAAACTCACCCTTGTAACATCGAGTTGTTGGCTCACAACAATAGCTTTAATTCTGCTCAGAAGTTCAAGTTGAAATCGACCAGGGACAGTGGCGTCATCCTTTTGAAAAAAGGCTAAGGTTTGCGGAGACAAATGAGAGTCAACATAATCCATTGGATCATACTTCAGAGTCTTTTTTACTAATTTAGCGAACTCGGCGGCATCAGTAATTCCATAATGGGCCATCTGCTCAGTGCGAAATTTAGAAATTTTCTCATTCGTAGTTGTCGCAAAAACTCCAGGCACATTTCCTATGGGCACAATGAGTAATTGCTGTGAAACTCTGCTGTCCGTTTGGGAAACCATATAAGTTCCAACAGTGCCATTGCTGACTCCAATTTGAAGGATTTGTTCTGGGCGAACATTCCCAAGTATTTTGACTGCCTGTTGGTCGGCAAAGTCTGAATTTCTAAATGTGTATTCCAAGAAATCGAAGAATGTTTTAACGGCCTTCACGCCAAAAAGTGTTTTCTCTCGGATATCGGCAATTCCATCGGCACCACTTTTATATTCGAAATCAAAAACAGGTGCGATCAAAACGTGATGGCCTTCGTTGAGTGCCATTCGCGCAAGATTGCCCTCGACAATGCTTTCACCTTCAATAGTGGGATAAATAACAACCAATCGGCTTGTTTCAGGATTGTATCTTTTTGACGGAAAGAATTTGAACCCAAAAGGTTTCATGACTTTTTCGGTATGATCAAAGACAGGTAGCTGGATACTCCAATACTTCGTTTTTTTCATTAAAGGTAAAAGTGATTGTTCTTTTTGTTCGAAGTGAACCTCCGGCCAAATTTTTGGATCAAATTCTAGTTGCCGAACAGCCGCTGTATTTTCATTCTTCTGTTCTTGTGTCGATCGACTGCCAGACAACGGAAAATAGGACTCAACATTCTGAGCTAGGCAAAGACTGGATTTAGAAAGAAAGAAAACCAAGATAAGCTTAAGCATCGAAAGGAAAGTAGCAATTCTAAAACCAGGTGAGATCAACCAGGTTTGAATATGTGAGGTAATTTATCAAAAGAAGTCTCGCGTTGGGTTACAATGTAAACAAGTTTTACAGCTAAACGAGTGTTAGTAGATACCTTAACTCTTCATAAACAAGGGCCCAAGTCTGATTTGATAATCTGATGTTAAGTCGACTATCCGGTGTAATTGAATACTTCTTGTTGTCCTTAGAAGCTAAAGCAATGATGGTTTCCGTTTTTAATGGCGTCTTCTCTGTGAATTGAAGTGATATTGACTTTAAACCTGAGCTGACATCTCGAACTTTTAGCTTTTTGCAAACATGTCGAATTAACATCAGACCCATTAAATTAGTCACAGGCTCGGGGATAGGGCCGAACTGATCTTTCAATTCAGCCTCGATGTTTTCAAGATCGGACTCTCCGTCAATATCAGAGAGCGCCTTGTAATATCCAAGCCTGAGCCTGATGTCTGGAATATATTGATCAGGAATGAGTGCTGGAATTTTTAAATTAATTTCGGGATCAAGTTCGATATCTTCCGCTTCTTCACCGCGAGCCGTGGCAAGAGCTTCCTTCAATAGGTCGGTGTAGAGTTCGTAGCCGACTGCATTTTCATGCCCCGATTGGTCCTCACCAAGAATATTTCCAGAGCCTCGAAGCTCTAGGTCATATTGTGCGATTTTAATTCCGCTTCCTAGAGCCGTATTTTCTTGGATGATGCGTAAGCGCTCTTCTGCGACTTTTTCTAAAGTTTTAGATTTCGGAAGCACTAGGTAACAATAGGCTCGCTGCTTACTTCGACCCACTCTACCGCGCAATTGATAAAGTTGGCTAAGCCCAAACATATGGGCTTCATTGATAAACATAGTGTTCGCCCTTGGGACATCCATGCCTGACTCCACAATGGCTGTGCAAATCAACATGTCGATCTCGTGATTAAAAAATTCGAGCATCACTTTTTCGAGTTCATGCTCTGGCATCTGTCCGTGAGCCACTCGAATGCGAGCCTCTGGCACAAGGGCTCGAAGCTCATCCGCCAATCCATAGATAGATTCAATTCGATTGTTGATAAAATATATCTGACCATTTCTATGCATTTCAGACAAAATGGCCTTTCGAAATGTTTCAGGTTCAAATTTGCAAATAAATGTTCGGGTGGGAAGACGATCCACAGGAGCAGAATTAATAAGACTTAAATCGCGAATTCCATTGAGGCTCATATTTAAAGTTCGAGGAATAGGCGTCGCGGACAAGGCAAGCGTATCAACCGATACTTTCATCTTTCGCATTTTTTCTTTATGGGCCACGCCAAATTTTTGTTCTTCATCAACAATCATAAGACCCAAGTTTTGGAACTTAATATCTGAGCTTAAGATTCTGTGAGTTCCGATCAGCATGTGAGCTGTGCCCTCTTTAATTTCATTCACATACTTTTTTGCATCTGCTGTTGAAACGAAGCGATTTAAAACACGGATCTCGAAGGGCCAACCCTGAAATCTTTTTTTGAATGTTTCAAAGTGCTGAAAAGTAAGAACTGTGGTTGGTGCAAGCACAGCCACTTGTTTGCCACTGGCCAAAGTCGCAAACGCAGCGCGCATGGCCACTTCTGTTTTTCCAAAACCCACGTCACCGCAAATCAAGCGATCCATTGGCTTTGTGGATTTAAAATCCTTCATAAGATCATCTATGGCCCGCAGCTGATCATCGGTTTCCTCATAAGGAAATCCACGATCAAACTTAAGCAAATCACCTTCGTCCCAAACAAAAGGCTCTCGGTGAAGCTCTGCTCTTTGGGCGTAAAGTTTTAAAAGTTGAGAGGCCATGTCACGTAAGTGACCACGGACTTTGGTTTTTGTTTTTTCCCAAGCCTGACCACCCAATTTATCCAGTGAAACTTGGATGACGCTGCTGGCATATTTTTGCAGCTGATTGATTCTGTAAACAGGTAAATAAAGTTTGTCTTTTTCTTTGTAGCTGACTTGAATAAACTCAGATTGAACGCCGCCAATATTCATCACCTGCAAGCCATCATAAATCCCGATGCCGTGTTTAACGTGGACAACATGATCACCAGGTTTCAAATCTCCAAAATTCAGGCGCTTGGCTTGTTTTTGGAAATCGGCAACAGCAGTGGATTTTTTTCGCTGGCGTTTGCCAAGAATGTCTTCTTCTTGAAGGATCAAAACCTCTTCATCATGCAAAAGAAGACTTTGATCAAGCGACCTAGGAATCAGAATCACTTGTTTGCCACCTAGGTGAAGCCAAGTGTCCCAAGAGAAATCGTTTTCACCGACTTCAGTAAATTTCAGCTCTGCGGATGTGAGTGCCCACTTTACTTTTTCTAAAGAAGTTGAGTTTTTATGTGTGACCCAAATTTTTCTTCCCAAATCCAGATGGGCCACCACACGCTTTTTAAAAAGTTCAATCCATGTGGGTGAGCCAAAAGTTTCCTCGGTTGATAGTCTTGAAAAATCCAGCGGCAAATTGGCCGAGTAATGCACCTGTTGAGACTCGATCGCCTCATCTTGCATTTCTTCCAAAGCGGAAAAGCTAATTTTTTTACCCTCTGGTGAAAAAGCGAGGCCCTGAGTTTTGACAAAAAGCTCGTCTAAAACCGGAGAAATAATTTGAGCCGATGCGGACCTGTAGTCTTGGCTTAAAGATAAAGACCAATCATCATATTCCCGTTGAATGGACATCGTATCCACAGACCAAGTGTGAAAATCGCCATTAAAATAATCGAGAACCTGAGAGGGCTTGGAATAAAAAGAAGAAAGTAGAAATTCTTGACCATCAAATTCGTTTTTTAAAACTAAGGATCTGAGCAAAGCATCTACTTCGGGCCCATTGACTTCTCGTTGAGAGAAGTCTTTTCGAACTTTAGAAACCAGGCCCTCGTATTCATCGTCTAAATATAGGGTTTCTCTGGCGGGACAAATATCAAAGCGGGAGATCTCCTCTTCGCCCCTTTGGGTTTCTGTATCAAAGTGCCTAAGGGATTCCACTTCATCGCCGAAAAGTTCGATTCGAACAGGTTTTGAGAAACTCGGAGAGAAAAGATCTAAAATCCCTCCTCGCATTGCGAACTGACCCACATCTTCAACGATTGGTGAAGATCGATAGCCCAGCTGATCCAAAAGCCTGACGATATCTGATGAAACAACAGAACCTTTTTTGAGGGGGATTAAACTTTTTTGAAAAGCTGCGTAAGGCATTGTTCTTTGTGAAAGGGCCGCAAGGGTTGCAACAAAGATTTCACCGGGCTGAGATTTTGCCGAAGCCCGATACAAAAATTGAAGTCGAGACGACGCCACGCTTCGCTGACAAGTCAGTCCGGAATAGGGGCTGACGTCAAAACCACGCAGGATTGTTGAAGAACAGGTCGGATTGAAAAACCTCAGAATATCTTGAAACTCTTTCGCTTTTTGCTCACTGGAAACAATAACAAGATGCGGCAGCGAATGAATCTTGCCAGAATGCGTTAGTGATAACAAAAAGGCCAAAGGCAAAGAAGAAGAAGCTCCAATAACTCGCGTCTGATTTGATTGTGACTCAAAAGATCTTTCAAGGATCGATTCAAGTCGCAAGTGTGGAGATTCAATCTTATTTTTTATCATTCATAACTCTTGGAAATCACAGAAGTCCCGTCTATAACTTTATAGCGTATAACGAAGCATATTAAAGAAAACAACGTGTAAGACAGCACAGGCCGTTTGTGTCGGGAGGAATCGTGTCAACAATGCCGTTGGGCGGAATTATTTTTCTTACAATCTTCATTGCCATCTTTGGAACGTTTTTAATTTTTCTAGCCCGCGCAATTGGTGGTCAAAGAAAAGATAACTCAGCGGTCAAAAGAGACATTTACGAGTGTGGAATTCCTGGCCAAGATAAAAAAGAATCCAAAATCTCTGTTAAGTTTTATCTCACTGCGATCCTGTTTATTCTTTTTGATATCGAAATCATTTTTATGTATCCATGGGCCCTTTCTTTCCGTGATTTTATTGCAAGCGGAGCGGGAACACCCGTTTTAATATCCATGGGAATTTTCGTTGCGATTTTTGTTTATGGTCTTTGGTGGGAAGTGAAGTCACGAGCCTTGGAGTGGGACTAAATGGGAAATGATATTTTTGAAATCACGGTCAATTCAGTAAAACTCATCGTCGTTTTTCTTCTCATGGTTCAAGCTGTACCAATCTTAGTTTGGCTCGAGCGCAGGGGTTCAGCTTTCATTCAAAATCGATTTGGTCCAAATCGCGTGGGCCCATTAGGTTTGCTTCAGCTATTAGCGGATGCAGTGAAATTTATTACCAAAGAAGATTTTGCTCCCGACAAAGCAATTCGAAAGCTTTTTTACGCAGCTCCTGTATTTGCTTTGATTCCCGCGACTCTTGCCTATGCCGCAATTCCAATGTCTTTGCCCTTTATGGTGCCAGCCTTTGAAATGTTTGGATCTACATGGGGTCCTTACAAATTTTTGGTACAAGGTTACGAAATTGGTGTTGGTATTGTGTTTATCCTGGGTGTTTCCTCACTCGCGGCTTACACAATTTTGATGGCTGGCTGGGGATCTGGATCTAAGTTTTCTTTACTGGGTGCCCTTCGGGCCTCAGCCCAAGTGATTTCCTATGAACTTGCTTTAGGCCTTTCAATTGTCGGCGTCATTTTGCTTTATGGAACCTTTAGTTTATCAGAAATGATTCAAGCTCAGCAGGGGCCTTTGCAGTTTGTGGCTTTTGGTCACACGGTGACTTCGGCCGTTTCCTGGATTCCTAATTGGGGAATTTTTTATCAGCCCATCGGCTTTGTCTTATTTTTTGCTGCAGCCTTTGCTGAATCAAACCGACTCCCATTCGACTTGGCAGAAGGTGAAGCGGAACTAGTCGCTGGATTTCACACCGAGTACGGTGGCTTTAAAATGTTGATGTTCTTTATCGGTGAGTACGGCCACATGATGATCGCATCTGGTCTTGCGACAACTTTTTTCTTCGGTGGTTACGGTATTCCGGGAATCACGCCGGCAGAGCTTCAGCAAGTTATTTTGGGCTGGGGATTTTCTGAAGGAGCGGCGGGCGGACTGAATTCACTGATTCACTTTTTATCTTATAATGTGAAGTTTGCTATTTTCCTTTGGATTTTCATTCAAGTTCGTTGGACTTTGCCTCGCTTCCGTTACGATCAATTGATGGATTTAGGATGGAAAACGATGCTTCCTTGGGCGCTTGCGAACACAGTGGTAACTGCGATCGCAATCTACGTGGTGACACTCTAATTTTTTTCAGGAGTTTTTTGTGACAGCAGATGCTTTTTTATTTTGGTTTCTAGCAATTACGACTCTGGCTGGTGGTATCACGGTTGTGTCGGTTGCAAACCCTATTTACGCAGCCTTGTCGCTTGCTTTTACTATGGTCAGCGTTGCTGCCGTGTTTGTGACTTTGGAAGCCTACTTTGTGGCAGGTGTTCAGCTGATTGTTTACGCTGGTGCAGTTATGGTTTTGTTTGTCATGGTTTTAATGTTGTTTGACTTAAAACACGAGATCGAAGCCTTTGCACGGGGCAAAGTTTCAGGCGCTATCAAGCTTTTAACAGCCGGAGTCTTGGGTGGACTTTTAATCGGCGCGATTGCTTACAGCCCTGAAGGATCAAAAGTAGCAGCTGGAGCAAATCAAGTGGCCGTTGCAGGCGATGCTACAAAAAATTTAGGATACCGACTTTTCACTCAACACATTTTTGCATTTGAAGCCCTGGGGGTTTTGTTACTTATCATTGCCGTGGGCGCAGTGGCTTTATCTAGAAGTAAAGGGGGAACCCATGGACAACGTTAGTAGCGAAGGTCTTAGCCTGTTGACCCAAGTGGGTCTGAACCACTATTTGGTTCTTTCTACAGCGCTTTTTTGTTTGGGTTTGATCGGGGTTTTATTAAGACGAAACGCAATTGTGATGCTGATGTCCATCGAGCTCATGTTAAACGCAGTCAACATTAGCTTTATTGCCTTCGGAAAATACAACAACAATATCGACGGTCAAATCATGGTTTTTTTCGTTATGACGATTGCAGCAGCTGAAGCAGCTGTGGGCCTTGCTTTGGCAGTTTCTATTTTTAAAAGATTTAAAGAAGTTAATATTCGTTTTTTCGAACATTTAAAAGGATAGTACATGAGTCATACAGCTTTGATTTCCCTACTGCTGGCCAGTCCTTTCATTGGGTTTTTAATCAATGGTTTTAGAAGAAAACATCACTCTGGTAACGTGGCAGGTGCCATTGCCTCAGTTGCCGTGTTTATTTCTTTTCTTTGCTCGGTAACCCTTTGGATCGAGCTTCAAAGTTTACCTGCGGATGCCCGAAGTATTTTAGTTAATTTTGGTTCATGGATTTCGGTTGAAGGCCTGAATATAGATTTCGGTTTTTTAGTCGATCAACTCAGCAGTCTGATGATTCTCATCATCACGGGTGTGGGCTTTTTGATTCACTTGTTTTCGATCGGATATATGCACCACGATCCAGGGGTTGCAAAATATTTTGCTTACCTTAACTTCTTCATTTTCAACATGTTGGTTTTAGTATTGGGTGACAGCTTGGTCACACTTTTTGTGGGCTGGGAAGGCGTGGGTCTTGCGTCTTATTTGCTGATCGGATTTTGGTTTACAGATAAAGATAAAGCTTCAGCTGGAATGAAAGCTTTTATTACAAATCGAATTGGTGATGCCGCCTTTTTGATCGGTATGTTTATATTCTTCACAAGCTTTGGCACTTTAAACATTCAAGAATTAAACGCACTGGCGCCGACAATTGCTGAAAGCACTTGGTATGGAATCATCACTTTAGGAACTTTGTTCCTATTTGTTGGAGCCACTGGAAAGTCTGCGCAAATTCCATTGTATGTATGGCTACCAGATGCGATGGCAGGCCCTACTCCGGTATCAGCGCTGATCCATGCTGCGACCATGGTGACCGCAGGTGTTTATATGATCGTTCGTATGAATCCATTATTTTTAGCAGCTCCCAACACAATGTTAGTGATCGCAATCATTGGTGCTTTAACTGTGATTATCGCAGCTAGCATCGGCATTGTTCAAAATGACATTAAAAAAGTTTTGGCCTACTCGACGGTTTCTCAGCTTGGTTACATGTTTTTAGCTTGTGGCGTGGGCGCATTTACTGCGGCCTTTTTTCACTTGATGACCCATGCGTTTTTCAAAGCCTTGATGTTCTTGGGTTCTGGCTCTGTGATTCATGCCATGCATGAGGAACAAGACATTCGCAAAATGGGAGCATTAAAAAAATATCTTCCATGGACTCACCTGACTTTTCTAATCGGCTGGCTTGCCATCATTGGAACACCAGGATTCTCAGGTTTCTTTTCTAAAGATGAAATTCTTTGGCTGTCTTGGCATTCACCCATGGGACACTGGTCATTGTGGGGACTTGGGGTTTTGGGCGCGACGATGACAGCTTTCTATATGACTCGATTGATGGCTTTGACCTTTTGGGGCGAAAGCCGAGTACCGAAAAGCACTCATCCACATGAGTCCTCACCCATTATGTTGATCCCTCTATTTGTTTTAGCAGTTCTCTCGTTGGTTGGTGGTTATGTGGGCATTCCTCACGTGATCGGTGCAATTCTTCCTGGGCACCCGGAAAATATTTTAGCTAATTGGTTAGGTCCCATTATCAAACCTATTCCTGGAATTACAGAAGCGGATGCCACTGCCGAGTGGACTCTGATGGGAATTTCAGTTGGACTTGCTTTAATTTCATCATTCACAGCGTACACTCTTTATACGAAGAAAACTGCGTTGGTTCAGGCGATGACTGAAAAAATCAAACCTGTTTACGAGTTGGTTTACAAAAAATATTTGGTTGATGAATTTTATTTCGGATTCATCATCAACCCACTGGTTCGAATCTCTGAAAATATTTGGGCCTACATTGATGTTCGATTTATTGATAAGTGCACATTCTGGGCGGGGGATTTAATTAAAGGCGGAGGATCTTTTGTAAGATCACTGCAAAATGGAAATCTTCAGCAGTACGCGATGTATATCGGCTTGGGACTGGTTTTGACTCTGACGTTTGTGATGATGAGGTAGCATATGATTTTATCAACGGTGGTCTTTCTTCCAATTCTATTTGCGCTCATCATCACGTTGTGGCCGCAAAAATCTAGCTTGAAGCCCATTGCTCTTGGTTTTTCGCTGGCGCATTTTATTTTCAGCCTCATTTTGTTTCGAGACTTTGACCCAACAACAGCACAGCTGCAATTGGTTGAAAGACATATGTGGATTCCCAAGTTTGGAATTCAATATTTTTTAGCCTTGGATGGAATTTCTTTTTGGCTGATTCTTTTAACGACGTTTTTGGCGCCACTTATTATTTTGGCTAGTTGGAAATCAATTGAAGAAAAAGTTCGCGGATTTTTGGTCTGCTTTTTCATTTTACAAACAGCCATGTTGGGTAGCTTTTTAGCTTTCGATGCGATTCTGTTTTACATCTTTTGGGAGCTCTCACTCATTCCCATGTATTTTATCGTGGGAATTTGGGGCGGATCTCGAAGAATTTATGCCACTGTGAAATTCTTCATTTACACGATGGCAGGTTCTGTCCTGATGTTAGTTGCGATCATCTATATGATGTATCTCACTCAGCAAGCCTTTGGCCAAATGAGCTCAAGCCTTCTTGATTTCTACAAATTAAACATTCCCTTTATCGGCAACGAATTCTTCAGCATGCAGACTTTGCTGTTCTTCGCTTTTGCTTTGGCATTTGCAATCAAGGTTCCACTTTTCCCGTTGCACACTTGGCTACCAGATGCGCACGTTGAAGCACCAACTCCAGGTTCAGTTGTTCTTGCTGGTGTAATGCTAAAGATGGGAACCTTTTGTTACATTCGATGGGTTCTGCCGCTTTTCCCAGAGGCCAGTGAATACTGGTCATGGATTTTTGTATTACTTGGTGTGATTGGAATTATTTACGGGGCCCTTGTCGCCATGGTTCAGCCAGACATTAAAAAGCTTGTGGCCTATTCTTCAGTTTCTCACATGGGCTACATCATCATCGGTCTTTTTGCGATGAACCATCAAGGATTACAGGGCGGACTTTACCAAATGCTCAACCATGGTATCAGCACAGGTGCGCTGTTTATTTTGATTGGCATGATCTACGAGCGAACTCACTCGCGGGAAATTTCACAGTATGGTGGGTTAGCGTCGGTACTTCCAAACTTCACGATTTTCTTCTTTATCATCACCTTATCATCTATCGCAGTGCCACTCACGAATGGTTTCGTTGGGGAATTTTTGATTCTTCTTGGGGTTTACAAATATAGTCCATGGTCAGCTGGATTTGCGGCAACAGGTGTTGTGCTTGGCGCAGCTTATATGCTTTGGATGTTTAAGCGAGTTTTCTACGGAGAAAAAGGTCCATTGGTGGCTGATGAAAAGCACCCACTATTGGATTTAAACCTTCGAGAAGTTTTTGTGCTTGTGCCATTTGTTATAATGGTTTTTTGGATGGGGATCTTCCCAAATACATTTTTAAAATTTTCAGAGGCCAGTGTTGATTACTTGGTGAAAAACAAATCAAGTTATCAGCTCACCGTAAAAGGAGAGCAATAAGATGAACTTCACAATAGATATGGGTGATATTTTACTGATTAGCCCAATGATTGCTTTGTTTTTAGCCTCACTGGTTCCTTTGACGATCAAAGTTTTAAAGGGAAATGCTGAGCAAGCTCCCGTTGCAACACTCACTCAGGCTTTACTTGGGATCATAGCGGCTGCGGGACTTCTTGTTTCTTTTGGTGGTGGCGGAAACACGGCTTTCAACGGCGTTCTTGTTTTTGACGGTATTACATTAACAACAGGACTGATCGCACTTGCGGCTGCGGCTGGATCTTTAATCTTAATGTTCGAGAATCCTGCTACCCGAGGCGTTCAGTTTTCAGAGCTCGTGTTTTTAACTCTCAGTTCTGTGCTTGGAATGCTGATTCTAATTTCTGCTTTGGATTTATTGATGATCTTCATTGGTCTCGAGATGATGTCTCTTTCTTTGTACATCATGATCGGCATGAGCCACGAGCAAAGACTTTCTAAAGAAAGTGCATTCAAATATTTCGTTCTTGGAAGTTTAGCCTCAGCTATTTTTCTTTTTGGAATTTCCTTTATCTTTGGATCCAGCGGGCAAACAAATATTCTTCAGCTTTTAGATACAACCGTTCAATTGGTTCAAACCAATCGACTGTTTCTGTTTGGACTTGTACTTGTTGTTGTGGGTTTTTGTTTTAAAGTTTCTGTGGCTCCATTTCATGCATGGACTCCAGATGTCTACCAAGGAGCACCCACTCCCCATACAGCTTTTATGGCGACAGCAGTTAAGGTTGTTTCATTCGCGGCATTTCTAAGAATTATTGCAATGAGACCCCTGGTTGCCTCAGAAAGTTTATTCGATATCTTGCAATGGTTAGCCGTCATCACGATGCTTGTTGGTAATACTGCAGCCATTTTGCAGAATAATTTAAAGCGCATGTTGGCTTACTCAAGTATTTCTCACTCTGGTTACTTGCTTGTTGGACTACTGACAGCAGGTATTAGCGACAACGGATCCTTTGCTGCATCAAGCGTGATTTTCTACTTGTTTGCATATTCACTGATGACGATTGGTGCATTTGCATTGGTTTCAATGATGGAAAAAACAGAAGACCATACAATGGAAGTAGATGATCTTGCAGGATTTGCAAAAAAACGCCCAGTGCTTGCCATGTGTTTTGCAATCTTCATGTTGTCATTTGCGGGTATGCCACCATCCATTGGATTTTTCTCTAAGTTTTATCTCTTCAATGCAGCCATCGGTGAGGGCCTTATTTGGTTAGCTGTTTGGGGTGTTTTGAACTCAGTGATCAGCGTTTATTATTATTTAAGACCTGTCGTTGTTATGTATATGAAAGAAGGCGATGCAGATGTTTCTCATGCGGGTCACTTTGCAACTGCAATCACGATCATCGTGACAGCGGCCCTGACACTCCTTCTTGGAGTCGTATCGGGTCCTTTGTTGGCATGGTTCGAAAGTAGCCTTATTTAGAACGAAGACGGCACGTTTTACGTGCCCGTCACATTTTTCAAAGAATACAATGCCGATTTAAAACCAATTCGAACAATGGATTCTAAAGTTTTCGGATTCAAACTAAAATGATCTGCAAAAAACATTTCACGGTTTTGAGCTCGCGGAGAGATGTAAATGGAGTCCATGTTGGGCTTCAAATCTATTTTCTTTTCGATCACAGCTAAAATCTTTTTTCTTTTTAAATCCGGCAGATTTTCGTCTTTAAAAAATTGATCAATAGTTTGATAAATTTCTTTCTGCTTTTTATCCCACTCAATGTGCTTTGCTATTTTTTGCTGAATCACTTGATAAAGCGCCTGATTGATAATGACGGGTATTCCGAACTTGTGAAGGCTGCCGACCTCTTTTGTGTAATGATAGGGCTGAACGGAATAGGAAGAGATCACCAAATCGCAGCCCTGATCAGCAGCTATGTGGGCAGAGAGTGTTTCGCGAATTTCTCCGTCGTAAAAATAAAGCTCACGACCATCAGGTTTCACGACCTTGGTCGGGGCATAAACGGGTGGAAGAGAGGTGGAGCAGGCAACGGCTTCGCTGATAGAGGCATACCCAATATACTTGGTGGTCGCATTTTTAATGGGTTCTGGAAAGGCTCCAAAAATAGCCTTACGAGTATGATTGAGCTGAGTTGCAACTATGTAGAGCTCAACGCCAAGCCGACTAAATGTATTTTCAACTAAGGCATGTTTTCGAAGGTAACTTTCGATGCCGCTTGTGGAAAACAGACCATTGATTTTCAATCCTGATTTAAGAAGGGCTTCAAGCCCGCCCGTTAAGCCTGGTGTTGAAAACCAAGATTGCGGAAGATAATTCAGAAAACTTTGGCCGTTGACTGCAAATAAGTGGCGATAGGAAAGGGGCTTGAGCTTTTTAACTGGCTTATGAGAAAAGCGGGCTGTTTTACCAAGTCCCAGTTGAAAGGAATCGATCAAGGATTCCACTCCGTAGCCAGAGGCCAAAATCGCACTTACAAATGCCCCTGCGCTTGAGCCCACATAAACCCGGATCGTCATAGGATCAGAGTCTGGATAGAGGTGACGAACTAAATCTTTGGGGCCGCCAGCAAAGCGGAATCCCTTTTCTTGTAGGGCGAGGCAAACCCCAATGTGGAAAGCGGCGGCCTTGATTCCACCACCACTTAAAACCAAGCCAATCTTTTTTTTGCTGTGTAAATCCATAACTACCCAAGTTGATCACACCAAAGCCCAGTTGAAAAGCCGCCTATCCAGTATCAAAGTCTCGGTATGCCTAGTCAAAAAGAGGACAAAGGACTAGATACTCAGGGCTGAATTGACAAGATCATCGGCCGTGGTACGGTGAGTAGGCAGAAAGGTTGTTGGTTTTATATGACTGAGCAATGGCTTCCCATCACTGAGTACTCAATCAAACACAAGGTGAGTGTTAGCACATTACGCAGAAAGATTAAGACTAATGAAATCAAGTTTGCTTTCTCTGAAGGCAAATACTTGCTCCTGGATGAACCGGTTACGACCCACCTAAACCATCGCCCCTCCCCTTTATTGCGCGATCAGGGTCATGACCAGACAACTCCAGCAGAACCCACTGCAGTTAATGTCGCTCCTCCCGCAATGAATCTGGATGGTCCTATTTTGACAGCAGCTAACAAGCTGCTTGTTGAATTGAAAAGGGCCTACACTCAGATTCTTCAAGAAAAAGAAGAGCAAATTCTTCATTTGAAAGAAGAAGTCACAGATCTCAAGACTCTGGTTCGTGTTCTTGAAAGTGATAATGAAAACATGAAGGACCGACTTCTTTCTCCACGACCAAGGCTGCATGTTTAATTGGCTCGCTTGGGAAAACCCAGTGTCTTTCTGGTGGGTTTTCCTTTCTAGCATTAGTGTGATCAATATTTTACTTTGGTTTTGGACTCGGATGTATCGCTACCCGGGTGTTTACTTTAGTTCCGTTTTTGAATTCAGAAAAAATCCTAAAAGCATCATTTGGTTTTCAAGTCTTTATGTATTTGTCTGTGCTTTTAGATCATTTATGCCAAGAGCCGATGTTCAGCGAATCGTTTTATTCGACACTTGGTTTTCCAGTGTTTTTTTAGGCAGAACGATTGCCACAGTTGCAGAACTTGCCTTTATTGCCCAGTGGGCCATTGTACTTATGATTTTATCTGTAGCCGCAAGTGACAAGTGGACCAGAAAAATCTCTCTTATCATTCTTCCCGTCATAGCGATTGCCGAAATGTTTTCGTGGTATGCAGTGATCACGACTCATTATTTGGGTAACGTTGTTGAGGAATCACTTTGGGGATTAACGTATGTGGCGATCGGATCTGCCATTACTAGTCTCTGGTTCAAATTAAAAGGTCCTGTTCGATTGGCTGCAGGAATTTCCATCGTCTTTTGTGCCCTGTATGTTTTGTTTATGTTCACAGTGGATGT
>CAZPBD010000007.1:0-23900 GCA_964584655.1 uncultured Pseudobdellovibrionaceae bacterium | reverse complement strand
ATCAGCGAATTCGATTTCTGACCCAAAGATTTAGGTTTGGTTCGTAAAGGCTTGTGAAAAACCAGCCCAGAGATTTTCCTTCTATGAAATATTCACCGCGAAGAACACCGAATACTTTCGGAACTCCATAGGAATTGGCAAGTGCAGCCGAGCCCGAGTCTCCGTCGAGCAATTGAGAACGTGGACTTTGCACTAAAAAGTAGGGATTAGATAAAAGGGCGACATTGTCCAATTCACCACCGGCAGTTTGAATGTTTTCCTGACCAAATAAAGCTCGGTAGACAGGAGCCAAATTTTTCACAACTGAGAAGTTATCCTTCTTGAAAAAATACTCGAGGATGCTTGCCTTTGCGTTTCCAGGCGAACCGGTCGCGTAAACCTGAATGCCATCGGGAAGTTGGTAAAGTGAATAGGGCGCAATCAATGGCAAAGGACCATGGTTGGGTGGAAGTTTTGAGTTTTCCTCGAGGTGAATGACTGCCACATCAGAAGCGGCCTGATCTCGAATTGTAAGGGCTAATTTATACTTGGGAAAAATCTCGAAACTTTTGGCTTTTAAATACGGATCGGTTTTACCGGTTTCGAAAGCGTCTTTTAAAAGTCGGTAGGGCTCATTTGTAAAGGAGATATAAACAGCCATTTTTTTTGGATCCCCATTTAAACAATGAGCAGCAGTTAAAATGGTTTTCGGCCCAATGATTGTTCCGGTGCAAATTCCAGACTGAGGACTATCGAGTCTATCAATGTAGAGACCTACAAAATGTTGAATCAGTGGGTCGTTAGGTTTAACAGCAACACCACCGGACATTGCGAAGGTCAAATTTGAAATAGTAAATAAAAAAACAATGAAGTTGAAAAGCATTCTTGCAAGGTATCACGCTGAATGAAAGACAAGAATGACTTCACATTGAGTTGAAAAAAAGACGGGTCTGTCAAAAACTATGACAGCGAAAAAACGCAACAACGGTGAGGTTAATCTCGGAACCGTTGTTACTTATCAATTCGATTTAGTTCTTTGTGCAAAGGGGCAGGCTTTGAATGCGAGCAATTTGTTCCTGTGTGGCTTTGTTTAATACCATTGTGCCTTCTTCGCTTTGTAGCGTAATACCCTGTGCATCAACCACATATTGAGAGACAATATCAGAGGCGCTATTAGCCTCGTAAGTGGTCTCTTCACCATTACAGTTCCAAGTTACCTCAGGAGAATTTGTTATGTTTAGAATAATTTTATTACCTTGGATTTTGTAGCTAGTTGCAGTCACGATTCGAGCTCCATTGTCGACGTGAGAAACAGTCAAAGTTGAATCTGAGAACACAAACAACTGCTCTGGACTGTAACCATCATCACCATGATCCTCAAAGGGTGTGTAGTACGAACCAACGGGGCTAGCTGCTGCATTTAAAGAAATAAAGGCACCGAGCAATAGAATTAGATTTTTCAAGTGATCTCCTAAAATTAAAATGTTTTGGCATTCATATACCAGGCACAGTTTTAATGAAAGAGACGATGTAAAAACTCAGGGGACTGTTCAAAAGTATGACAGTGGAAAATAAACGAGCCTCACCCATTCACGAATGAGGCAATTTCTAGATTATTCGAACTCCATACGAGTTTCAATTTTTTGTTGCCCATCTAGGATGACTTTCATTGGCCCTGCAGCCAAGTCAGCAATGAAAACGGAATTTTTTCCGACCGATTTATTAAATGAGAAGGCACCAGTGACCTCTTCAACTTTTACAACGAATCGACTTAAATTGTCGTTTGGATTTCTGGAAAAAATGCATCCTAAAGTGTACGTCGACATGAGAGTTATCCGCGACCCTTCAAAATCACTTTGACTTGGATTAAGTGGAAACTGAAATAGAGATTCGCCGCACAGCCAATCACTGCAAATATAAAGCTTAAGTAGGTATTTTTTCGAAACGTCGTGTTTAAATTTAACTATATCAAGCACTAAATTTTTTTTCTGCTGAAGGTTCAATTTTTCTGGAGCCTGGCAACTGGACTGAGTGTTCGAGTTGTTTTTGGCGTAGAGTCCATTTGGATTGAGTGGGTTGAACGGGTTGATGGGATTTACAGGGTTAAGAAAATCCATCGCATAAGCTGAGGTTGCCAGCAGAACAATTATGAAAGGGATAAAAAGTTTATTCATTTAATGATCCTTTTTTAAAAAGAGCTCGCACCCATTTGTTCTGCAATGGAATTGCCACTCTGAGAGCGATTCAAATCTGAATTCAGCTTGAGGGCAGTGCCTTTAGGCAGCGTTGCGACATTAAATTGTCATTGTATCAGATTGGGAATCTCATAAAGAGATAATGCTGATTGCTGCAGCAGCAATATAAATAGATTTAGATTGAAGTCGCCGGTCTTTTCAATTTTATTAAGTTGAGTTAGTTAAAACTAAAGGAGCTCATTAAATGAAAAGCTTAATTACAACAATGGTCCTGTCCCTTGGAGTCGGCTTAAGTGCAATGGCTAGCACGCAGCAAGACACACAAAAAATGACAGATGCTTTCTATCAAGGCCATGAAGTTTCACAATCGTATTTTTATTGTCGTACAGACATTAAGGCACCTGAATGCCGGACACTTATGATTTTTAGAAATAAACAAACGGGCAAAGTCGTGCCTTCTTTTCAAATGGCCTTTTCGGCACCTTTCCGTCAGGCAGCGGGCACGGAATTGTTTATTGCGAATGATTCTGTCAAAAACACTTTTTACAGAATTGTAGATTCAACAGTCGACGGTAAAATGAATGGAACATTAGAAAGTGTAAATCAAGTTGTGCTGGTTAGTAGTTACAAAATTCAGATTAAGAATATAAAGTTTGGAACTTTGATTGCAGATTTAAAATTTGATGGTCATTCATCTGTACTAAAAGGCACAAATAACGGTCAGCCAGTTCAAATCATTTATCCAAGAGTACAGTCCGAATAAATAAAAAAGCCTCACCCAATTAAGTGTGAGGCCTTCTTTCTTCGCAGGAAGAAATTAAATTTTGTATTAAGCAGCTAAAGCTTTGCCTTTTTTGCCAGGGTTTTTAGGAGCCGGCTTTTTCAAGTGGCCCTTACCCTTTTCAAAGATCACAGCAAAAACTTCGTCTAAGTTTTCAGCCAAGATAAAGTTAATCTTGTCTTTGAAGACCTTTGGAATATCTGCCAAATCTTTTTGATTTGCGATCGGGATAATCACGTTGTTGATGCCTTGGTTCAGGGCAGCTAAACACTTTTCACGGATTCCACCCACGGGGAGGACACGACCTTGAAGAGTGACTTCGCCTGTCATGGCCACGTCGTGGCGCACAGGAGTCTCAGTCATCAAGCTTACAAGTGCTGTGGTGAGTGCAATACCGGCCGAGGGTCCATCTTTTGGAATAGCACCTGCGGGCAAGTGAACGTGAATATCAAATTTATCAAAAAAGTCTTCAGCAATTCCTAGTTCTTCCATGTGAGCTTTTGCGTATGACATCGCTGCGTGAGCAGACTCTTTCATCACATCACCAAGCTGACCGGTTAAAGCTAAATGGCCTTTACCTTTCATCTTCAGTGCTTCGATGACAAGAACTTCGCCGCCCGCTTGAGTCCAAGCAAGACCTTGAACGATTCCCACTTGAGAATCCATCAATTTATCTTCACGAAGATATCTTGGGGGACCTAAAAGCTCAGGAACATTAGCGCCAGTCACTTCAGTGAACGCTTGCTCACCTAAAACAACCATCTTTGCAATCTTTCGGCAAACAGAACCGATTTCTCTCTCGAGATTTCGAAGTCCAGCTTCCCGAGTGTAACCAGAAATCACGGCTCGAATCCCTTCATCAGTGAAGGAAGCATTTTTCAATGTGATACCGTTGTTCTCAAGTTGTCGAGGGACTAAATGTTTCTTTGCGATGAATAGTTTATCGTTCTCTGTGTAACCAGGGATGTGAAGAAGTTCCATACGATCGCGAAGGGCCGCAGGAATATTTTCAACCACGTTAGCTGTTGCGATGAACAACACGTTACTGAGGTCAAAATCCACATTTAAATAGTTATCACGGAAAGTTGAGTTTTGTTCTGGATCTAACACCTCAAGCATAGCTGCCGAAGGGTCACCTCTGAAATCAGAACCCAATTTATCAATTTCATCTAATACAATGACAGGATTTCTTGTTTTTACTTGGCGCATAGCTTGGATAATTTTACCAGGCATGGCTCCAACGTAAGTTCTTCTGTGACCGCGAATCTCAGCTTCGTCTTTAACTCCGCCTAGTGCGATTCTGAAGTACTCTCGTCCCATGGCTTTAGCAATCGACTTACCAAGAGAAGTTTTTCCTACTCCAGGGGGGCCAGCAAAACAAAGGATGGGACCCTTCATTGTTGATTTTAATTTTCTAACAGCTAAGAACTCAAGAACGCGTTCTTTTGCTTTTTGTAATTCATAGTGATCATCATCTAAGATCTCTTTTGATTTTTTCAAATCAATAACATCGTCAGATTGTTTACCCCAAGGAAGATCAACCATCCAATCAAGATAGGTTCGAACCATCGTAGCTTCTGAAGCATCGGGATGCATTCTTTCCAAACGAGCCAGTTGCTTGAGCGCTTCTGTCTCGACTTGTGCGGGCATACCGATATTCGAGATCTTGTTTCGTAACTCGTCCATCTCTTCAGACTTAGAATCACCTTCACCAAGTTCGCTTTTGATTTGCTTCATTTGCTCGCGCAAGAAGTACTCACGCTGAGATTTAGATAAATCATCTTTAGGTCCGCGAGTTTTATTTTGTGCCTGGAGATTCTCAACTTCAGTGTTGAGAAGATCGTTGACAGCTTTCAATCGCTCACGAGGATCTAAAATTTCCAGGACTCTTTGAGCTTCAGTGGTTTTGACACCAATGTTAGAGGCAATCAAATCTGCGATTCTTCCACAGTCTGTGATGTCATCAAGAACAAGCAAGATATCTGGAGAGAGGGGCTTACCAAGAGCAATAATTTTTTCGATTGTTTCTTTTGTCGTGCGGATCAAAGCTTCCACTTCAGCAACCGGAGCAGTTACTGCTGTGTCTTCAATCTTCTCAATCGCAACTTCAAAGTAGGGATTGTTTTTCACATAACTTGTGACCTTGGCTTTCGATACACCTTGAATCAAAACTTTCACACGACCGTCAGAAAGACGCTTCATGCGCATGATCATGGCAACAGTTCCAATTTCGTAAATAGATTCTGGGGTTGGATTTTCCTCACCGAAATCTTTCTGTGATGAAAGAAAAATCAAACGATTTTTCGCGAGTGCTTCTTCGACTGCTCGAATGGAGCTCTCTCTTCCCACAAACAGGGGAATAATCATATAGGGAAAAACAACGATGTCTCTCACGGGGAGCATTGGCATTGTTTGTGGAATATCCATAACCTTGTCGTCAAAACTCATAAGGTGCCTCCAGAGCATGTCCTACTTGCAAATTTATGTGATTACTAATCGGTGCGCTGGAGTGTGGGCTTTAAGGAAATCATGCTTTCAAAAGTCCTGATTTTACAGAGGAAAACTTGCGAACTCACATTGAAAAAAACAGGGCTGTCAAAATTTTGTGAGAGGTTTAAAAACCACTTTTGCTATGAGAAACAGGTTAAGAAGTGTTAACGGGACTTCGTTATCCCGTCTATTTGTCCAGATAAAAAACTGCCGATCAAATTCTCAGATTGGCGCAGGACTGGGCTTTTACGACTACTGCAAAGAGGCGTGTTCTTGCTCTTCCATGCAGGACACACAAAGATTTGTGAAAGGACGTGCATTCAGTCTTTTAATTCCAATGGGATCTGCACAAGCCTCACACTGCCCATAAGAGCCATCAGAAATTTTTCCCAATGCGCGCTCTATGAGGTGAAGAACTTGTCGCTCTTTCTCTCGCAAATGAATGCCCAAGCTTTGCGACTGTTCCACAGAAATTTGTTCTGATTCATCTGCAAGTTGAGACGACAGAAGTGTTTCTGCTTTGAATTCTTTTTGTCGATTTAGAATCGAACTTTTTTGTGCAACCAAAGACTCTTGTATAGCCTTGAGTTCGGATGACTTCATCAAATTCCCCCCCGGGATGATTTACTTCACCGAAAAAATTATCGATATGGCCGCATATTACGGAGGAGAATGAGAGTGTCACTAAAAAAAATACAATGCACTTTTCTTAAGCAAATCTTTTTCGCACTGCCTCTCGAAGCTCTGCACCCTCTATGCTGAGTCGTGTCCAAGGCAACGCCATGAGTCTTTCTGTTTCAATTATTTCTTCAGTTTCTTCACAAATGCCGAAAGTTCCCTGCTCCATGCGACTTAAAGCAAGTTCGATTTCAAACAATTCTTCTTTCACTTTATTTTGAAATGCGTGTGCTGCATTTTCTGATTGGACCGCGACAGCTTGATCAATTTCATCACCGCGTAAATCGAATCCATTTTTAATTTGATCACCTTGTTGTCGAAGTCGATTGATAAGATCAGCTCTTTTTAAAACCAATCTTTTTTTGAGCTCGAGCACAACTTCAGGTTTGATATGATTTGTTTTCATGATCCCATCCTCTCTCGACACCACTTAAGTGCAGCGTCTTTGGATGATAGGACTCACGGACCAGGGACCTTTGGTTAGTTGGATTACTCGGAAAGATCCAAAGGTATAATTTCTCCTTTTCGCAGAGTTAAGGAAAACAAGGGTCTTAAAACTTCACGATCAGAAGACATTGTTAAAGGACTGACGGCCCCTGGAAAATTTTCCAATTTGAGGAGCTCATCTCGAACCTCTGCGCGGCTATCGGCACCGTCAAGGATGAGGCCACGCAAAACGAGAGCACTTTCGTAAGCCTGAATTTCCATCATGGTGGGATCATTTTTAAAAAGTGATTTAAACTCGGCCACGAAGCGTGAGTTTTTTGTAGCCGCAGAATTCTGAGCGATGCCATCAACAAACAAAAGTGAGTTTTGAAACAGTCCAGCTCGTCGAGCTAGACCGGGTGTGTTCCAAAGATTCGTTCCTAATAGGTGAATGTCTTTTACACCCACAAAACTAAGGGAGGCAGAAATTTGACCCATATTTTTTGCACTGTCTGGAATAAAGACAGCATCAAAATTGATGATGGGACTTAGAATATCGTCTGCACTTAGGTTTTCGCGCGAGTTTCTTTTTTTGGCCTTTGTGGAAAATTCTTTTTGCTTGGCCTTGTATTCTTCCAGTCGAGCTTCGATATAAAACGTACCGACCAATCTTTGAGCGGCGTGACGAAAGTCTGTTGTCACTGGATCATAACTCTGAGCTGCTGTGATTTCTCCGCCTCGGGCAAGAACTTCATCCCAAAATAAATTTGTGGATTCAACTCCGTACGGGTCGTTCGGATACATGATTGCAAATTTCTTCATGCCATACTGACTCATTGCTGATCTGACCAAGTGATGAATCTGCATTTCAGGTGTTAGTGAATTTCGGTAAACATAGGGGCTTAGGTCGGTAATTCCAGATTTTTGAGAAAGCGTAATCAGCGGGGTTTCAAGCTCGTCAGCCTTCAGCGCAGCGCTTTCAGCCTCTCTGGAGGAGAGCGCTCCAAGAATAGCCACCACATTGTCTTCGCGAACCAAACGCTCAACACCACGTCGGGCTTTGTCTAAATTGCCTTGGGTATCAACGACAGCCAATTGAAAATTACTCGAGCCGTAATGAAGTCCTAAACCCATTTGGATGGCGCGAAGGGCACGCTGACCGATGGCAGCTGTGCGTCCAGATAAGGGCAATAGTACGCCAATTGTGGTCGCAGAAACCCGCGACAGTGATTTAATTAAATCTAACTTTAACTTGGCCTCTTGAGACCAGATAGAAGTCACATCGGTTGCAATCAACTGATTAAAATAATTAATTGCAAGATCGGTATTTCTGCGAACCATCTCTTGTTCGCCTAAGAGAAATAAAATTTCCGATCGAGAGCTTGAGTACTGCGGGTTTTGGTAGGCTGCACGAAGTTGCTCAGTGGAAAAACTGCGGAATTCGGGACTTGAGTTTACGACCGCAGCAGAGGGCTCGTTTAATACGGCCGTCGGGTTCACAGGTCTTTTGGGTGGCAAAGGTTGGACCCCTGAACGTCCACTGGATCTAGTATTGTAGCCAGAAGAGCCACCTTGGCGAGATTGCAAAGCACAGGAAGTAAAGACAAAAACAGAAAGACAGATAACTAATATTTTCATTTTCTATTCCTTAAAAATTCCTGCAATTTTTTTTGATACTCTTCAACCGAATCAGGAACGCCTATTTTTTCTGCTAACTTTTCAACTAATACTTTTTCTTCTTGAGTCAGTCGACTTGGGATCACCAACTGAACTTTCACAAGCATATCACCAGATCCCAAACCACCAAGTCGTGGAAACCCCTTCGACTTCATTCTAAACGTTTGTCCTGAAGAAGTTCCGGGTGGAATTTTAAGCATGCCTTTGCCGCTTAATGTTGGGATTTCAATTTCAGCACCCAGCAGTGCGTCTGTAAAACTAATGGGAATTTCTTGGATGACATCGTTTTCTTCGCGAGTAAACAAAGGGTGAGGTTGAAAACTAATGATCACATAAAGATCACCAGGGATTCCGCCCTGGCCAGGAATATCACCCTCTTGATTGAGCTTTAATTTTTGATTTTCTTTTACACCAGCCGGAACTTGAACAGAAAGTTTAGCGGTTTCGTTGTTATTGCCCTTTTGTCTAACAAAAGTGATGACCTTTTCGCAACCCGAAGCGGCTTCTTCGAATGAGATAACTAAAGAATATCGAAGATCAGCTCCACGAAGAGGTCTTTTTGAGCGAGCTCGCCCGCCCGAGAAAAGATCACCGAACACATCACCGAATATATCTTGAAAGTTTTCAGGATTTCCTTGAAAGCCCCCCTGTTGTCGAAAGCCCTCGAAGCCGCCAGCCCCGCCAAATCCAGAAAAATCAGATGACCCATAAGTATCGTATTTTTTTCGTTTTTCAACATCACCCAAAACCTCGTAGGCTTCGGTGATTTCTTTAAATTTTTCTTCAGCTTTTTTGTTTCCAGGATTTTTGTCGGGATGTAGCTGCATCGCAAGCTTGCGGTAAGCTTTTTTTATTTCATCCGCCGTGGATGATTTCGAAACCCCCAAAAGAGCGTAGAAATCTTTACTCACTTAAAATTAGCTTTCTTGGCTGCGAGCGATAATCACTCGGCCCACACGTAATAGTTTTTCATGGAAGCGGTACGGCTTTTCAAAAACACGCAGGACATGACCATCTTGTACGGCAGTTGAAGGCTCGCTTCCTAAAGCTTCGTGAATGGCAGGATCAAAGGGAGTTTTTTCAGAAGGAACTTCTTTGATGCCATGTTTTTCTAAAACAGTTTTTAGTTCTTGCGCTGTCATTTGAACACCCTTGGTATAGGTATCCAGTGCCTCTGGCTTAATTTCAACGGCAAGTGCTCTTTCGAAATTATCGAGGACCCCCACCAAATCACGAGCCAGGCGCTCGCCACCGTACTTTAAAAGGTCACTGCGTTCTTTGATTGCATTTCTTTTGTAGTTTTCAAACTCAGCTCGCAAATAAAGAAAATCATTTTTAAACTTTTCAGCCTCAGCTTGCCACTGAAGGGTCTTTTCTTGGGATGCAGAATCGGGTTGAGATGTGGATTCTTTAGAATCATTTTCAGAATTTTTTTCGGACATAAAACAACCTTTCTAAGTAACCCCTTAAATTTGTGTAGGCAGCAGAAATTGTCAACCCAAGGGTGACCATGTTATCGCACAGGAAATCCTACAGGGCATCAGTAAAAGTCAGGGCCAAAAAAACCTGGTTACTGAGGACAATTCCCTCATCCGTGAGGCAATAGCCCCGCTGTGTTTTTTGAAGCCAGGATTTTCTGACGAGATCCTCACAAAGCGACTGGACCATTTTGACCGTTTCAAGATCAAATTTGTTTTCCAGTGAGGCAAGACTAAGGCCAGATAACATTCGAAGTGAAGTATGGCAGAAGTCTGTTAATGCTTGATGCTTTTCAAGATTTTCAAACTGAGCCAGGGGGAGCTCAAGAGGTGAGCCCAATGGTGCAGTGATTTCGAGGATTTGTTTTTCGTAATCTTTTATACCTCGGGGATTCCAGTAACGAATTCCCCACTTGGTTTGTTTAGAATACGAGTGTGAGCTGAGTCCAAGTCCCCACCACTCCTGATCCTGCCAGTAAAGACTGTTGTGTTTGGATTCAGCGCCAGGTTTGGAAAAATTTGATATTTCGTATTGGTGATAGCCATTTGCGGACAATGTCTTAGTAATTAACTCGAACATCTCGACCTGAGTCTCGTCGTGGGGGCGTCCTTTAAATAGGGGATTTTCTTCTGGCACTGTGAGGCAATAAGGAGAAACGTGGTCAGGAGAAAACCGAACCACCTGTTCCAGATCTTTTGCCAGATCATCAAGTGTTTGTCCTGGCAATGCGAAGAGCAGATCAAATGAGTAGTTCACGTTATAGGATTTTAAAAACGCGAGAGTTTCAATCGTTTGCTCGGCTGTGTGTTCGCGCCTGACTTTCTTCAGTTGTGCATTACTAAAAGTTTGTGCGCCCACACTGAATCGGTTGAAGCCCATCGCCACGTAGGATTCCATTTTTTCAACGGTCAAAGTCGCAGGATTGATTTCGAGAGTCATTTCAGTATCAGGACCTTTTTCAAACCCAAGCTTTTCAAGCTCTTGGACCATCTGTAAGATATGACGAGGGTGGACCAATGAAGGTGTGCCACCGCCAAAGTAAATTGTATCAAGTTTCCTGGGCTTATAGAAATTTCGATACATGTTCATTTCTTGCAGAACAAGATTTGTGTAACTTTCTGGCGGCATGATTTGTGATTTTTCATAGGTGGCGAAATCACAATAAGTGCATCTCTGCAAACAGTAGGGAATATGAAAATAGACACCAAATGATGATTTCACAAGACTGAGGTTTAATTCATGAAGAACAAAAGTTACAAGTTAAAAAATGGTTTAAAAGTTCTGTTAGTAGAAAGTCGCAAATCTCCGGTGGTTTCGGTTCAAATGTGGGTCCGAACGGGAAGTGCAGATGAAAAAAAAGGCGAAGAGGGAATTAGTCACTTTATTGAACACTTGCTTTTCAAGGGAACTCGAAAATTCAAAACGGGTGAAATCGCAAGCCTTGTCGAAGGCAGCGGGGGCGAACTCAACGCCTACACGTCTTATGACCAAACAGTTTTCTATGTAACCATCGAAACCCAGAAAAGAAAAATTGCTTTGGAAGTGATCAGCGAGATGATGGGCTTTCCTTCATTTGATGCGACAGAAATTGATAATGAGCGCGGAGTTGTCATCGAAGAGATCAAACGCGGTGAAGATTCTTTAGGAAGTGTCGCCTGGAAAAATTTATTTTCGACAGTCTATTCGAAGCATAATTATAAAGAGCCCATTATCGGCTATGATAAAAATATAAAATCTTTGTCTGCTAAAAAAATCAAAGAATTCTATCAATCCCGCTATGTGCCTTCAAATATGTTTCTTGTTGTAACGGGTGACTTCGATTCTCAATTGATGAAAAAAGAAGTGGCTGAATATTTTGAAAGCTTTAAACCTTTTAAATTGGATATTCGAAAGCGCACCAAAGAGCCCGCTCAAAAGTCGGCTAAAATAAAAGTCATCCCAACTAAATTTAAAAAAACTCAAAGCTATTTAGCCTGGAGAGCCCCTTCGATCCAGCACAAAGATGTTCCCGCCCTAGATTTACTGTCGATGATTATGGGAACAGGTGATAGTTCAAGGCTCACAAAAAAATTGAGAATTGATAATTTGCTTGCGCAAGGAGTTGGGGCCTTTGCGTACACACCTCAAGATGACGGAATCTTTGCGATTTCGTTAAATGGAGAATCTGATAAGCTATTATTGGGAATCAAAGAATCCCTAGGTATCGCTCTGGATTTTGTAAAAGAAGTGCCAACTGTACTAGAGATGAAAAAAGCTTTGGCTATTTCCTCAAGTGAAAGTATTTACGCCTTAGAAACCGTCGACGGATTGTCTCGAAAAATTGGCAATGACGAATTTTATATGAAAGATCCAGACTACTTTAAAAAGTACCTGAATCGTCTCTATAAACTAAAACCTTTGGACGTTTCGAAAGCCGCCAGAAAGTATTTGCAGCCAAAAAGCTTAACCGCTTTGTTTTTATCAGAAAATGACACAAAAAAAGCGAAAACGGAGATTCAAAAAATTCTGAAATGGTACACAAAGGAATTCAATTTAGCCGTTAAGAAAACTTTGAAGCCTGTGAAGTTCGCTTCGAAGCCGGTTAAAATTAAAGAATCTGCTCAGGTTTTGGGGAAAACAAAAGTGATCAATCGACCCTCGGGAATGACACTTGTTTTAAGAACTCAATCTGACACGCCCACCTTTTCTGTTCGCTGTGCGGCTTTGGGTGGCTTGCGGGCTGAGGAGGCTTCAGACGCAGGAGCCATTGAATTACTATCAAGGGCCTGGACTACAGGTTCTAAAAAATACACAGAAGATCAAATCAATGAAATTGTAGAAAGTCATTCTGCGGGAATTTCTGCTTTCGGCGGCAGAAATACAATCGGTCTGACGTTGGACGGTCTCTCTCCATCTCAAGAAGAGCTTTATGACATCTATTTTGATCTTTTGAAAAATCCGACTTGGCCTATTGCTCAAGTTGAGAGGGAAAAAGAAGTACAACTGAATCAAATTCAAAATAAAAAAGACAATCCAGCACAAATCTGCTTTCAGCAATTCCATGAAATGATGTTTGGACAACATCCCTACGCACGTGATGTTTTGGGAACTCCAGAATTGCTAAAAAAAATAAATGCTCAGACTTTAAGTGAGTATCACAAAGAATTGATTCACCCTAAAAACTTAGTGATGACCGTTGTCGGCGATTTTAATGAATCAATGCTTATGAAGCACATCGAACAATTTGAAAAATCAGCAACTCAGGGCCAAAAGTTTTCAAAAAAGTTGCAGGTTCCTGTGATTCAAAGAAATCAGATCTGTGAAACGACCTTAGACAAAGAACAAACCCACATAGTGCTTGGTTACCAAGGTCTGAGAATTGATTCGGAAGATCGTTTCACCTTAGATGTTTTACAGTCAGTACTTTCGGGCCAAGGTGGAAGACTATTTTACGAGTTACGAGATAAAAATTCTCTTGCTTACACGGTGTCTCCTATCCGAATGGAAGGTTTAGAGCCTGGCTACTTCGGCACTTACATTGGTTGTTCACCCGAGAAGAAGGAAAAAGCAATTGCCATGATGAGAGAGGAACTGAAAAAACTGACAGTGGAGCTCATTACGCCAGAAGAACTTGTGCGCGCTCAAAATTATTTAGTGGGTCAGCAAGCCATTAGCTTGCAAAAGAAATCCACCATTTGTCAGGCCGTCTTATTGGATGTGGTTTATGGCATGTCAGCAGATCACATTTTCGAAGTGATTGAAGAGTATAAAAAAGTAACTCGAGAAAGTATTTTAAAGTTGGCGCAAAAGTTATTTAGCCAGCCGGAGGTACTCAGCGTTGTGGGCCCGGCGAAAGCTTAGTAGGGCCCCAGTCGTTTTATTTTATTTGAAATCTAACTTCGTTCAAAACTTGAGTTTTCTTAATTATATTCTCAATCAGTATTTCTAAGGTGTATGTCTGACCCGCTTCAAGACTTGATAAGCTGAAGCTTGCTTTGTCACTTTGCTGCACAAGCATATCAAAAGAGCTAATTAGCTTCAAACTCGCCCCGTCAACTTGATACAATTTAGCTTTGATATTTGCAGTCTCTTGAAAATCAAGACTGACTGTAGCAAGCCCATTTTCAAGCTTTGAAAATTGAGCTGTTTTAATTTGATTTGTATTCTGAGTTGCACAAGGATTTACCTGGGAATCTGGTAACTCAAAATTACTTGAATCTACAACTTTCCATCCATCCTGTACCAGTGCATTCCAATGCTCACCCGCTGCACTGTCTTGTGGATTCCAATATTTACTATTATCACTGATACCGCAAAGTCGATGAGGTGTGACTTCTGCGGACTCGCCGACTTTCTTTCTCCAAATTAGAACATTTGCGATCTCTGTTCTTGGTCCCTGGTTATAAAAGTATGTCATCGGTATTTTGGAATCTTTGGTCATTGCCAATGCTTCAGAAGCGCATTTCATTTTGGTAGAATGTGCGCCATCATTGTTGATCACTTCTTTCTCTTGATCTGCCGCACCTAAAAATAAGCGACTTCCATCATCTGAAATTGTTGCTAACTCATAGAGACCAGCTTCATCGGTTGCACTCAGTTTCAACACGGATTTCATTTTGAGTGCAAACCATTCAATTAATTTGTTTCCTGCAGAGTCTGCTAAAAAGGTCCCGTCGAGAAGTAAAAAACCTTGATCAAATCGACGTGATGGCACATTGATTTGAGATAGAAACAAAGGATCTTTGACCTTTATAAATTGAGCAGAATCACTAAAGTACTCAGCAGATCCGAAAGCATTTTTTATTGAACTGGTAAGGTTAAGCTGGGGATCTACGTAAGCCAACTCTGCTCGAAGACCACCTTTAATATCAGTACCACCAGAATTTCCAAAGGGCTCACAAATAAATTTATTTGAAGGAAGAACAACAATTTCGAGAGGTTTTAATCCATCAATGTTATCGAGTGGAGCTTCTAAAGTAATTTCAGGGCTGACAGCGCTTATGGACCCGGCCTGCCCACAATTCTGAAAAAATACTGCGATGGATGATAAACAAAGCGTGAGTGCAATGAAGCGCATAGCCTTCTTCATGATGAATTCCCCCGGATGAGTTTAGGTTAACTCGACTCACAAAGTTTCAACAGTTTTACAAACTCTGGTGACCCATCTTGAGACATCAAAAACACGTTTGTTCTAATATTAGCTTTTCTTATTCAGTCGTCCCGACTTGAGTCGTGATGAACTCAAGTCTGAGTGTCAAAAACCGAAATGTTGATAAAATGAAACAGATGTCGCAGGCCCCAATCATTATCAATCACACAGAGTTTTTCAAAGAGGCAGTCCGTGAGGCCTTTGTCACTCGTAAGCTTCAAACAAATCAATTTACAGAGAACTATCTCGTCCAGGTCCTCGAGCATCATGTGGTTGCAGATCATTTTTTTGATCAAGAGTCGAGCTCTGAAATGGGCCCAAGAAGACAACAAACGCTCGCGGAGAGCTTGTTGAAAGCTGTTCAATCAGAGCACAATACAAAAGTCGAGCTCCTCAAAAAACTAGCGGATCGAACTTTGTACATTTGTGGCTTTTTTAGTGACTCACTCCAAAGAAAAATTATTGATGTGGATTACTGTGTGGATATGGCTGGAACTGCTTACGGTTTGCTTGCACAAAGCAGCCGAGAAGAAACCATGGCAGAGGTCTACTCGACTTATTCTAGAAGATTTAACGAGTTTGTTGAGGCCCTCAACTACATCAGTGAAAAATCACAAATCCAATCTGCGTCTAACGTTCTTAGAATCTACGACCGTTACCTCAAAACAGGATCTGACCTAGCCCGCGAAAAACTTTCTGATTTGGGAATAGTCCCGATTTCCAAAAGCGACCAGAAAAAAGTATCCCAATTTTAGCTCGCATGATAATTCATAGGTATGTTTGGATTGGGCTTTACAGAAATTCTAGTTCTGGCCGTTCTTGGTCTTGTTTTGTTGGGACCCGACCAATTACCAGAGGTCGCTCGAACATTAGGTCGATTCTTCTCAGATTTGAAAAAATCAACTGATGAGCTCACTGATGAATTCAAAAAAAACAGCTTTGATTCCCAAAATCTGATTGAAGATATCCGAAACGATTTTAATAGCGCAGGTGAAATTAAAACTGATACTGAAATGCCAGTTGATCACACGGAGCACACAGGTTCGCACACCCAATCTCACGCCCATGTCGATGAACCTGTTCAACTCGAAATGGACACGGACTATGATATTTCCCCTCATTTAGAAGAAGAAAAAAATGGAAAAAAACCAGAATCTAAATGACCACCTCAAAGAACTTCGGGTCAGGCTTATTAAAAGCCTTTGGGCTGTGCTTATTGTTGCAGCGGTCGCTTACGCCTACTCCGAGCAACTTTTTGATTACCTCAGATTGCCTGCGCAAAAATATTTACCATCTGGTGGATTGGTTTTTACCCACCCCACAGATAAATTCATGGCCCATTTGAAGATCGCAATATTCTCGGGGCTTGGATTGTCCTGTCCTGTTTGGCTCTATCAGCTTTGGGCTTTTATAGCTCCGGGCCTTTATCAAAAAGAAAAAAAGTATGCGACCCTGTTTATACTTTCAGGTTCGCTGTTGATGCTTTTAGGGATTTCATTTTGTTATTTCGCCGTACTTCCGCCTGCGTTTGAATTTTTATTTAATTTTGGTGGAAGTGTGGATAAGCCCATGATCACAATCACCGAATATTTAGGTTTCGTCGTTCAAATGACATTGATGTTCGGAGTCGCCTTTCAACTGCCACTTATTTTAGTTCTACTTGGAATCTCAGGAATCGTGACTTCTCAATTTTTACGTAAACAAAGAAGAATCGCGTATTTTTTATTGGGAATACTGTCAGCCGTGTTAACGCCAACACCTGATGCACTCAGCATGTTTATGATGCTGATTCCAATGATTATTCTTTTTGAAATCGCGATTTTCCTTGTCGCCCGAGTTCAAAAAAATCCACTAGAAACAGCTTAGATTTAGTTACTCAAATTTGATCAGGACAGCACCGGATTCTATCGAATCACCTTGTTTCACTTTGATTTCTTTAATCTTCACATCGCGGCTGGCACGCATTTCGTTTTCCATTTTCATGGCTTCCATGATTAGCAACGGTTTATTCGCCTTCACCGTGTCGCCCACTTTGACAAAGATTTCGATCACTTTTCCAGGCATGCCTGCTCTGAGATCAGAATCGCCACCAAAGCTTCCGCCCTTTTTAAGAGATTCGTGAAGAATCATTTCATCATTGTAAATTTTGATCGTTCGAAATGAATTTCGAGTGAAAACAGTGTAGTCCGTGTCTTTACCGATCACATCGATCAAATATGAGCTGCCTTTAAAAAGAAAGCTGATGTACTGCTCAGCCTCTTTGTAGTCACTTTTTGAGATGTCATGATGGACCCAATCTTTGTTTTCTTCTTGAATTGAAATTTTCCAATTAAAGCGAAGCTCGGTCACATCAATCTTATATTTTTTGCCTTTAGATTCTGCTTCAAAATACATTTTAAATTCCTATGTTCTAAGAGAAAGTTTGCGGCCGATGCGTTTCCAGTTGCTGACAATATTCAGCTGCCGTACGTCTTTAGATTTTCTATCATTGTAAGCTTGGATAGCTGCTGCGATTAAAAATACGGGATCTTCGATTTCGCTGAAAAGTTTAGGCTCAAGAACTTCGAAATTCTTTTCGATAAATTGGGTCGTATAACTTCCATCGCGAAATTTTTCGTGATCCAAAATTGTTTTGTGCAAAACGATATTGGTCTTAATTCCCGTTAGCACAAACTCAGTTAAGGCTCTTTGCATACGATCAATGGCTTCGTCACGGGTTTCACCCCAAGTAATCACTTTGGCAATCATGGGATCATAATAAATTGGAACTTCATAGCCGGGGTACGCGTAGGAATCCACACGAAGAAAAGGGCCTTGCGGATGTCTGCAGGCACCGATCACTCCAGGATGTGGCTTATAGGTAATAGGATCTTCTGCATTGATTCGACATTCGATCGCGTGACCCTTTTGTTTGATGTCCGCTTGTTTGAACGATAGGGGATTTCCTGCAGCCACAGAAATTTGTTCCCGAACTAAATCGTAACCTGTGGTTTGCTCGGTGATGGGGTGCTCGACTTGCAATCGAGTGTTCATCTCCATGAAGAAATACTCTTTTGTTTTATTATCAAAAATAAATTCAATGGTTCCCGCACCCACGTAATTAATCAGCTGTGCAGCGCGCACAGCAGCTTCTCCCATTTTTATGCGAACATCTGGGGGAACTGAAGGGCTGGGGGCTTCTTCGATAATCTTTTGATGTCGTCTTTGAACTGAACATTCCCGCTCGAACAAGTGCACAACATTTCCGTGAGTGTCGCCGAAAACTTGGATTTCGATGTGCTTGGGATCATTAATGAACTTTTCGATGTAAACAGTTGGGTCTGAAAAATAATTTTGACCTTCGGATCTGCAAGCCCGAAAGGCGCTTTCGATCTCGTCTTCTTTTTTAACAACTCTCATGCCCTTACCGCCGCCACCCGCCGAGGCTTTGATGATCACAGGGTAACCGATCTCTTTTGCAATCCGGGCCGCATCCTCAACATTATCTACGCCACCATCGCTGCCGGGCACGATGGGTACTTTTGCTTTTTTCATCAGTGCTTTGGCGGAAAGTTTATCACCCATAGCGATAATATTTTCTGGTGTTGGACCAATGAAGACGATGCCATTGTCCTTACAAGCCTTCGCAAAATGCGTGTTTTCAGATAAGAAGCCATACCCAGGATGAATGGCATCCACGCCAGCTTCTTTAGCGACCTTAATGATTCGATCAATATTCAAATAGGACTCTTTGCTAGGAGCTGGTCCGACATTGAATGCCTGATCTGCTAAGAAAACGTGAAGACTGTCTCTGTCCGCATCACTGAAAATTGCGACTGAGCCAATGTTCAGCTCTCGGCAAGCACGGGTGATTCGAATGGCAATTTCGCCTCGATTTGCGATCAGAATTTTTTTAAATGGAATATGCATATAATCACCTACAGTGGAATGTTGCCATGCTTTTTGGGGGGAATTAAATCACGCTTGTGTTTGAGCATCTCAAGAGAATCAATAATTCTTTTTCGAGTCAGTGCCGGTTCGATGACCTCATCGGTATATCCAAGCTCTGCAGACACATAGGGATTACTGAACTTAGTTTCGTACTCAGAAACAAGCTCGGCTCTTTTTTGAACAGGATCTTTTGCCTTTGCAATTTCCTCGCGGAAAATCACGTTGACGGCACCGTCAGCACCCATCACTGCAATTTCAGCAGAGGGGAAAGCAAGATTTACATCAGAGCGCAAAAGTTTTGATCCCATCACGATATAAGCACCACCGTAGGCTTTTCGAGTGATCACTGTAACTTTTGGAACTGTGGCTTCTGCGTAAGCATAAAGTAGTTTTGCTCCGTGAGTGATGATCCCGTTCCACTCTTGATCTTTACCTGGCAAAAATCCAGGTACGTCAACAAAGCTAACAACTGGAATATTAAAAGCATCACAGAACCGGATAAACCGAGCGGCTTTTCTAGAAGCTTCAATATTCAAACAACCAGCTAAAATCTGTGGTTGGTTGGCCACGATCCCCACAGAGCGGCCATTGAATCGAGCAAAGCCCACGATAATATTTTGTGCGTAGTACTTGTGGACCTCTAAAAAATAACCTTCGTCCACACACTCAGTAATAACCTGAAGCATGTCGTAAGGTTTTTTTGGATTATCAGGAATCAGATTACTGAGGTTTTCAACGATGCGATCCGGGCGATCGTTTGTCGGCAACATCGGTGGATCATCTAAATTATTTGCTGGTAAAAAACTCAGCATTTCACGGATCAATAACAAGCAATGTTTGTCATCTTCAGTAGCAAAGTGAGCGACACCTGATTTTTGAGAGTGAGTGATCGCTCCGCCTAAATCTTCTTTTGTGACTTCTTCGTGAGTCACAGCCTTAATTACGTCAGGGCCTGTGACAAACATGTAGCTTGAGTTTTTCACCATGAAAACGAAATCAGTGATCGAAGGAGAGTAAACCGCGCCACCAGCGCAAGGGCCCATGATGGCTGTGATTTGTGGGATGACCCCAGAGCCCAAAGTGTTTCGAGTGAAAATATCAGCGTAGCCGCCTAAAGATTCGATGCCCTCTTGAATTCGTGCACCACCAGAATCATTGATCGAGATAAAAGGGCCACCGTTTTTGATCGCAAGATCCATTACTTTGCAAATTTTGTTCGCTTGCGTTCGGCTCATGGATCCACCAATGACCGTAAAGTCTTGGCTGGATACATAAACAAGCTTTCCATTCACGCGTCCATACCCCGTGATGACACCATCGCCAGGTACTTTGTTTTTATCCATTTCATAGTTTGTACAGCGATGAGTAACAAAACGATCCATTTCAACAAAACTTCCGGGATCTAGTAAGACATCCAATCTTTCTCGCGCGGAAAGTCGGTTGCCCTTTTTGTGCTTGGCAATTCGATCGCTGCCACCACCAGCCATAGCCTGTTGGTTTCTTTTTTCTAGATCCTGCAAAAGTGTTTGCATTTTTTCGGTCATCATTTGAGGTAGCTCCTGTGTGTCTTTTAAAATTCAAAAAATTTAAGGATAAGCGCGGCCGTAAAGTCTTGGGAATGAAGCTGATTCGCGAACATGGGGAAGGCCGCAAATCCAAGTGACTGCGCGCTCGAGGCCCAAACCAAAACCAGAACTGGGTACACCACCATAGCGGCGAAGATCCAAGTACCATTCGAAATCTTTCATCGGAAGCTGGTGCTCATTGATTTTTTGAATCAACTTTTCAACACTTTCTTCCCTTTGTCCGCCACCAATAATTTCTCCGTAGCCTTCGGTCGCAAGTAAATCACAACCCATGGCATACCCTAAATCCTTCGGATCTTCTTTCATGTAGAAAGCCTTCACCGCAGATGGGTAGTGATGAACAAAAACGGGTTTATCATACTGTGAGGAAATAATGGTTTCATCGGGTGCGCCGAAGTCATCGCCCACGATAAACTGGGGATTCTCTTTCAAAATGATTTCAGCAGCTTCACGGTAATGAAGCTTTGGAAATGGAGCGATAATTTTTTGAAGTTTTGAAATATCGCGGTCCAATGCTTTCAATTCGTCAGGTCTATTTTTTAGAACTCGTTGAACAATGTATTCGACGAATTGTTCAGCTAAATCCATGTTGTCGTACATATCGTTAAAGGCAACTTCAGGCTCTACCATCCAAAATTCAATCAGATGTCGTCGTGTTTTTGATTTTTCTGCGCGGAAAGTGGGGCCAAAACAGTAAGCCTTTCCAAAGGCACGGCTGGTGGCTTCCATGTAAAGCTGACCTGATTGTGACAGATACATTTTTTCATCGAAAAATTTTGTTTCAAAAAGGTTTGAGGTCCCTTCGCAAGCACTGGGCGTAAAAATCGGAGCATCAGTTAATGTAAAGCCGCGACCATCAAAAAAGTCGTGAATGGCGGCAACAATTTCGTGGCGGATTCTTAGGATTGCATGTTGGCGCTTTGAGCGGATCCAAAGATGGCGATTTTCCATTAAAAAGTCTGTGCCGTGATCCTTCGGAGAAATTGGGTAGCCCTCACTTTTACCGATAATGGTAAAATCAATGGCGCCGATCTCATAAACATTTTCTTGTTTTGGATGTTTTCGAACCAGACCTGTTAAGTGAATAGAAGTTTCTTGAGTCAACTGATCAAAGTTCAATAAAGATTCTTCAGAACATTCACCCTTGAAGAAAACACAGGAAACAATTCCTGTTCCATCGCGAAGTTCTAAGAATTTGACTTTACCTGATGAGCGAGATTGATAAACCCACCCCTTTAACTCAACTTTTTCACCGACATGCTTTTTGAGGTCTTCAATATACGTGCGCATAGACTTCCTTTGAAGTTTCTTATGAAACTGGCAAATAAGAAGAAAAGCTAACACATAATGTGGCGCGCAATCGAAGAGAATTAAGGCGAGATTCGCCGCAACTCATCAAGGGATTTTCGTAAGTTAAGTCGTCCTCGGGTCAGAGTTTTTGAGTTTCGACCTTGAATCACGTCAACTCCGTTCATCAGAGCTTGTTTGATCTGACTTGCAGAGGCTTGAGGCCGAGCGCTCCAAAGAGCGGCAGCGGCACCGGCTACAAAGGGCGAGGCCATGCTTGTTCCATCCATGGTTAAATAGGTGTTGTTTCTTCCCGTGCTGAAAATATCAACACCAGGGGCCGTCAAATGCACTTTTTGAAACCCGTTATTGGACCAACTGGGCATGAAATTCTCAGAATCTGTTGCACCCACAGTGATTTGATTGGAAAGGTTGAACGAAGCAGGAAAAAAATCACTCACATCGATATCAAATCCGCTGTTTCCCGCAGCTACGATCAATAAAATTCCTTGCCGACTGAGAGTGGAAAAAGCATTGGCAACGGATTCAGCACAACCACTTCCACCCCAACTTGCATTGATAATTCGTGCTCCTCTTGAAGCCGCATACTGCATAGCTAAGATCGCATCGCCCAAAGTGCCACTTCCATTGGAATCTAAAAAAGCAGAGGGAATGATTTTGGACTCAGGAGCCACTCCTGAAAGTTGGCCACGGTTCGGATCAGCGGCAATAATTCCTGCCACATGTGTGCCGTGATCGTTGCTACCGGTATTTGCTGATTCAGAAAAAAATCCAGCACCTTTGACATCATCAATCACACCGTTTTGATCGTCATCTACGCCATTACCAGCAATTTCAGCTGTGTTAATTTGAATTCGTGTGCTGAGTTGCGAGTGATTCACATCAACCGTGGAATCCACAACTCCGACAACGATGCCTTGGCCTCTGAAACCAGCATTCCAAACTGCAGGCGCTTCAATTTGCAATTGTCCGTAGTCTTCAAATCCTGCCGACCTGACTGTTTGTTGAGAACTGAGCTGATTGAGCTGATAAACTTTTTGATTGATTTGTACATGACGGATTTCATTTTCTCTGGGTAAAACAAATTCCTGTTTGAAACTTTCAGGCGAGGTCCCTTTTTCAACTGTGAATCTGCCATCTTCCCATTGTACGATGAATTCATTCGTAACAGCAGCGGATGTCTGACATTTAATCGAATCAAAGCTCTCGGTGACTTCATTTGTTTTGATACCAGTTTTAGAGCAACCACTTAAGGCGAGCGAGCCTGCGAGTGCGAAAGAAAAAATTCGAACATCCATGTCTGTCTCCAAACTTCGAGGAAATCCTGTCCTCTATTTGATGACCCGATGAAACGGGTCGTTGGTTACCCATCGGCTCATTCTGAATCAGACTTAAGACAATCTAGACCTTGGACTTGCTGGTCTTCGCAATAGACAGCAGATGATTTTGAATTGAAAAAATGACTAAATAGGGAAATGAGAAAACTTCTAACATTGATTCTTTTATTCACTCAAATTTCATTGGCTTGGGAACTCCCAAAAGGCCTCACGATTAAATTTGGAGGAGTTACGCCAGCGCTAGATCTTGAGGTCAGGGCTCCTGACACCGGAGCCACAGACATTAAATACAAACCTTCAACTCAGGCAAAAACTTTTCTAGCTTTTGATTACAAAAATTTAGGGGCCAGCGTTTCTGCTTATAACCCTCGAGATAGCGATTTTAGAAAAAAACATGGAGACGGACAGTTTTTTGATCTTCAATTGAGAGCCACTCGGAATGAATTTTATCTTGAAAGTTACTTTCAATCTTACAAGGGCTACTACTTAGAAAATGCCTCAAAAGTCATGACCAGTCCCTTCGGAAGTGAGGGCCAATACCCCCAGAACAGCTCCTTAAAAGCTCAACACTACGGCGTTCAGATTTTTCAATTTCATCATCCAGAAAAATTTAACCCAAGAAAAGCCATTGAGTTAGTGGATCCATCAACGGAATCTGGCGGTTCTTGGTACTATTCGGCAGCGTTGAATTCCCATCAGATGTTCACGAAAGAATCACTCGTTCCCACAACAGCCATCGATAACTATGGAAGTTTAAGTAATTTAAAAAGGATCCAATCGTTTACAGCGGCCGTTGGTGCGGGTGGGGGATATAGCCTCGTGGTTGCGCCCAATAGTTGGGTTTTGTCCGGCATGTTGGGTTTTGCAGTGGGCCCACAATGGGCCAGCGCAAAGTATACCAACGAC
>CAZPBD010000006.1:0-58607 GCA_964584655.1 uncultured Pseudobdellovibrionaceae bacterium | reverse complement strand
GGAAACACTGATGGTGGTTCAACAAACGGTGGAAACACTGATGGTGGATCGACCGACGGCGGAAACACAGACGGTGGAGACGATGGATCTGTTGATCCTGAGCCAGAGCCAGAACCAGTTCGTGACGAACCAAGCCGCAGCTTAAAAGCTCGTATTGAGCCCCTCTTTTATATTGATTATGATTTTGGTTCTGGAATCGTGGCAGTTGAAGACGCAGTTGAGCCTAAGAATGGCGAAGCAGCTCACCTTCAGATGACTCACAAGGCTCCATTGTATCAAAAAACAAGTTTCGAACTTCTTGAAGGTGGAGCCGGTGCTGCTCTTAGCTTCTACTTTAAAAATGCAACTGGAACGTTAAGTCGCTTCTGGGCTCAAGTTGGTTTGATGCCAATGAGAGGAACTGAAGTTTCTTCTGTTCGATATTTCAAAACTTTAGCAGCTGCTAAAAATGCAAAAGGTTACACGAAGGCTCCACTTGATGTAACAATCACTTACAAGTGGGAAATCGGCGATAGCGTCACTTACAAATCAAAAGGTGGAACTATCTTTGTTGCTGGCGCAGGTGTTGGTTTAGCTGGTCTCAATCATACATCTCTCGCCCAAGGAACATGGGAAACTTTTGTAGAAAAAGTTGATAAAACTAAAGTCTACGTCAAAATCACAAACACTCAGTTAGATGCTTATGCAACTGGTTCAGGCGCAGCACTTGTTGCTGGAGCAAGAACTTCGTTTAACAATGCGGATGATGGTTTCTCTTACTTGATCGATCTCAGCACTGAAGACGGTCGAAAAGTTTACTCTGATTTAGTTCGTGGTAACGTTGCAGCTGCACAAAAATATGCATCTGAGATTCAATTGAGCCCCGAGCTTCCAGCAGTTATCAAAATCGAAAACTTTAAACGAGTTTCTAAAGGAAAGGGCTACAGCCTTTTCCTTGGTATCCCAATTTTCTTGAATGCTGTGAATTCAGAAAATAAAATTGAATCCTACGAAAAGTCAGATCTAGTTTTTGATAACTCAAGCGTTGATGCCATCATCGGTATCTATGACTTCACAACAAAAACACGAGCTTTTGGAACACACACAACTGTTTCAAAAGGTTTTTATGGCGTACGCTACAATGTGACGGATTTGAAAACAAAAGAATCACTTGAGAACAGTGAATTCGGAAGATTCACTTGGATGTACCAGGATGATAACTCTTCGATGCGTTCATTGTATTCAAACTTGAATCAGTTGATTCAAGAAACAGGTTTACAACAACTCAAGATTCAGTTGCCGAATCGTGCCGCTGATATGGATTTCACAAATCTGACATTGAACATCACTCTGAATGAAAAAAACATTCAGACCATGATGGCCTCATCAGTTGGAAGAAATGCCAACAGCATGAAGACCTGGGCTCAAAAACGAGTGGATCATGCTTACAGAACTTACGGTAACAGCCTTTGCAAAACTTTGAGTGAATCTGAGGCGTGTGAATCTGAAATCCGAAGTCAGACCATGTACAGCTCTTCTAAAATGCAGGCCGCACTTCGAAAAATGGGTTCTAACACCCGAAACTCGAAAACTTACACGAAAGCATTTGCTGAGTTCGGACAAGCTGCTATGGCTAACCAACTGACTCTCGCAATGGCCATTTCCATGGCTGGCGAAGGTGTTGAAGTGAGCTTCGTTGCTGAAGGAACCTACTTCAAAACAAGACAACTTCACTTACGGACTGTTGGAACTGAGAGCCGATTTGAAACTCGTGATCCAAAGGACACGACTGTCGATTCTTCTTTAAATCCTGTTTACAAAAGATCTAGATTCCATGGGGTGATTACAAACAGAAATCTGATTGGCTTGGGAGCTCCTTAAAGCTTTCAACCAAAGGATGTGATCTTGAAAAGAGGAGCTTTAAAAGAGCTCCTCTTTTTTTACTTTAAAAAGCAGTTATGATCCCAAATCAACTCTTTAACCGGATCTTGTTTGGGTAAACCCGCTGCCACACTATTTTCTAGCATATAATAAAGTTTAAAATTCATCAGCTTGTGCTGACCTGCCAATTTGTCATTCCAATTTCGACAAACATACCTACCAAAATAAAGACGGTGCTTAGAAAAACTTTTACTCCAAAGATTCAATAGATATTTTCGCCAAAAAACGTTTTCAAATTGGTCTGCCACATTTTGAGGTTTTTCAAAACTGACTGGCTGATTGTGAAATACATCCCATTGAGTTTGGTTTGAAAGTTGTCCCTCTACGACCAACCAGCCATCATCCATTGACGGGTAAGGTGCAAACATATTCCATTGTTGGTGCAGCCTTAGAACTGAGCCCACGGCCCAGATCGGATCAGGGAACTTCCAGTCATCAGCTTTCGAGTAAAGAGCCACATTCCAATACACAGCGATCGCAAAAAGGAAAGCCACGAATATTTGAGTCACCTGAGGGGATTTGATCCTTATTTTTTCGATGCTCAGTTGATTCAACAATCCACCAACAAAAGCTCGATTTTGTGCCACCCGCAGATAAATGATGCGACCTAAGCTCTTGATCACCTTAAACTCAAACAGAAAATTCAGTCGAGAGAACGGAGAAACCCTGACAAGTTCAATAAATCCCTCGAAATGAAAATGAGAGCTGCCATTCTTTTTAATCACCCAAGAATTATTATGTTTCATCAATTGAAAAACTTTTTCTTCCTCTTGAGCCCTTTTGATCTCTACGAAAGGCAAAATTAAAAACACTTTTAAAATCTGAGCTAACTTAAAACAAGAACCACATTCTCCGTCATAATAAAGCAGCACAGCTTTTTGCTTGGATTTTAGTTTTTCAAGCCATTGATCCCAAAGTGAACTTGGAATTAAAACAAGCCAATAGATCATGCAAATCCAAGGGAATGTTCCCAACTGAAAAATCAAAAACAAGTTGAAATGGAAAAACAAAAAAGTACTGATCACAAGTTTTCTTAAAAAATCGTTTTTAAAAGGAACAAATATTAAAAGTGGAAAAATAAATTCAACCAGCAAGGTGATTCGAGTTAAAAATTGAAAGAGGGCGATTGGAAACACAGATCTGATCCAATGACCAAAAGGGGTTAAGAATTGATCCAGCTCGAGCGCATAATAAATGGCACTGCCCTCTTTCATCCAAATCGGATGCCACTTCAACAAAGCTGTCATAAAATACACAAGAACGAGTTGCAGGACTAAAGCGATCGAGCTCACATTCAGAATTGTTTTACTGGGCAATATTGTGTCTGGCTGGAGTGCTCGATCGACAGAGTAGAAGGAATTCGACGGTAAAAAAATCATCCAAAATAAACAGAGTCTGATCAAGTCATCACCGCCGTGCACAGCGAACGGGGCACGAGCTGTAAATGAAACAAAAAACACCCAAGAAAGCACCGTGAAAAGCTTTGTTCGATATCCTGCAAGCATCATTAAATAACTGAACCCAGCCAAACCACAGAGCAAATAGATATGGAAACTTTGCCCCGCTATATTAAAGACTGAAAAGAACCATGGATTTACAAAATCCAATAGCAGTGCAGCCCTGGGCATCACACCTGCATCTGTATAAAAATCTTCAACCAGACCTATTCGGGTCAACAAATCACAAAGAAGTAAAAATGACAGAAAGACTCGAAGAAGGGCTAGAGATCGTAAATCGATTCGAAGATGTGTCATGAATAAGATGCTAAGTCTTTTAAGGAAATGACGGCAAGAACTTTGAGTGAGTGCTGATGTGTTTGGCGATTTCAATCCAAACATTTAAGAATTCTGTGACTGAAACTTTTTTGTAATGCTCAAGCTTATCAAATTGACCGCTCGTTAAACCACAAGACGTGATTTGTTCGAAAAGTTTCAAATCATTATTAAGATTGATCGCGATTCCATGTTGAGTGATTCCATTTTTAATTCGAATTCCACAAAACCCAATCTTTCCGCTTTCAGTCCAAAGCCCAACTTGACTCAAATCAACTCGAGTTTGAACGCCATAATGAAGGAGTGTCAGTCTTGAGATTTCTAAAATATCCGTAATAAATTGTTTCGCACCGACTTTATTTTTTTTCAAATTTACGACAGGGTAAATAATCAACTGACCCGGAGAATGCAAAGTGGTAGCACCCCCACGATCTGTTTTAACTGACATAATTTCAGAATTCAGAATGTGATCAGGATTTGACCTGACTCCGACCGTGACAACTTTAAAAAATTCTCCAGCTAATAAAAGACCCGAGTGCCCAGCTTCAACTTGGGCCCAAGCTAATTTTTGTTGGGTCTCGACATCTTCAAATTGATCAAGACCCCAATTTTTGGCCTCAATACAATTCCAGTCGATCATTTTCTACAAATCCTCCACCCGAGTGAAGAATGGCAATCGAGCCATCATTTCCAAAAAAACTGACAACTTCCAATGTTCCCTTCACTCGCCCTGGAGCTTGGCCAATGGCTGTGCCCATTTCAGGATCATAGATTTGAGATCCTTCTTCGAAAACTTTTAACAAATCCCCGATTTGAATCCCGCTGATGCTACCCACATTCAGAAAAAATTTTTGCCCTTGGATCGCTGCAATTCGACCTTCCCAAGAAACTCGAGCTAAAGATTTTTCGATCTGGGGTAGAAACTCGAGGAAACCTTCCACGATGATTTTTTCTACAAGCTCTGGATTACTTTCCACGACTTCATCAGAAGTGGAGCGAGTGCCGATTTTTACATCCTCAAAAGTATAGGTCACAGTTTTATCCGTGTTGAAAACTTCCTTCTGTCCGCGGATAGAAAAAACTCTGAGTCTTAAGGTGGCAACAAAAGTGGTTTTCACTTTTCGAACGATACCAACGGGATCGGCCCCTTTTTTTATTTCAATATTGAGGATTCGTCCCTCGGCGAGAGCTTGGTGGCCCAGCTTCTGAGCCTCAACAGCACAGGCTTTAAAATCATATTCAAAATTGGCGATGGGACAATTTTTCAGATCCTCTCGACTGACGAGAAAAGCCTTCAGTAAACCATTCCGATTCATTTCTTCAATAAATCGAATTTGAGACTCTTGTTTGAGATTTTCAGGGTGTTTGTCTTGATCTAAAAACGGCAAGATCGCAAGACGCTTTCGAGGTCCTGCATTCGCGGTTGGATTTTGTGCGATCTGATTTTTATCGCGAACTTCTTTTTTTGAACTGGTGCCAGTGGGACTAAAAAGTGCACAACCCGATAAAATAAGCGCAAAAAGTAAAACTAATTTCATGGGAGGATCTCCATCGTGATTTCATTTGAGCTTTTAGATGTCTTGAGTTTGTAACCTTTGAAATCAAGGCTTGCGAATTTTTTTGCGATTTCATCAAGCGATGCTGAAGTTTCAACTTCAAAACTAACCCGGTCCTTTGCGAATCGTCTTTCCGTGGCAGACTTGATCAGAGAGCTGGAATTCAAAAGCCAAGATTTTGCAAAGTCTTGATCCGATAAACTCAAAGGCCCCTTTAAAGTCATAATCAAACTTGAACCTTGAATCAGGGATCTAGCATCAACTTCATCAATTTGCTGAATCAATTCTTGAGCCCAAGTCGCCCATCGCTGCTGCCATTGATCCTTAACGCTGAACTTTCGAATGGAATCCGTCACTTCCTTTTTTAACTCTTGAGAGAAAACCTTCACCTGAGCAATCACGACCAGCTCGTTTGTTTTAGGACTTCTAGTGAGCTTTGCCGTTCCCCAAAGAATCAAAGACTGAGTATTGGTGTTTCGATTCAGAACATCTTGATAATTGGAATTTGGTTTGAAAGTTGCGATCCAAGCAGGATTCAAATTTTTGTTGTAATTGAAACCTGCCTTTTCAAAAGCCGTTTTAAACTCATCGTTCCATAGGTTCAGAGCCACGCCCCCGGAGCTCACATTCATATCCACCCAGCTACTTGCCAAACGCTCTTGATCTTCATTTTCAATACTAAAAAACGAGATCACATCCAGAGCTAATCTTTTCTTTGAAAAGACGCCGGCATCAGAAAGCAGCTTTCTAAAGTCATTCAAAGAAACTTTAAATTGAACTGTCATCCGAGCACCGAAGTCACCCCGTTCTAAGGAAATCACTTTTTGAAATGGCGTAAATTTATTCGCCTGTGCGATCACAGTCTTTGTTAAACTGACTTTATTTTTTGTGTAGGTCTCGACGCCAACAAAATCAACCACCAGCTCCTCGGACATCTGCCGCAAGGCTTGCTCTGTTAGTTCTTGGCTGGAGAGCTTCGCACCCTCTGGATTTTCAAAACTGATGGATTTATCCAACATTTGTGCAAAACCCACCTGACAGACCAGAAGAAGTAATAATAAAAACTGAATCATCCAGACCCCACTTGTATTTCAAAGAAATCGGTCACGCTGAGTTCTGACCGCAATGCTTCTAGTAAATTTGAACTTAATTGTATGCCTTTAACAGAATCCGATTCAATCTCGACTCGCTTTTTCATATCTTCAATCCACATTTCTAAACGAAGTGGCGTTTGACCCGGATACTTCTTTAAAATTTTATCAAGCTTTGCATAATCCTGCTCTTCAATTTTATCTAAATGAAAAATCACCTTGCGTGCTTTCAAAAAGACATCATCCAAAGTTGTCACCGTATCTAAAATGATTTTTGCTGATCCCTTGTCTTTTTCAAAAAATCCACCGATCAACAAAGGCTTATCACTTTTGATTGTGGGCTCGAACTTGGCAAAAGCATCGGGAAATAAAATGACTTCCATCTGGCCCGTCAGATCCTCGATTTGACCAAAGGCCATGCGAGTTCCTTTACGAGTGATCACTTCTCGGAGACTGGAGATAAGCCCTGACAAAACCACTCTTCGCTTTTCTTTTTCTGCATTTTCCACTGTGGCATGTTCAGCTGCTTCAGCTTGCAAACTTTGGACTGTGCCAGTGCTCCAATGAGAAATAAGACCAGCAAAACCATTCAAAGGGTGATCACTGAGATAAAATCCTAATACTTCTTTTTCCAAAGTCAGCTGGTAGGATCGAGTCCAAGGCTGGTGGTCATCCAATTGAATTTTCTGATTATCAACTGGGTCCATGTCAAACAACGAAACCTGACCCACTTCTCGGTCACGATTTTTTTGCGACGCTAAATCCATAAACTTCTGATAGCCCGCGTGCATCTGAGCTCGGTGATACCCAAAACCATCGAAGGCTCCGGCCTTAATTAAACACTCAATCACTTTTTTATTTAATTTTTTTGGATCCACTGAACTAAAGAAATCATCGATACTATCAAATCTTTTATTGGGCTTAGCAGCTCTGGCTTCTAAAATGGCATCAACGGCAGACTCACCCACACCTTTAATCGCACCTAAACCAAAATAAATGGTCTTATCCATGCAAGAAAACAAATAATCAGAAAAATTAATATGTGGAGGTCTGACGTTGATTCCACGCTTTTGCGCGTCTTTCACATATTTAACAACGTTATCGGTATTATTCACTTCCGTGGACAGGAGGGCTGCAAAAAACTCGACTGGATAGTGGGCTTTGATCCATGCGGTTTGCAAAGTAATCACAGAATAGGCGGCAGCATGGGATTTATTAAATCCGTAGTCTGCAAACTTGTACATCAGATCGAAAAGCTCTTCGGACTTTTTAGGGTCATGACCTTTTTCAGCAGCACCACGCATGAAACGAACTCGCTGCTGGTCCATTTCTTCTTTAATTTTTTTACCCATGGCACGTCTAAGCATGTCGGCTTCACCGAGTGAATATCCTGCGACCAAAGATGCAATGGCCATGACCTGCTCTTGGTAAACCAGAATCCCGTAGGTTTCTTTTAAAATTTCTTCTGTATTTTGAATGACGTATTCAACTGGCTTTTCGCCGTGTTTACGTGCTGTGTATTCAGGGATATTGGCCATGGGGCCCGGTCGATACAAGGATGTGATCGCTGTGACGTCTGCAAAGCTAGTGGGTTTAATTTTTTTCGTGGCATCGGTGATGCCGTCACCTTCAAATTGAAACACGCCTGCCGTGTCTCCACGGCCTAATAACTCAAAGCAGGCCGCGTCCGTTAAAGGAATTTGATGGGGCTGAACTTTGACGTTGTGATTTCTTTCAACTAATTGCAAGGCCCGTTGAATGTGAGTCAAAGTCTTAAGACCTAAAAAGTCGAATTTAATCAGACCCATTTTTTCAGCATGTTTCATATCATACTGAACAACAGTTTCATCATCCGCACCCTTAAACAAAGGGGCATGCTGGGTGATATTGCCGTCTGCGATGATCACACCGGCTGCGTGAATACCTGCATGTCGAACAAGACCTTCAACCCGAAGAGCTAAATCCACCAAAGTTGCAATCTGTGGATTCATCTCCATCATTTCGCGAAGTCTGGGTTCGGTGTCGATGGATTCCTGTAAACCAATTCCCAATTTATCAGGGATGAGTTTTGAGACTACATCCACTTCGGCAAAGGTCATTCCTAAAACTCGGCCCACGTCTTTAAGTGCTGCGCGAGTTTGTAATTTTCCGTAAGTGATAATTTGGCAAACACTTTGTGACCCGTATTTGTCAGTCACGTATTCAATCACATCAGGTCTACGGTCCATGCAAAAATCGATATCGAAATCCGGCATGGAAATTCTCTCGGGATTTAAAAATCGCTCAAAAAGGAGTCCGTAAGGTAAAGGATCTAAATCTGTAATTCTTAAACTGAACGCAACCAAGGATCCTGCACCCGAACCCCGTCCGGGGCCCACAGGAATATCGCTGAGCTTGGCCCAGTTGATGAAATCTTGAACGATCAAATAGTAACCGTTAAAGCCCATGCGATCGATAATGGATAATTCAAAGTGCAATCGATCTAAATAGGTTTTTCTTTGCTCATCACTGACTTCTTCACCCAGTTGCTTTTTCTCTTCAAAACGAGCCTCTAAACCCTTTAAAGATCTGTACTCGATCTCTTCCTTGATGGTGCGATTTTCTTCTGTCGGAAATTGCGGCAAGTGGTAGATGGGTTTGCCCTGGTCATTTTTTAACTTAAACTTGAGCTGACAACGATCTGCGATTTCTAAAGTGTTTTGAATGGCCTCAGGGGTTTTCTCAAATAACTTTTTCATCTGCTCGGCAGATTTAAAATAAAACTCGTTAGACCCTAGTTTTGACCTGGTCTCGTCACCTAAAGTTCTGTTGGTACCGATACAAACCAGAACTTCCTGTGCGATTTGATCCTCGGGACGAAGGTAATGAATATCATTTGTGGCAACAACTGGAACTGATAGCTCGTGTGAGGCTTGCAACATAAAATCATTGATCTGATTCCAAGCCGGCAAAGTTTTGTTTAATTCTAAATAAAAGCGATCACCAAAAATTTCTTTCAAAAATTTGATTCGAGCAAGTGCAGCGTCTGCGCCCTCTTTTAAAAACAAATCTGCGATTTCACCGCGCAAACCACCGGACAAGCAAATCAGATCCTGATTGTATTCTTTTAATAGTTGATCATCGATTCGTGGCTTCCAATAAAATCCTTCAGAAAATCCTTTAGACGAGAGTTCGCAAAGATTTTGGTAACCTTTAAAACTTTGAGCCAGCAGAACCAAGCGTCTGGGTCCAATAGAGGCTTCTCGTTCTTGCTTTTTTTCGAAGCGATCACGAGTGACAAAAGCATCCATTCCAAGAATAGGTTTGATGCCCTGATCTTGGCAGGCAAAGTAGAACTCAACTGCACCGAACATGTTGCCGTTATCAGTCAGGGCCAGTGCTGGCATATTCAGTTCTTTGGCTTTTTTTGCCAGCTGCTTAACCCGAGAGGAGGCCTCGAGGAGTGAGTATTCAGAATGGGTATGAAGATGAACAAAAGACATCCTCAATTTTTAACAAAAATGCCCTGTTAAATCAGGACAAATCCCCCGTTGTGACCATGCGTTATTTGGGTTCTGATTTCAATTTTCCGTCTCTGAAGTACCAAACGCCCTCAAGTCGACGGAACCGGCTGAGTTCGTGGTGAACATGCAGCTCCCCGTCCTTTTTAAAATGAGCTTTAAACTCGACGCTGGCTTTATTGCGAACCTCTTCAGAGCTCAGTATTTCAAGTTTTTGAAACTCGACACTATCGCCCCACTCTTGGTTGCCCTTGTGATCAAAATTAAATGTGGTCTGAGGATCCGTGGTTTCCTCGAGGTAGTCGTAGGCCTTGACAACAAAAGCACAATAACGTGATTCCATCAACTTCACCGCAGTTTCTGCGATTTCTTCGCCTGAGTGCAAAGGTTTGCAGCACACTTCGTACTGATTTTGAGATCCGCAAGGGCACGTCATTGACAACTCTTTTCATTTAAAAATATCTCGTAAGGTCCACTCAACAGATTTACTTTTGTTACCTCACCACCAACAGTTAGATTCAAAGTTTGGTAACTCTGATCACTTTTGAATGAGAAACTAATTTTCACAAAACCTTGACGATCTGAGCTCACTGACCCGAGTAATTTTTTTCCAACTTCCCAAATGATGTCTTTGAAGGCAGCATTGATCGGCACTAAATATTGAGGCCCAGTGCAATAAAGACGAAGCACAAGAATCGCATCTATTGTCGTGGAACTAGAGATGACTTCACTGACTATTGTTTCAGCAGACAGAGGTTTTTTATTTTCTCGTGGATTGAAGGTTGTGTACCCTAGCTTTGGACCTGAAGTGAGCAAATCAGCGCGTGCTGCATTTTGACGTTTCATTTTGTCATTTAGATTTTCATTAAAGCCATGAGCTTCGTTCAGCTCACGAGTGCGTGCTTCGTCCCGTGTTTCTGAAAAGACTTGGAGGCTGAAAAAGAAAAGAATAAGAAACTTCACCGAAAAACACCCTCGCTAAAAAACAAACACCCTTGAATTTTCACAAGGGTGCCATAAATCAATTCAAAAATCATTTCTTTATTCTGGCTGACAACTGTAATTCGTTGTCCATACGCCTGGGCTGAGCGGTTGATCAAACATAATTCGAGAATCGACAACTTGAAATGCAGGAGAAGGTGACTGCAATGAGTTTTCCATCGTGATGGAACCCTCTAGAGGCACACATCCAAGTTCTAACATCAAAACCTTTTGGCTGACTTTTTCACCAATCAGCTTCAATTGACTTGAATAATCTTCCTCACAAACGCTGCCCTGTATGCCGCCAGTTTTTTCAGACAACCATGAATATTGTCGACCGTAAGCTTCATTATTTTCTAATTTCAAACAAGGCACGTCCCCTTCTTTCACAACCAATGAATGGAAGTAAAAAGGCTTTGTTGGATATTCTCTTTGCATCATTTTTAAAAGTTCACTGGGATTATTTCTGATGTCTGATTTTGTTCCACGAGCTGGAGTTTCATCAGCATCCGACACCAAGATCACGTTCAGGGATCCAAGATCCCGGAAAAAATCCTGCTTTTTTTCGATGGCTAAATAAGTCGCCTTGATCCCTTGCTCAAATTGACTGCCCTCACGAGCTGGTCTTTGAATGGTCTTTGCAAAAGACTCTTCGATGACAGAGGTGTTCATGCCACTATGAAGGTAATTTTGACCGGATAAACCTGAAATCTGTAAAAGATTTCCGTCTTTTTTAGGACCTGAGCCTGAAACATCTGTTGTCACGATACCCAGTCTCCAGTCCAAACCTTTCAGTTGACTTAAAAAACTATCAAAACGATTGGCCATGCTGGATTGCTCGTAAGTCATGGATGCTGAATTATCGATGACGATCAAAACGTCCGTTTGCACAACTTCTTGGACTTCAGTGACAATTGTTTTTTTAGGAACAACTACAGCTTGTGGCTGAATCACAGGTGCTTCGACATCAGCAGGAACAAAACTTCCGCCTTCGACTTGGCCGTTTTGGCCGCAACCCACGACAACGAAACATAAGAAAAGAGTCAGGACTGAAAGCCATACCCACTCAAAGATAAAGTCAGCAATTTTTTTTGATGTTGTATCGATGTAGCTTCTTGTAATTGGCTGTTCATATTCGAAATATCTTAAGTCCACAAAAACCCCCTTGTACTTACCCCGAAGAAACAAGTACCGCGGTTTACTTCAAATCACCTAGAGGCAAAGTTTGTCACTAGAAGGTGAATTTTTCAAAGTGTGCGAGCTGGATTTTACGCGAGTCTCGCTTGGCATGGGGGTCTTTAAGAGTGACAAAGTTTTGTACAAACAAATAAGAGTTTCAAAATCATTCCCATTCGATGGTCGCTGGCGGCTTACTGGTGACATCATAAACCACCCGATTGATGCCCTTTACCTGATTGGTAATCCGGCTGGAAACTTCTTTGAGATCACTCATTTCAAATTCATACCAGTCAGCAGTCATTCCATCTCGACTTGTTACTGCTCGAAGCACAAGTGCGTTGTCATAGGTTCTCGAATCTCCCTGCACACCCACAGTTTGCACAGGCAGCAAAACACAAAACGCCTGCCAAATCTTATGATACAGATTTTTTTCTCTTAAAAAATCGATATAAATGCGATCTGCCTTTTGCAAAATTTTGATTTTGGATTCATCGATTTCACCTAGTATTCGAATGGCAAGGCCTGGTCCCGGAAAGGGATGCCTTTGAATAAAAGACTCTGGAATTCCAAGAGTTTGCCCCAAAGATCTTACCTCATCTTTAAACAAATACCTGACAGGTTCTAAAACTTTTAAATTCATTTTTTCAGGCAATCCCCCCACATTGTGGTGAGATTTAATTGTGACGCTGGTTCCATGAAGACTGACGGATTCAATCACATCAGGGTAAAGCGTTCCTTGGGCCAACCAATGAAATTTTTGATTTAATTTTTTGACCTCACCATCGAAGGTTTCGATAAACAGCTGGCCAATCAGTTTTCGTTTTTTCTCGGGATCTGAAATATTTTTTAAAGCATTGAGAAATAAATTTTTCGCATCTGCTTTAATCACTGGAAGATTTAATGTCTTGTAAGCCTTCATGACCTCATCGGCCTCGTGATCTCGCAAAAGTCCTGTGTCCACAAAAATACACTGCAGTTGCCCTGGCTTTAAAATTTTATGTAACAGAGTTGCAACGACCGTCGAATCCACTCCGCCACTGAGGGCGCACAGAACTTTTTCATCTGTTTTTACGTTCTGTTTTACAAAATCATGAATCTGCTCGCTCATCTGAGTGGCATTCCAATTTTTTTCAGCCCCACACATCTGTGCAAATTCTAAGAAAAGTTCCTCGCCTTGCTCAGTGTGAAAAACTTCCGGGTGAAATTGTAAACCTAAAACATTTTTGTCTTGGATAACAGCCGGATGATGATCAGTTTCGGCTAAAATCTGAAAACGATCTGGAATTTTTGTGGCCACATCACCGTGACTCATCCAAACACTTTGCTCTTTGTTTAACTTTCGAAACTGCTTTTTCCAATGAACTATTTTTTTTCCGTACTCTCGGTGCTGGGATGACTGAACGGCTCCGCCGTTTTGAGAAACCAGAAGTTGAAATCCATAACAAATCCCAAGAATTGGACTGATTTTTTCGAGTTCCTTCGTATCGCGAAGTGGAGCCCCCGCCTCATATACAGACATCGGGCCGCCGCTGAGGATAATTCCAAAGGGATTTTTAGCCTTAATCTGATCGATCTCAATTTTATAAGAAACGATTTCAGAATAAAAACCCAAATCCCTGAGCCTTCGTGCAATGACTTGTGTGTACTGAGAACCAAAATCCAGAATTAAAAATCCACGCATAACTTTAAGATTCCAATCGGTAATTAGGAGCTTCTTTTGTGATACTCACATCATGCACATGGGACTCACGTAACCCTTGCGAACTGATCTGAACGAACTTCGCCCGCTTTTGTAGTTCCTCGATATTACTTGCACCCAGGTAACCCATGCCGGACTTCAACCCACCGACTAGCTGATGAAGAATTGCGCTGGCAGACCCCTTGTAAGGCACTTTCCCTTCGATGCCTTCAGGTACCAACTTATCTTCATCCACGATGTCCGCCTGACCGTAACGATCTTTAGATCCGTCACTCATGGCACCAAGACTTCCCATGCCACGGTAAACTTTGTAGGTCCGACCTTGAAACAAAATAGTTTCGCCGGGCGCTTCGTCTGCACCTGCAAGTAAACCACCGATCATCACCGTGTTAGCACCCAAAGCTAAAGCTTTGGTTAAATCACCTGAAAACTTGATTCCACCGTCTGCAATAATTGTTTTTCCCAATTTTTTAGCAGCATCAGCGCACTCTTTAATGGCAGAAATCTGAGGCATTCCTACACCTGTCACCACACGAGTGGTGCAAATGCTACCTGGACCCACACCGACTTTCACAACATCAGCGCCTGCTTTAATTAAAGCCTCAGTTGCCTCTTTAGTTACCACGTTGCCGGCAATTACGATCACTTGGGGGTGACGCTCATGAATGTAGCTGACCACTTCCATCACGTTTTTTGAGTGCCCATGAGCTGTGTCCACACAAATCACATCCACTTGAGATTGGACCAAAGCTTCGATCCTATCGAAAGATTCTGCTCCCACACCCACAGCTGCTGCTGCAATCAATCGGCCTTTGGTATCTTTTGTGGCGTTGGGAAAAGCTTGAGCTTTTTCAATATCCTTAATTGTGATCAAACCTTTGAGGTATCCATTCTTATCCACCACTGGCAATTTTTCGATACGATACTTTTGCAAGATTTTTTTGGCCTGATCCAAAGTCGTGCCCTCTTCAGCCGTGACCAACTTATCTTTGGTCATTAAATTTTTCACAGGCTGATCGATATTAGTTTCAAAACGAAGATCACGATTTGTTAAAATTCCTACAAGCTTTCCTTGAACTGTTATCGGCACCCCAGAAATCGAGTATTTTGCCATTACGTCCAATGCTTCTCTGACGTAATGATCAGGCCCCAACGTGATCGGATCTTGAATCATTCCACTTTCATACTTTTTAACTTTTTCAACTTCTAAAGCTAGTCGCTCGATCTTCAAATTTTTATGAATGATGCCTAAGCCCCCGTTTTGAGCCATGACCCGGGCCAATTTATTTTCGGTGACGGTGTCCATGGCGGCAGACAGAATCGGCATATTCAGGCTGATGTGTCTTGCAAAGAAAGTTCGAGGTTGAACTTCTGAAGGAATTATTTCGGAATACTGAGGAACCAGTAAAATATCATCAAAAGTGAGAGCTAATTTTTGTTCCATGAATTTTTATGTTCCTTTGGGGTTGGTGTACCAAGTTTGATAAAATAAATAATTGTCAGCACTTTTTGGCAAAAACGCGATCTCTTCTGGCTTTAAATCTCGAACAACCTTTGCGGGCCTTCCTAAAATCAAAACACCTGGCGGGAAGACTGATCCTTCCGTAACTAAAGATCCCGCACCCACAATGCTACCCGCACCGATGCGCGAATTATCCATTAGGATTGATCCCATGCCGATCAAAGCCTCTCTGCCCACATAGGTTCCGTGCAAAATACATGAGTGCCCAACAGTGACTCTTTCTTCAATGGTAGTACCGTATTTTTCAAAGGTGCCGTGAATAACAGTGTTATCTTGAATGTTCGCGTCTCGCCCGATTTTAATTGGCATCACGTCACCACGTAGAACGGTGTGAAACCAAATGCTGGCACCGGATTCGATTGTGACATTTCCAATGACCGCGGCGGTGGGAGCAACAAAAGCTTTTTCATGAACGTTAGGAGTGAAACCACGAGCGGTAAATAAATTTTGCGACACAGTTTGAGCCCTCCAGTGACTCAAATCTTGGCGCACATTGAATTGATTGTAAAACACCTACAGCATGTAGGGCTGATTTTTTTGGAGGTCTTTTGCTTTCTTAATGAAATCTTGTGAAAAGGACTCCATCTGAGCGTTTAAAAGCTTGGCTTTTTGAATATGAGCCAGTGTGGCAAAAATAGGAACGTTCATTTCTAGCGCTAAAGACATGACTTCGTCCGCACGAAGTTTAATGGAATTCATTTTTGGATGTCCTTGCAGATAAAGCCTGACAAATTGATGCATGCCTTTGATTTGAACAAATACCATTTGCTGAATTGAAACATCCAAAGACTTCATGAGCTCGCGAGCAAAACGATGGGGCGTCAAGGGTGTGATCGACTTATTACTTTGAGTCAGGGCCACACCCGCCTCGAGTGGGTTTAAGAAGACAGGCAGAACATGCTCGCCATCAGAATTTTTTAGTAGCAAAAAGGGTCGCTCGTTGTTGGGAGCAATTGAAATACCAACAGGGTTCAATTCGATGAGGTCTTTTTGATGAAAGATTTCTTCCTCAGTCATTTCCACCGCCTGAGGATTCAAAAAATCATTTAAAATTGTCATTGAATGACCACCTCACCGCGAAAGACGGATGGCATGGCTCGAGTGATTTTCACTGGCACAGTTTGGCCTACCATTGAGGCTGGACCTTCGAAGTAAACAATCTTGTTAGTTGTCGTTCTTCCAGAAAGCTTTCCGCCGCCTGCCTCTGACTTTTCAACTAACACTTGAAGTGTTTGACCTTCGTAAACTTTCACCATCTCAAAGGCCATTTTTTCATGCACATCAAACAGTCTGTTGAGTCTTTCTGACTTCACAGACTCATCTAAATGATCAGGCATCAAAGCCGCTTTGGTGTTAGGCCTAGGCGAATATTTAAATGCAAAAATTGTCTCGAACCCAATTTCTTCCACAAGGCTGACAGTGTCCTGAAATTCGGCTTCAGTTTCTCCAGGGAAACCAACAATGATATCTGTTGAAAAAACAGCACCAGGAATGAGTTTTTTAATCAGGTTGATTTTTTCCACGTACTCGTCGCGAGTGTAGCCTCGGTTCATTTTTTCTAAAATCCGGGTGTTTCCACTTTGGAAAGGCAGGTGCACGTACTCACAAATTTTATCTTGATGATCTCGGATCACATGCATCAGCTTTTCGTTAAAATCTTTGGGATGAGAAGTGGTGTAACGAAGTCTTTCAACTCCCGTTTCCACGGCCACTTTTTTCAATAGATCTGCGAAATCAAATCCCGCATCACCTTCGAAAGAATTCACGTTCTGACCCAAAAGCGTGACTTCTTTTACACCTCTTGCGACCAGTGCATGAATGTCCGTCATGATGTGACTGACAGGTCTTGATTTTTCGCGGCCCCGGGTGAAGGGAACCACACAGAAGCTACAAAAATTATCGCAGCCCTTAGTGATATTCACAAAAGTCGAGATCCCTGGGTTTCTGACCAAAGTGTCCACGTGGTAAGGCTGCTTATGTTTGAACTGAGCACTGACCACTTTGTCTTTTGTGGTTTTAGTTAAAACTTTATTGAGAATTTCAGGTAGCTCATCGATGGCGTCTGTGCCAAAAACAAAATCAATCAGCGGATGATTTTTCATCAACTTTTCTTTTTCCTGCTGGCCAACGCAGCCGCCGACACCAATCAACAGGTCAGGATTTTTTTTCTTTAATTTTTGAAAAGTGCCAACCTCTGAGTAAACTTTGTGAACAGCTTTTTCACGAATCGAGCAGGAATTGATGATGATGATGCTGGCTTCTTCGATCGTGGGAACAGGTGCAAAATTCACCATTTCAAGCAGGCTGTACATGCGCTCGGAATCGTTCACATTCATCTGACAACCGTAGGTGCTAATATAAACACCACGGCCTTTGCCGATGTCATGATTGATGGCCGAATTTGGCTTCGCTTCAGTAGTCAGATGTTCAGTTTCTCGTTGTGTCATAAAAGGAATTTGGTTATAGAGGGGCCCAGGCCTAAAAGTCAATTTTTAGAAAACCAAGAGGGTGTTTATGAAGCCACGTTTGAAATCTTCAAAAAAATGGACCCCGGTTCCCCAAGATGTGATTATCCAGATCCAAGAGCTCTTCAAAGAAAACTTTCACAATGAGCTGCAAAATATGAAAATCATTGCAGAAGGTAAGATCTATCCCGAGGAAATCTTGCTCCGAGTGGGTCACATTGAAGAAGGCAGACTGACCCAATACAATTTTGAAGTTTCCATGCCTTACCAGCTCACAAAGGAAGACTCTGCGCTGATCGCACTCACCACCTGTGTGGACGCCATTGGATCCCTGATGGCTGAGTATTTTGACAAGGGTGAAGAGGCTGAAGAACTCCCCTATTCTTGGACAGAAAGCCTGTTTGACGGCAAAAAAATCTGGATTCAGCATTCAGCTGAGAACTCCAACTTAGAGAAAGAAGCCAACCAACTTTTAGGCTTAGATGAGAAAAAGCTTCTTTATGAAGAAGAGTCCGAGGAAGATGTGGAATTAATGGCCGAAGACGATTTGGAAGATTTGGAAGATTCTGACTCGGATGAGGACCCCGATGACTCATCTGGATCTGGAAAAGGCCCCCTGCACTAACAAAGGGCCACTCAATTTAGAATTCGTCGTCTTCCATGCTGGAACTGGCGGCATCTGAAATCCCGCGAACTTCGTCAATAAAGGTTTGAGCGTCATCTTCAAATTCATTTTCGCCCGCGCTTTCGTCGATTTCAAGCTCTGCAATGGCTGCCAAGAAGTCTTTTGTCGTACGTAGATCTTTTCTTAAAACTTCTAAGAATTTATCTGGGTAACGTGACGTCAAATCCTCCACGTATTTCTCTAGTTTTCCATCGATCAGAATTTCTTTTCGAATCTGGATTCGCTTCCAAAAAAGCAGGTAGTGAAAACGGCAATAACCGTCGACCGCAGCTGTTTGATCACAATCTTTAGCGCGGCAGTATCTGTTGCCGTCAGCATCCGTCAAAATGATATCTTCTTCATTATCGGTGTTTGAGCTTGTTGTGGCTTCTAAAATGTCTTCAGCGGTGTCTTCAACTTCTTCGAGCTCTTCACTGATCTCAAGCTCAGCTTGATATTCTAAAAGCTCTTCGCTGTCTGACACATCGCCGTCATCAAATAGATCAAGTTCTTCTTCTTTTGCCTTTACTTCTTTTTTCGCAGCCTTCGGTTTTTTTGCGCTTTGCGCAATTTTTGAGGCAGCTGGAGAGGCTTTTGACGCAACTGCTTTTTCAGGAGCTGATGCTTTCGAAGTAGTTTTAGATTTTTCCTGTACTTTAGAACCCTTAGCAGCTTTTGGCGCCGCCTTTACAACAGGTTTAGCTGCTTTCGCAGGCTTCTGTTTGGGCTTAGAGTTTGATTTTACAGGGGATTTGGTCTGTTTTTTAAGCTTAGTTTTTGCCATAGAACTCACCGTTGAATGATTTGAAGAATCCTGTCAACTCCTTTTGATTCTATTCAACTCACCATGTTTTGACAGAGCCTGCTTTTATGTCCAATTTGGGTGATCAAAATCGAACCCAAAAATAAGGAAAAACCATGGAAAATGTTGTCATAGTTTCAAGCGTAAGAACCGCCGTTGGATCTTTTCAAGGTGTGTTGTCTTCACTTCCTGCTCCACGACTTGGAGCCATCGCCATCCAAGCCGCCATGGAAAAAGCAGGCCTGACAGCAGACCAAGTGGGTGAATGTATCATGGGTCAAGTTCTGACAGCCGGCTCGGGACAAGCTCCTGCAAGACAAGCTGCGATTTATGCGGGCCTCTCTGTTGGCACACCCTGCACAACGATCAACAAAGTTTGTGGTTCTGGTTTAAAAGCCGTCATGCTCGCCACCGATTCTTTGCGCCTCGGCAGAACTGAAGTTGTGATTGCGGGTGGACAAGAAAATATGTCTTTAGCCCCTCACCTGCTCGAAAATTCACGAGCAGGATACAGAATGGGAAATGTTCAAATGGCCGACTCCATGTTGAAAGACGGCTTGTGGGATCCTTACAACAACTGGCACATGGGAAATGCAGCTGAGCTTTGTGCAAAGGATTTTAATTTTTCAAGAGAAGCTCAAGATGCATTCGCAGTTGAAAGCTACAAAAAAGCTCATAAGGCCATGGAATCAGGAGCGTTCGCAAAAGAAATTATCCCCGTCACCATCGAGGGCAAAGAAAAAGTTATCGTCACAAAAGATGAAGAACCTGGAAAAGCGAAATTTGAAAAAATGCCTGGCCTGAAGCCAGCGTTTGATAAAGCAGGAACAATCACGGCAGCGAACGCTTCTAAAATTAATGACGGAGCAAGTGCTCACGTATTGATGACAGAATCCCGCGCGAAAGCTTTGGGCTTAAAACCCATTGCTAAAATCGTGGCTCAAGGTCATTTCGCACAGGATCCAAAATGGTTCACTACTGCTCCTGTGGGCGCAATTAAAAACGCACTGAAAGTGGCAAATTTGGAAGTCAAAGACATCGGACTTTGGGAAATCAACGAAGCCTTCGCAAATGTAACGATGGCAGCTCAACAATCCCTTTCCATTGATCCGAATAAAATCAACGTTCACGGCGGAGCGATCGCAATTGGTCATCCGATCGGCGCATCAGGCTCACGAATTCTAACAACCCTTGTTCATAGCCTTCACACTCACAACCAAAAGTACGGATGCGCAAGCCTTTGTATCGGTGGCGGCGAAGGTGTGGCTTTGATTATTGAAAGACTGTAAAACTATGAGCAAAAAAGTTTATCCAAATGCAATGAAAGCTCTTCATGATCTGAAAAACGGAATGACATTGGTCGTTGGCGGTTTTGGTTTGTGTGGAATTCCAGAAAATTGTATCGCTGCTTTAAAGGAAATGAAAGTTTCAGGCCTCACTTGCGTATCTAACAATGCTGGCGTGGACGATTTTGGACTGGGCATTTTGTTGCACTCTCACCAAATCAAAAAAATGATCAGCTCCTATGTGGGTGAAAACGCCACTTTCGAAAAACAATTCATGAGTGGTGAATTGGAAGTGGAGCTCTGTCCACAAGGAACTTTGGCTGAACGAATTCGTGCTGGTGGCGCGGGGATTCCTGGATTTTACACCCCCACAGGTGTTGGAACCAAAGTGGCTGAAGGTAAAGAAGTGAAAATCTTTGATGGCCGAGAATACATCCTCGAGCGCGGAATCAAGGGTGACTTTGCACTTGTTAAGGCCTGGAAGGGCGACAAATTTGGAAATTTAATTTTCAGAAAAACTGCCCGAAATTTTAATCCCATGGCTGCCACCGCAGGAAAAATCACTGTGGCCGAAGTGGAAGAATTGGTCGAAGTGGGAACGCTTCCGCCAGATCAAATTCACACTCCTGGAATTTATGTTCAAAGAATTTTCCAAGGTCAAAATTATCAAAAGCGCATCGAACAACGCACAGTCAGCAAAGGATAACTTCAAATGCCTCTTACTCGTGAACAATTAGCGAAGCGAATTTCTCAAGAAGTGGAAGATGGTTTTGTCGTGAACCTTGGAATCGGAATCCCCACACTTGTTGCCAATTATATTTCTCCAGACAAAAATGTCATGCTCCAAAGTGAAAATGGACTTCTCGGCATTGGTCCTTTTCCGAAGGAAGCCGATGTGGATGCAGACCTGATCAATGCGGGTAAACAAACTGTGACTGAGGCCCCCGGGGCTTCTTATTTTTCAAGCAGTGATAGTTTTGCCATGATCCGTGGAGGGCACGTGGACCTCACGGTTCTGGGTGCCATGGAAGTGGACGAAAAAGGTGACATCGCCAACTGGATGATTCCCGGCAAGATGGTCAAAGGTATGGGCGGCGCCATGGATCTTGTGGCCTCTGCACAACGAGTGATCGTAGCCATGCAACACACGGACAAAGATGGAAATTCTAAACTTCGAAAGACCTGCACTCTCCCTTTAACAGGTCGCAAGTGTGTGAATCGAATTGTTTCAGATTTTGGCGTGATCGATGTGACACCCGATGGTTTCGTACTGCTCGAGTACGCACCGGATTTGACTCCCGAAAAAGTCGTGGCTGCCACAGAGGGAAAAATTAAGATTTCTCCAAATTGTAAAGCCATGAGTCTGTAGAGGTTCAATTCTCAAGGACCATGGTCTTGAATGATGACGATTGTCATTGGCGAAATTTAGAGCCCCATGAGACCCTAAACTTGCTCTCAAAATTTGCAAGGATGGGTCCTCATGGCTGAAGGTAAAAAAGTAGGAAGAGACACTTATTTATTCCGCGAGGGCGATGCCCCTGATGCTATGTATATTCTTAAAACCGGTGAACTAGCGATTACCAAAACCAAAGGGACGTCAGAAATTGTTTTAGCCACACTCAGCCCTGGCGGCATGGTGGGTGAAATGGCGATTTTTGATATGAAACCCAGATCAGCCAATGTGAAAGCACTCAAAGAATCTGAAGTGATCGTTTTGCCTTATGATAGCTTAACAAAACAAATGGAAGCTCTCCCCGTTTGGACAAAGGCCATCATGAAAACCATGAATGAAAATCTTCGTGAGGCGAACAAAAAAATTAAGCTTTTAGAAAATGCAAATCCTGATTCAGAAAGATTTCCACCTCACACAATCAATAAGTTGCTTACAATTCTCAACATGGTCAGCACCATGTTCGGCCAAAAAGAGGGCGAAACCCTACTTGTGCCCCAACATCGTCTCAGAAATTTTACGATTCAAATCTTTCAAGAGCCCACAAATAAAATGCAAAGCATGTTGCAAGGTCTGAAAGATTTGAAAATGTTTGAGATTACAGATCTTGGTGAAGGCCAACAAAAAATCGTCAATTTAAATCCGACTTTTTTAATTAAATTCGTCGATTGGTACAACGAGTGGATCTTCAAACAAGACAAAGATAAAATCAGCCTATCTGAAGCCGAAGTTAAATTTTTAGAGGCCGCGGTTTTTTACGCTAAAAAAGTTCCCGCCAATGAAAAAGGTGTACGAAAAATAAATGTCACAGAAATGCAAAACGATTCCATGCGGGACTTAGGTTATGTGTTTCGCGCAGAAGATATGAATCCGTTGGTGGATAAAAAACTTGTGGGTGAAAAAACCATGCAAGACAAAGCAGTTTTTGTTTCTGCGATCTTAGAAGATTTAGAACCACTCGCTAAAAACTGGCGCTTTGTTTGGGACTTGAAGAAGTGCTTACGATAGAAAACCTGACTTCAATTTTTTGAAGTCAGGCTTCTTCATTATCTAATAACTAATTTAAAAACAGTTCCAGCAGTGGTTGATCCTCTAACAGTTTTCAGCATGGTTTTTTGAGCTGAAAGTGAGTAAGTGGAATTATCAAACATCACTTGAAGACCTCGGGTTGCGTAGGGAAATCTTTTGGGTGGATTTCCAAAGAAGGTGTTTGAATTATCAGTGGCGACTCCATTTTTAAAACTGATGCAGTGCTGACGCTCCCCTTTCGGCTGACCGAAGTATCCATCAGAAATCACGGTGCGACAAAAAGATTTTCCATCCAGTGAACCAGAGGATCCCGCAAATGAAGAAATGGAAGCGAGAGTAACACCTAAGACTAAAATTAAACTTTTCATAAAGACCCCCTTTTTTATTTGATTAATACGAGTTCAACTTCTCTTCTTAAAACTCGATAATTTTCGTCAAGTTGTGGAAAGTTTTTCTTCACTGCCGTGCGAACCAAAGTCACAAAACGAGCGTTGTTTTTTGCAGGGCAAGCCGAGATATCAAGAAATATTTTTTTAAACCCCGTGTAATTATCTGCCTCAACACTCTTCACAACTTTCGCACAAACAAGTGCATTGATGTTCATTTTTACTTTCTCAAAACTACCGCACCCCATGGACACGGTGACTTCATAAGGTGCTGTCAACTGTGCTAGCTGAGGACCTTGATTCAATCCGTAGCAACCTGCCACAGGAGCTTGCTCAATTGAGAAGTTGCCTTCTTCTTGAAAGTTTTCAACCACGATCCATGCCTTGGTTAAGGCATCTACTGTTGCAAATGCAGGTATTGAAAATAAAACTGAAACTAGAATTGCTAAAGAAACTTTCACAATTGACCCCCTGTTTAAGATTGCAAGAGGTGTATATCACCGATTCAAAGATTCGCTTTTTTTATGGCTAAACCATGAAAAAAATTTAAGCCTGCCTAAAACATCAACAACCAAATTACGGCCGAGGAACGCTGAGGAGGCTAACAGCCGAAATCTTTTGATTTTGAAATTCAATCTTTATTAAATAAACAGATTTTTGTGTGATTCTGGTGCCGTGGTACTGGGTGCCCTCTAAAATGGGTAGAAATCCGACACTTTTAAGCCACAGAGGCGCTTGTTCGAAAGTCAGGCTCTGATTCAGTCCCATTTGCTGCCAATGCATGGGCCACAAATTTGAGGGAATGGATTGGTTCACATTGTACACAAGTTGGTTTAGTGGATTCAGCCAAAAGTAAATTCCATTCAATGTGTAGGCGTCCTCTTTCACCTGATGAGCCCCCAAAGCCACCAAGTCCTTCTCAGTTGATTGACCGATCTGAACTCCATGAATTGTGAATAGTTTTAAACCATCTTGAGGAAATGGGTTTTGTGCGAATGAGATCACGGATAGGAGTATGGAGAACAAGAGTGTTTTCATAATCCACACTCTATTCGATTTTCTTCAAATCATCTGAACTTTGTTTTGAAGTATTAAGTTTTACACGACTGTCTAATTCTTAGATGACCGGCAGCTTCTGACATCTGAGTGGCAACTGGGTGTCTGCAAACTTCATATCCTTTTCAGCCCCTACAACATGCACAAACAAGGCATTGGTCTTAGAACCAATCTCGATGGGTTGTCCCAATGTTAAGATGATTCGATCACCCGTCCTTGCCAGCCCGTAATTCACCAAAATCCGGTCGACTTGGGAAAGAATTTCTTCCATGTTTTTATAATCTTGAATCAGAAATGTTTGAATTCCCCATATCAGCTCGAGCCGATTCAGAACGTCAATCCGATCAGTGACTGCAATCACCTTAGCTTGAGGTCTATAACTTGAAATGATATTGGCTGTTTTTCCTGTGGTCGTGAGGCAAACAATCGCCTTCGCACTGAGCTTGAGCGCTGACAAACAAGCACTCGCTCCGATGGCAGAAGGGATACTCAAAAACTCTTGCTCCATGGAAATTTTGTAGTAACGCTCTTCGTTTTTTTCCACCTCAGTGATGATATCGTGCATGGTTCTGATACAAATAAAAGGATACATCCCGCTCGCACTCTCTGCACTGAGCATCAGGGCATCAGAGCCATCCAGAACCGCATTGGCTACGTCTGTGATTTCAGCCCGAGTGGGTCTTGGATTTTCCACCATGGAGTCCAACATTTGAGTGGCTGTGATCACAGGCTTTTGCATTTGATTGGATAATTTAATAATTTTTTTCTGAAATCCTGGAAGCCTTGAGGATCCCACTTCCACTGCTAAATCACCCCGTGCCACCATCACTGCATCACTCAGCCGAATAATTTCTTCTAAATTATCTAAGGCTTCGACCATTTCGATTTTAGCAATGATTTTTGCTTCTGATTTTCTGGATTCTAAAATTTCTCTGAGTGTCCGGATGTCTTGACCACGTCTGACAAAACTGAGAGCCACGTAATCCACCTGATTCTCGATACCGAATTCTAAATCCTTGCGATCTTTTTCCGTGAGACAATCAATTGGTAAAGGAACGCCTGGCAAATTCATTCCCTTTCGATCTTTCAATGTGCCACCGTAAATCACTTTGGCCTTGAGATCACTTTTTCCCGACTCGATGACTTCGAGTTCCATCAAACCATCATCAAGTAAAATTCGAACACCTGGCTTAGCGACGAGGATCAATTCTTTAAAATCACTGGGAATCAATCCCGGTTTTCCTAAAACATTTTCGATTGTAACAGTGACAATTTCACCAGATTTGATTTCGATTGAACCTGCTTCAAATTTTCCGACTCTGACTTTGGGTCCTTGAAGATCTTGAAGGATACTGACCGGAGCTTGTAGCTGAACTGAAAGCTCTCGGATGGACTTGAGAACACTCAAGTGATCTTCATGCTTCCCATGAGAGAAATTGAGTCTTGCCACATTCATACCAGCTTGGATGGCCTTTTTTAAGCTTTCACGAGAAGACGTGGCGGGACCGATGGTGGCAACAATTTTTACTCGGCGTTCTGCTAACATGGTGTTTACGCTTTCCGTTTATACTGATTCATTTTAAGTGCAAGATCTCGCATGTCCTGTTGATGTCGACTTTGAATGCGATCTAGCTGTTCCTGATGCTGCTCTTGAATCATCGCAAGCTTTGATTCGTATTTCATTTCAAGGCTGTCACGCTCTGTTCTGTGGCCCTTTTCACGGTCCTGGGTTTTGATTTTCTCTTGGGTCATAACAGATCTAATTTCCTTTTCGTGACGGTCTTTCATTTCTTGAAGTTTTGATTCGTAAGTCTCCACTGCTGAGTCTAATCGCTGAGTAAAAGATTTTTCAAGCTTTCTAAACTTTTCACTCATCATTTTTTGATTTTGACTTTGCAGCTGAAGATTCTTTTCGCGTTGATCGACGATCTTCTTCTCGAAGCCATCACGATTCAGATCAATGGATTCATTAAAAAATTCAGTCAACTTTTGAGTTGTTTGATTAGTTGTTCTTTCTAATTTATCAACTCTGTTTTCGGCTCTCGTCTGCACACGGTCCAAGTTTTCTTCCTGCATGAGCTGAAGCTGACTGAGATATTCCTGATTGCGGGCCTTCTCGATTTGAGCTTGAGACCTGTAGTCTGTTGTGGCCATTCGAAGCACGCCTTCATTTTGCTGCTTCATCTTACCAATTCGCTCAGAGTTCAAATCCTGCATCACTTCTTGAATCTGGCTTTTTTGACTTTCTAAGTCTCCAATTTTGTCTTCATAGGCATTAGTCAAATTCTTCTGCTCTAAGGATCTTAGCCTTCGGTCATTCACGGCCTGCTGAGCCACTTTGTTTTGAAGGGTTGCAATTTTTAAATCCCGAGATTTCACCTGATTATTCACTCGATTGGAAACCGTCTGCTCAAAGGCATTTCGGTTCTCTTCCATCTGATTGGCTTTTTGCTCATACTTTTTACTGTATCGATTCTCTAGGTTTTCAAGTTCTGCCTTCAACATTTGTGATCGAGTGGGTCCTTCTGCATTGTCTGGATCAAATGCCTTTTCATAAAGCGCATTGTATTTGGTTCTCCAGTTAGCCTCTTGATACTCATTCTTTGCTTTTTCCGAATCCACTTGGCCTTCAAAAGCATCACGAGTTCGTAATTTTTCCAACTCTGTGTCTCGAAGTTGTTTTTCTCGGCTGGCACGAAGAGCCACCATTTCCTTTTCGTGAGCATCCCGCATTCGTTTCGAGTTGTTATCAATGGCCTGTTTCATTTTCTCTTGGGATTTTGTTGAAATTTCTGTCAGGCTTGAATCCCGATTTTTAATCTCAGCTTTTTGCTTTGTCAGTAGATTCTCTTTTTGCATCTCGCTGATTTCTTTTTGCTTTGCGATGCGACTTTCGTAGTTATCCTTGATTTGAGATTTTTCTAAATCACTATTTTCATATTTTCTTTGAATTTGATTGGAATACTGTTTGCGTAATTTTTCAGTCCCAGCTTGATAGTCAGAATCTCGCTCTGATAGGGTTTCCATTTGTTGATCACGGATGCTCGAGAGTTGATTTCTGTAAGAATCATTGAGTCTTGCCAATTCTTTTTGATGCCGTTGTTCGGCTCTTTTTAACTGTTCATTTTTTCGCAGCAAAAGCTTTGCTTCACGCTCTTCTGCTTCTTCACGAGTCTCAGTCAAACGTTGATTGAAACGCGCTCGATCAGTTCCTGAAACTGACATATGAATCACTCCTTGAAACAATGATGTTAAACACCAGCTTCAAGAATATCATGATGTCTCAGAATGGACCGAAAAATTGATGATTCACAAGACTGAGGCCTTGCTTTTACCGGTTAAAAACTCGGTCAAACAACATCTTCTGCTGTTTTTGTCTGGCACGCGCGGCGCGCTCTTCTTGGGTGAGCTTCTTTAATTTTTCAGACTCGATCGAAGCTAGACGTCGACCCACTAGACTTTTGTAGTATTCGGCTGCGAGTTCATTATTGGATCCCCAAGCTTTTTGATAAGAGCCGAGTAAGGATTTAAGGGATTTATCATCACCTTCCCAAATCGAGGCTAAGGACAAGACGTGGGATTTCTCGATAGGTGAAATGACCCCGGTCTCATTTTTTTTATTCGAATTGATTTCAGAAATCCAAACATAGAATCCTGCCGGCAAGACAACTTTTTGACCATCACGAAGCTTCAAATTTAAAAGTCCTCGGTGATTGTAGTAATAAATTTTTTGATCTTTCACTTCTACAAAAAAATCAGATTGCTGACCATAAACTTCAGCATGCAGAGTTTTAAGATTTTCTTTTTTTAAATGGCGGATCCAAACACAACCGTCGATCAATGTTTTCTGATTCATCGCCGTGTCTTCGCACATAAAGCTCTTAGATTTGTTGAGCTCAGCTTTGACACGAATTTCGGCCGTGGAAATCAAGGCCATGAGAAGAATCGTCAGGATTCTCAAAACTCACCTCGAAGCCGAGTGACCGATTCCCCCGCCTGATTAACAAGAACACTCTCGCTTTTGAATTGATTTTCAACGAGACGATAGAGCTCAAACGCCTCTGGCATTTGCCCATGGATTTCATGAGTTTGTGCGAGTCTCAAAAGTTGAAATCCTGTCAAAGTATTTTCTGGAAACAGCTCCACCATCTCGGCTGCGCAGGCTGTGAAATTTTTGAAATCACGAAGCTGAAAGTAAGATTCACAACGGTAATAAAAGCTTTCAGTGATCCATTTGGAATAGGGAAATTCAGTAATCAAAAGCTCAAAGATTTGGACCGACTCTGTGAACTGTCCCTTTTTAAAATGGACTCGCCCTTTTTCATACTGTGAAGAGGACAAATCCAAAACCACACTGGCCGGCCAACGGTAATCTTTTTTGCGGGCTTCAGGCCAATGCAAAGCTGCATTTTGTCTGAAGTCCTCAAATTGATATCCCAAAAGTTGATTTTCACTTTTTAGTTTTGCCAGCTCAGATTTCAATTTCTCAGATACATATTGATTGTCCGCTTGTGCGGCGAAATAGGTTTGAAACACACCATGGGACCAAACGAGTCCCGTCAGGATGAACATTGTAAAACAAATAAAAATCCAATTTTTTTGTCTGATCACACTGCTTTATCGGTGGATCCTGGTCAGATTTTAAGTCCTAATTTACATCGCGTCCGGTGAATCTATCCCCAATAAACCTAGACCTTCGACGAGGACAGCTTGAGTCAGAAAAACCAATGAAAGTCTTCTTTTCTCGATTTCCGCGGGCTCATCTAAAACACGATTGAGGTGGTAGAAGTGGCTAAACTCGGTACAAACCTGTAGCAGGTACTGGGCCAGCAAATTCGGTTTAAATTGCGTACATGATGCCTTCACAACTTCTTGAAACTGAAGAAGGGAGTAAATCAATTTGGTCTCGGAATCATTCCAGTCAGATTGAAAATCTAAAGAGCTCGGTGCAAAGGAAGATCTTTTTTTCAAAATACTTTTACACCGGACCGCCATGTATTGCACATAGGGCCCGCTGTCCCCTTCAGTGCTGATCGCTCGGTCCCAATCAAATTCAACATTTTTCGAGCGATCATTCATGAGGTCATTAAAAATCACAGCGCCGATCGCAATTTTTTGGATGATTGGTTTTTGATCTAAAAGCTCGGGCCGCTTTTCTTTCATGACCTCTGTGATCAGCTCGATCGCGGTGTCTAAAACATCTTCCAAATGAATCACTCGGCCCTTTCGGGTCGACATTTTTCCTTCTTTGAATCGATACAAACCGTGGCTGATATGGTGGCAATTTTTAGCCCATGAAAATCCGCAAAGATCCAGTACCTTAAAGACTTGTCGGAAGTGCAAAGTCTGCTCGGCACCAACGATGTAGATCAGCTGATCCCCTTTGAGAACATCATGACGGTAAATAGCCGAGGCCAAATCACGAGTGGCATAAAGAGAAGCCCCATCGGATTTTTGAATCAAACAGGGTGGCAATTTTTCGACTTCATCGAACATGACCACTTGTGCACCTTCGCTGGTTTGCAAAAGATTTTTCTGTTTTAATAGATCGACCACACCCTGGAGGTGCTGATTATAAAAAGACTCTCCGATCACTTGGTCATGCTTGACGTTTAGAATTTGGTAAATGCGATTGTAATCGAGCATTGAAACATCAATGATCTTTTTCCAAATAGCTGTGAGTTTTGCATCCCCTTTTTCTAACTTTAAGAATTCAGCACTGGCCAAACCTTCGAGCTCCGGATTTTTTTCTGATTCGTCATGGAATTTGACATAGAGCTCAAGAAGCCCATCAATGGTCCACAACTTTTCGCCCAGTTCGGCGCCCCATTTTTCGATGGACCAGGCGAGCTTTCCAAATTGAGTTCCCCAATCACCGAGATGATTGAGACCGACCACATGGAATCCACAGGTTCTGTGCAAATTGACAATGGCTTGACCAATGATGGTGCCACGCAGATGACCCACGTGCATTTTTTTAGCCACATTTGGAGAAGAGTAATCAATCACTACGGTTTGCTGATGGCCGATTTGATTTTTCGACAGGCTGGATCCTGATTGCAAATTAGAAAATAGAGCTTTCGCCAAGGCCTGGGGTTTGAATTTAAAATTCAAGAACCCACCGAGAGTTTCAACACTCAGAATTTCATTTAATTGAAGAGATTCAATTTTTGTTTTCATCTCAAGGGTCAAATTTTGAGGATTTTGCTTCAAACTTTTCGCTAAATTAAACAAGGGCCAGCTAAGATGCCCATGATCGTAATTTTTAGGAACTTCAAGTGCTTTTTGAATGTCAACAACGCTCACACCAGCAATGGTAGAAATTTGAGCAGCTAAAGACTCTTTTAGTTGTGCAAGCATGTCATAAGAATACAGTTCTCTTGACCCTCGATCAAGTGGCAATTAGCTTTCTTTTCCTTGAACATCGAGTGCGCGAAGGAACCTGAAATGAACAAAGCAGAGTTTGTTGAAAAGCTGGCGGAACGTCTCAAAATTCCAAAAAACCAAACTGAAAATGTTTTAGATGCTACTTTGGAATTGATTCAGAAAACTGTTTCACGAGGAGAAGAAGTGAAACTCGTAGGCTTTGGTTCTTTCATTCGCACTCTTAGAAAACCCCGTCCCGGTCGAAATCCGAAAACCGGCGAATATGCTGAAGTTCCAGGCATGTCTGTTCCCCGCTTTAAGCCCGGCAAAGAATTTAGAACTCGGGTTTCCAAAAAGTAATTTTTAAATTTTTGCTTCAGGACTTGAAAGAATCTCATCCAGGCTTTGGATCACCACACTAAAATGGGTCTGACTCGGATCCTTTTTCAAATAGGCCTTCAATGAATCCAGATTTAGTCTTTTGTTTTCAAAAGCTGAATAGATTTGCTCTCCAATTAATCCCGCGATCCAGCTCACAGCTAAAAACTGCACACGATCAGACGGCGTGGTTTCAAAAATATTTTCAAATCGATTCAGATTTCTTTGCAGCCAATAATTGATCACCACTCGGGCTGCTTGCCGCTCGAAGGGCTGATACCCTGACTTAGCGAGGCTCTGTAAGTCCGACAGAAGCGGCGTTTTCCGATGGGGATTTAAAATTTTAGAGCCAAAATAGCAAAAACTCATGATCCAAATTAAGTGTTGCCACTCTTGATGTCTCCAGCGATTTCGATCTGGCCAGGTCAGCCCTGGACAATTTTGAAACCAAAGATTCATAAATGCCAAAGATCCCATTTCATTCACTGTCATTCGTCCAAGGAATGACCAACTTCTCTGATTGGAAACAAAACTAAAGCCCTCTTGCACCATTTTCTCTAGAATTCTTCTCTCGTTAGCTGAACAGAGTTTTATCTTTTTCCACAGCTGAGGGTCATCAATTGTAATGGCTGAAACAGCGTCAGACTGAAAATCCCAGCGAAGCTCTTGGCTCAAAGATCCAGACAGCTTGATGATATGCTCAGAGATATCGAAACCTTCTTCAAACTCCACATCCTCGAGCGTTTCCAAAAACAAAAGGTAAGATTGCCATTTAATCCAAGGAGCAACGGACTGCTGACAAAAGAAATTGGAGCCATATTTGAGCAGACTCACTTCTTTCTCTTTCTTTGGTGGTCTTTGAAAATACAAATCGTCTGCATTTTGAAGGACAAAGAGGCATCGATCTTTCTGTTTTTTAAATAAATTTGGAAAGTGATTGGGAAGGAGATGATACTCTCCATACAAGACCCAAATTTGCAGGCCTGGACTTTTCTTCTGAAGCGCCTGGATCAATTGCATGGCTTTCTTCTCACGACTTTTTAAGCTGGAACCAGGACGATTTGTATTCAAAGCCAAAATTGGAAAACCCTTTTGCTTGGCGTGATCAAAAAGAGGCTTGTAATGTTCCCATGGAAACCCCCAAGACTTTTGCCACTCCACAAGCTCGAGAAATTCTTTTTCTGAAATCCGATGGTTGAGGTATTGGTCAATCACTTGCTGCTTGCTATGCGGCAGACACTCCAGGGCCAAGCAAAATGATTGCTGAGGACCTTCGGGGCGCATCTCAAGCCAACGAAGAAGTGAGCGCTGATATTGACGGACCCCATGGAAATCACCCCAAAAAACGAGGGGGGTTTTAAAAATCGCTTTTTCAAAGGAAGAGGTTGTCACAGATTTCCAAGATCTCTTTTGAAAACGAGTCATCGTTTTTTCAAGGTTTTTAATCTCGGGGCCCTGGTTGCCCATTTTTTCATCGACTTCTTGGCGCACTCGATTATAGAGCTCTTTTTTTATCTCGGAAGATGGACTCATGTGACCACGAACTCCTTGCAGGCCCTAAAAAAACATGCTCTGATTTTATCCATGATAAAAACGAAACCACTCTTGATCAATGTGTTCTTCACAATCCTAGCCATCGGACTTCATTTTTACCTAGCCCAAAAATTTTATGATTTGCAAAATGGCTCTGCCCATGGCGGCAGCTTTTGCAATTTGAGCAGTCTTTGGAACTGTGACGCAGTTAGCAGCTCAAAGTATGCTCAGCTTTTTGGCTATCCCCTGGCCCTTTGGGCCCTGGTCGTTAATTTTCTATTTTTGATTGTTCAAGTCGTCACTTGGGTGCAAAAGGAATCGGATTCTTTCTGGGGTAACGCCACAAAAGTGGGTGCGCTTGTCAGCGCGATTGCATCTGTCGTCATGCTTGTTATCTCTTTTACTCAGCTAAAAAATCTTTGTCTGTTTTGTTTTATCGCCTATGGCATTTCGTTTATCGGCCTTGGACTTCTGGTCGTCGCGGGCCTTTCGCCGTTTAAAATTATCAGCCCGATAGTTTCCCTCGCAAAAGACAAAACAACCTATGGTTTTTTAGTTGCAGTTCCTGTTTTTGTTTTGATTTTATCTGGTGCCCTTGGCGGTGCCATGTCAGACTCCCGAGCTCAAGGCGTCATCAATGATCAGGTCACAGCTTGGCAAGCGGCTCCCGTTCGCTCATTTGATCTTTCATTAGGCCTCCATATGGGCGCACCGGTGGACCAAGCCAAAATGGTGATTGTCGAGTTCGCAGACTTTAGATGTCCTCACTGTAAATTCGCAGCTCCGTCGGTTAAGGCCTTCACACAGTCTCGAACGGATGTGGCTTTGATTTTTAAACCTTTTCCATTGGATGGCACTTGTAACCCGGGACCTTCCTTCGGAGGTCGCGGTGACGGCATTTCGTGCAGACTCGCGTTTGCGACCTTCTGTGCGCAAAAGCTTGAAAGCAAGGGCTGGGAAATGTCAGAAAGTATTTTTAAAAACCAAGAAGATTTCAGACAGATGCCGAATGTTGAAAGTACAGATGCCCTGCTTTGTCAGCTTGGTGTGACATCAAATTGCGACTCATTAAAAACCTGTATGTCGGAAGACACCACAAAAGTGGAAATTCAAAAAATGGCTCAGGAAGGAATTTCTGCTGAAATTCGCGGAACACCTGCATTTTTTGTGAATGGAAAAGATCTCAGCGGAGGTCAGTACATTCCTGTTCTTGAAGCCACAGAGAAACTGATCATTAAGTAACTACATCCCGAGCTGACCGAAAATCAGCTCGACGATTTGATCTAATAGGTCTTCTACCACAACTGTACTCGTCGCGGCCAACCCGTTGACGATATCAATAATGAAAGAAAGTAATAAAAGAGCCGCGCCAGCCAGTAGCAAGGCTCGAATGATGTAAATTGTGGATCTGGCATCTTCGATTCTTAAGTCCACTTGAATTTTTTCGACCCGCTTCATGACATCTTGTAATTCTTTAAAGTGAAATTTAAATTTTTCGCGAAGCTCCTGTTGTTTAGCCCTGGTCAAGCTTGAGAGTCCGGGGAAATTCCTTTTGGCTTTGATTGCATACACCAGGTCTATGGCATGCAAAGTCAGTCTTTCAACTTTTGCTTTAAAGTTAGGAAATTCAGAATCGTGATCAATGAAGTTTCTTAACTCTTGAATGGCTCTGTCATACTTTTCATCCAAGACCCAACTTAAAATGTTGTATCTCAAGCTGTCAGCTTTACCAAAATCTAAGGGTTCTCGAGACATCTCAAAGATTTTGGATTCCTGTTGGGTCTGAGCCACAGTCATCGCTTTTTCAATTTGATTTTTATCGACCTTTGCAGCTGATCCTGACATACGCTTCTTTTCGGTCGAATGGAGTCCAGTCTTGATGGGCCTAGGTCTAGGAATCTGGCCTAAATGCGGGCTGGACCTTTGCAAGTTCTGTATGAATTTGAGACGATAAATGTATGGAATTGAAGACTTTATTACAAGATCATGAATTTTCAAACGAGACCGAGATCACAAACGATCATAACAATAATTATGTTTCAAAGGATCTCATCAAATCTGCTGCTCTTGAAAATTTGATTTCTCAAAATGAAGAGCTCATGCAAAGGATGAAGGTTTTCTCCAGAAGGCTGGCCAGCCTCGAGGATATGAACCAAGAGCTTCAAACAGAAAATTTCCATCAGAAAAATCAAATTTCAAATTTGAACGATCAAATTCAAATTTTAAAAGAAAAAGATCAGGCTTGGAAATCAAAAGTTGATGAGCTCGAATTCGAGAAAACAACTTTAAGTGAAAACTTGCGAAAGCTTGAATTTTTAAAAGCTGAGGTCGAAAGATTTAGAAAGTATCACGACAAAATTAGACTTCAGGTTAAGCCCTATATCACAAGCTTAAAACAATCTCGAGACACAGCCGTCACCGCCTCTGAGTCGATCAAAAGACAGCTGATTCACAAAGAATCTCAATTGCATGATGTCAGACTTCAAATGCAAGAGGTTCTTAGACAAAGTAAAAATCAAATCGATGAGGTTCAAAAACAACGCCATGATGTGATTGACCGAATTGAGAAGAAAACTCAAGCCCTGACAGATGAAAATCGTGGGTTGAAGCTTCAACTTAAGATCGCTCAAGATCAACTCTTGAAAAATTCAGAGCGGCTTGAAGATCAAGCTGAATTGGAAAATCGTGTGATTGAACTGGATCGAACGAAATCAGAACTCAAAACTCGCTTGGAAACTGAGATTTTGAAATTACAGCAAAAACTCAATCAACAAACGGGCGCTCAAACTCGACTTGAAATTGAAAACCAAGATTTGAAAACTCATATTTTAGACGATCAAAATGAAAAAGAGAAAATGGAGCAGGAGCTTATTCAGATCCGCCGTCAGCTCGAAACCATGCGTTTTATGTGGAATCAAAAAAATGAAGAATCGGAAAGATTAACCCAAAGCCTCAATGCTCTGGAAAATCTTAATCTTTCTTTAAGTCAGAAATTACAGGAGATCCGTTTTCAGGAGCCACAAAGCTAAAGGCCTCTTCGATTTTCGAAAATGCACTTAATGTGGCTGCAGAAGAAATTTGAACAAACTTTTTGAAGTCTTCTGATAATCCCACCATATGGACTCGACAGCCGTTGACCTTTTCGACATCTGCCAAACATTGAAAAAACTCAGTCATTCCAGTAGATCCAACAAATTGCAGCTTGCTCATTTCAAAAACCACTCGATCCGCACTGAGCGATTTGAGGCAAGCCTCACGAAACGCAGCGGTTTTTTCAAGCTCAATGCGACCTTTTACCATGACGACAGTCCAATCACCGTTTTGCTTCACTTGTGCTTGCATAAAACCTCCAGATGTTTTTGTATCGGCTGTCTCATAATTTGCCACAGGCGACATAAGACCAGATTGCCAAGCAGAAAAGCACTCTCTACACTACTTTAGATGAAAGTCCCTGGACCCCGTTCTCTTCCTATTTTAACTCTGTTGATTGGTTTGTTGGTCAACACATCAAGCTTGGCCGCGCCTTCTGCAAAAGTACAAGGCCTCACTATGCAGGCAGAAGAGCTCATTCGCGATCAAGAAAATGAACAAGTCGAACTCCATGGAAAAGTGCAAATCGTCCGAGGTGATCAACATATTTTAGCAGATCATGCCATTTTATTTCTGCGCTCAAAAAAACTGGAGTTGTCCGGAAACGTCCGTGTGACCACTTCTGCGCAAAGTTTGGTTGGGGATCAAATTTTATTAGATTATGAAACTGGCACAGGAATTATCAAAAATGGTTATGTCAGCTCTGGCAATGTGACTTTTGAAGGTGAGCTTCTACAAAAAATTGGAGATGACGAATTTTACGTTCAAGATGCCAGTTACACAGCCTGTACTAATTGTCCTTCCACTTGGAGCTTCACGGGTCAAAGCATCCGAGCAGAACTGGGTGGCTATGCCTACATTAAAAATTCAGTCATGCGAGTGGGAGGCATTCCCGTTCTTTGGTTTCCCTATTTGATAGTTCCGTTAAAAAGCGACAGACAATCAGGACTGCTCACACCGACTATTGGTTCATCAGAAGATGGTGGAGCCGAGTACGCTCAAAGTTATTTTTGGGCCTTGGATCGCAGCCAAGACTTAACAATCACTTTGAAAAATTTTGAAAAACGAAGATTGATGGGCCTTGCCAACTACCGCTACGTCCTGTCGGAAAAATCAAAGGGTGAATTGGACACAGCTTGGATCAATGACCGAGTTTTTGCAAAGTCTGATGGGTCCTTACAAAAATTTAGAAGTAACCCAGGCGAATTTACTCAGTTCAGTCGCTGGTCTATTTTTTATCAGCACCACTTGGAATTAAAAAATGGTTGGACACAGCGAATGCAAGTTCACAATGCCTCTGATCTTCGATTTCCTCTCGATTTTGAAAAAGAATCTTTTCAACGAGGCCTGAGTGATTCTGCTTTAGAAAATCGAATCAGTTTTAGCAAAAACACCCACTCTCTTCATTCCAGTGTGGATAGCTCCTACTATATTAACCTTCTCCGTGCAGACCCACTGTCCAATAACGAAGACGCTGTTCACAGACTTCCAGAGATTAGTTTTTCTCGTACGTCTCAAAAAATTGACAACACACCCTTTCACTACAACTGGGATTTTCGTTATTCTAATTTCACAAGATCCTTTCAGGGCTATGATGACTTAACGGATAATGGAACTTTCAAGTTTCCCGATAACAGTGAAGGACCTCTTTGTGATGACAGTCCCACTTGCGAATATCAATTTGACGGAGTTTTCAATGAAGGAAGAGATTTGATTCGAGTCGGACAGCGAATTGATTTCAAGCCTCAAGTGTCAGGATTTTTTCGTTACAATGAAATTATCGATATCATTCCCAAAATGACCTACCGAGAAACTCAGTACTTTTTTCCCGTGGGTGAGGATCGCCAACTTTCAAGACGATTTTTAAAAACTGAACTTTCAGGTCGCATGCAGTTTTCTCGAGTATTCGGAGATAGCAAGCTCGAGAGCGAACGCTTTAAACATCTGATCGAACCTGAAATTTCCTATGCCAACATTCCCATCCTAGATGTGGAGGACAGTAATTTTTTTCCCTCACAAACTTTTGTTACACCGTCTGCAGGATCTGCCACACCGGTGAGCGATGGAGACTTGAGGGGCGGCCTGGGTGTTCAATTTGATGAAGTGGACAGAATCCTGGATCGAAATTTAATTACATTGTCATTAAATAATCGTTTGATCCAGCGACTTTGGAATGGAATAGCTGGCCAGTACCGGCAGGTGGTTCAATTTAAACTTTCTCAAAGTTACAACCTCAGTCGTGAAGCCCAACAAAATGGCGTCAGCCCCTGGTCGGATCTTGCAGGACTGTTGACTGTTCGATTTAACAACATCGAGACCAATACAAACTTCAATTATTTTCCAAAACAAAATGTAACAAACGTGAAAACAAGGACAGCTTTTATTAATGATAAGGGACAGTTTTTTGAACTGGGCCTCGAGAAAACCTACACCATCGTTCAAGGCCAAGATGCCGAAGAATCCAAGCGAGTTGAAGATATCAGCTTTGGACTTGGATTTTCCACCCGTGCACTGAACTTTGTGGGCCAGTTTGTATTTGATAATAATTTTAAGAATTCATCTCAAGGACAACAAATTAAATCCTGGGGATATATTGCACAACTCAAACCACCAGGCGAATGTTGGCAAATTAATTTCACCCAAGATCAGCAAGTGGGCGGTGATATTCGAACTCTGATTGGCTTTGAGTTTAGCTTTGATGGAGTCCCTAAGCCTGCGCCTGCCAGATCCACATTAGATCAATTCAGAAATTAATCTAAATAATACTTTGTTTTTAACTACAAAGGCGGCGGCTAAGTGAACGGGCCTATTTTGGCTCGATTGTAACCACTGAGCAGCTCTTAATAACCTTAACTGTTGAACATGAGAAATTCGATTCTCCATCCAGGCCCAATTTCTAAGGGTTTTGACTTCCAAAAGAACGAACTCATTTTTTTTGTTTTTGAAAACTAAGTCCACTTCCGAAAACGGTGTGTGGAATCGGTGGGCCAATAGCTCATATCCAAGGCTGATTAATTTTTGAGCGACATAATACTCAGAGTTCAAGCCCTGTTGGATTTTGAAGTTGGACGTGCTCTTTGACACCGCTAAAAGTTTTTCGATGCAAGTCAGTGACACCGAATTCTTGAATGGATTTTCTGTGTTGGGGTGTTCCGTACCCTTTGTGAATATCGAATCCATACTGCGGCCAAACCTTCGCTAAGCTTTTCATGTATTGATCACGACTGACTTTAGCCACAATGGAGGCGGCACTGATGGGGGCCAAACGCAAATCCCCTTTCACAAAGGTTTTCTGTTCAAAGCCCATGAGGCCGGGAATTTTTTGATTCCCATCAATCAAGACGATCCCTTTTTGAACATTCAAATTTTCGACGGCCCTTTGCATCGCAAGAAGACTGGCTTTCAAAATATTCAATTGTTCAATTTCTTCTACACTTGCGATCCCGATGCCAAATTTTTCGCTGGCTTGGATGCGGCTGGCCCAGTGCTCTCGACGGTCTTCGGATAAGAGCTTTGAATCTGTGAGCTCCTGATCCCACTCGTGATGAGACAGAGCAACTGCTGCCGCATAGACAGGCCCTGCCAGACATCCCCGTCCAACTTCATCAACGCCAATAACAAAAAGCCCCTCTTTGCAGAAGGGCTTCCAGTCGATTTTCTCTAAACTTTTAATTTTCACTATTCTTCAGTGGCTGTAGCTGCAGAAGAAGGAACCGCGAGCTCAGATTTAATACGAGCTGCTTTTCCATCAAGACCACGTAGGTAATAAAGCTTTGATCTGCGAACCTGACCAGTGGCTACAAGTTCAACTTTGTCCACAGAGGGACTGTTGAATGGGAAAGTTCTTTCAACTCCGATACCTGCAGAAATTTTTCTAACAGTGAAAACTTTCGTAGGTCCCTTACCTTGGATCTTAATCACGAGGCCTTTGTAAAGCTGAACGCGTTCTTTTTCGCCTTCTTTTACTTTTACGTAAACTGTGACTGTATCACCAGAGCGAAAAGACGCGATGGATTTAGAAGTTTTTTTGTAAGTCACACGTCGAATGAGATCGGTTTCAACAGCGTTATCTTTAGCGACTTTTGTGGTTTTCTTTTTTGCCATAATATCCATCCTTCAAGCTTTGATTCGTATTATTCTTTACTTAAATTAAAGACACTAAGCAACGAATAAGAGACTGACTTGTTACCATGAGCCCATCAGTCGGTCAAGAATGATACTCACAGCTGACCGAACAGATAAATGCCGATAATCCTGGGGGCCAGAGCCTTTAATACTTTCCAATAGACCCCCCTGAGCCCTCATAAAGTCATCAGTAAGCCCGTATCCCGTCCCAAAAATGATAAAGACTGGCCGATCAGCACTCTTTAATATTTCTCTCACTTCTTTAAAGCTGTAGTTTTGACAGCCTGAAACGCTTCTTGCGTGGGTACAAAGCACCAGGGGGTTTTCAGCTCCCCAGTCTTTCAAAGCCTGATCCATATTCAATGCTGTCCTGACCGGGTTCAGGGCCGTTCTTCTCATGGGATTAAACTTAGCCCCAGTGCCCACCTTCCAATGATCCAAAACCCGCTCAACAAACATCAGTTGTTCTTGAACTGGATGAATCAAATAGTATTTTTCAACCGCATAAACAGTGGCAGCTCTTGCGATATCGTGAATATCAAAGTTTGTGATATTGGTGGCCACCACATCTTTTTGACCATCCATAATTGGGAAGTGAACCAGGGCGATGGCCACCCGTGGAAATTTTGTGGCTTCAGTCAAATTTTTCTCCCTCAAGTCCACAGGCGGCTTTATCCTGCTCAGACATTTTTTCAAAAAATGCTTTCAGAACATTCCTATCATAATTTTGAGCCAAATCAGGTCGCTTAAAATAAGTCACAAGCTCAGAGACTCGCTTTTTCCAGATTAAAATTTGTCCATGATTGCCACTTGTTAACACCGGCGGAACAGATTGTCCCATGTAATTCTGAGGACGGGTAAAAAGGGGACCTTCAAGTCCCATTCCAGTGGCAAAACTATCCACGTCTGCGGACTGGGCATGGCCTAAGACTCCGGGAATTTTTCTAGCAACAGAATCAATAATAGTGAGTGCAGCAAGTTCTCCTCCGGATAACACAAAATCACCAATGGAAATTTCCTCATCAACGTATTGATTAATAAATCTTTGATCCACACCTGCATAACGACCGCAGATCAGGGTAACGGATTCCAGACTTGCCAATTCTACCACTTTTTTTTCATCCAATTTCGTTCCCTGGGCAGACATCAGAATAACTCTGTCGTTTTGATTTTGACGACTGAGTAAAGCTTTTTCCAGAATCTCTGGCATCATCACCATACCGTCCCCACCACCGTACGGCCTGTCATCCACACTTTTATGAATGTCATCGGTGAAATCACGAAGCTGGATCAATTGCAGGTGTAGTTTTTGTTTTTTGAAAGCTTGCCCCACAACACCGTCAGCTAAATAGGACTGAAACAGATCGGGCTGAAGAGTAAGAACTTGAAATTTCAATTGTTCGACTTTCGATTGATTTCAATGAGGTCTAAAGGGAAATCCATAAGAATTTGAGAGTTTTCGAAGTCGATTTTGACAATGAATTGTTCGACAAAAGGCACTTCAAATTGATGATCTTGATTTTTAATTATAATTAAATCTTGAGTGCCGTTGGAACTAAAAGCATCAACACTCCCCACACTTTGACCCTCCACTTGCACGTCAAAACCCAGAATTTCTTTGAGGTAAATGGTTTCACCTTTTTTTGACTGCAACAGTTCGCTCGGAATATGAACTTCTTGGCCGATCAAATCTTCAGACTGATTTCGATCTGTAACACCATCGAGAGTTGCAATGAGGCCGTCTTTGTGAGGTTTAGCTTTTAGAACTTGGTAAACTTTGAAGGAATCCAGTGAGTTTTTGAGTTTTAATGTTTTTAGATTTTTGCTCCAGGAGCTGTCGCCAGAAAAGACAAGGATATAAACCTCACCCTTTAAGCCGTGGGCTGATTTTATCTTACCAACTAGAATTTCGGATTTCATAATTACTCGACGATATCGAGGTGATACCTTTTGTTGAGCTTTGTTCCAGCTGCGCGAATGATTGTTCGCATGGCTGCAGCCGTTTTTCCCTGCTTGCCAATCACTTTACCGAGATCATCTTTATCAACTTTGAGTGCCAGGAGGGTTGTCTGCTGACCAGGAATTTCATCAACCTCAACATTTTCAGGCTTATCGACCAATGATTTCGCCATGAATTCCACTAAGTCTTTGAGATTATCCATTTTTTCCCTCGGTGCTTGATGTAAAATCGGGGTTTTGACAACCCCTTCGAATTATTTATGGTAAAAATGTGAGAAAACCAAGGTTTATTTTGTGCCTTGAGCTAACTTCACCACGTGCTTAACACGATCAGTCGCTTGAGCGCCTTTAGCAACCCATGAATTGTACTTATCCATGTCGATGGCTACTTTTTTATCTTGTCCCTTGGGAGTCGGAATATAATAACCTAGAATTTCTAAATACTTACCAGTTACATAGCGGCGAGAATCTGCCACAGTGATACGGTATTTAGGAGTGTGCTTTGTACCTGTACGAGCTAAACGAATGACAACCATTTTTAAACCTCAGTTTTAAGTTCGAGTGTGTTGGTGTAGCGAATTTTAATGCAGGGATCAAGTTCAAAATGGCATTCTGGGTTTTCCGAGGCCCTTCATTGCCCCAGGCCCCATTTTCATCATCTGACTCATCATTTTTTGCATCTGTTCAAATTGCTTCACGAGTTTATTGATATCTTGGACCTGAGTTCCACTGCCGCTGGCAATTCTTTGTCTTCTAGATGCATTCAGAACCCTGTGATCGCGTCTTTCCTTGGGGGTCATGGATCTGATGATGGCTTCAATTTTTTTGATTTCATCATCTGGAGGAGACATGCTTTTCATTTGTTTCGAAATTTCACCAAAACCAGGCAAAAACTTCAACATACCCTCTATACCGCCCATTTTTTTAAGGCTTTGAATTTGAGACAGAAAATCTTCCAGAGTGAATTGGTTTTTTGCCATTTTGCGAGCGGATTCTCGGGCGTCCTTTTCGCTCACCACTTCCTGTGCCTTTTCAACTAGGCTAAGAACGTCTCCCATGTCCAAAATTCGTTTTGCCAAACGATCGGGATGAAAAACTTCAAGACCCGAAACCTTTTCCCCCACACCTAAAAATTTGATTGGCAGACCTGTCACTTCACGGAAAGAGAGGGCTGCACCGCCGCGCGCATCCCCGTCCACTTTGGTCAAAACTAAACCTGTTAAATTCAGTCGCTGATTAAAACCTTGTGCCACATTGACGGACTGTTGACCCATCATCGCATCCGCGACCAAAAGAACCTCTGAGGGATCTGCTAATTTTTTAAGTTGATCCAGCTCGGTCATTAAAGCTTCATCGATTTGGAGTCGGCCGGCAGTATCGACAATCAACGCTTCCACATCATTGGCATGGGCCCAAACTTTTGCCTTTTCGAAGCGAACCAAGGGAGAATCTTTAAGGTCCACTGGGTAATAAGGAATGTTGTTTTGCTTGGCTAAAATTTCCAATTGTTCTGCGGCTGCGGGCCTGTAAACATCCACCGAAACGAGACCCGGTTTTTTTCCTAATTTTTGCCGAATGAACAAAGCGATTTTTGCTGAAGTGGTGGTCTTACCATTTCCTTGAAGACCCACCAGCATGATCACATTAAAGGCCTTCTTCACATCTAAGAAAACGGGCTCATTTCCAAGAGTTACGGTGAGCTCGTCATGAACTATTTTAATAAATTGCTGGCTAGGTTCTAAGCTTGTCAGAACTTCTGCGCCTAGGGCTTTTGCTTTCACACGATCGAGAAAATTTTTGACGACTTTAAAATTAACGTCGGCCTCTAAAAGACTGAGGCGAATCTCTTTTAAAATGTCCTCGATATTACTTTCAGTGATTCGGCCTTGGCCTTTGAGTTTTTTAATCGAGGCTAAAAATTTATCGGAAAGTTGTTCAAACATGCCATTGGATTACTACGGATTGATTCGGGTTGAAAGAGGTTTTTAGCGATGGACTCTGAGCTCGAAATATCGACATAATTGAAACATGACAAACAGCAATGAAAATCTCTCTCGCTTTACGTGGCTGATTCGCCTAGGAAGTTTGCTCAAAGTGCCCCTGCTTGGCATTTGTTTTCCAAAGGTCAAAACCTTGAACCAAAAGACAGCTGAAGTTCAACTGAATCGTTGGTGGTTGACAAGCAATCACGTGGGCTCGATGTATTTTGGAGCCCTTGCCATGGGAGCTGAGCTCAGCATCGCCACGCGCCTTCTGTACCGACTTTATTTTGAAAAGATCCCCCTTAGCTTTATTTTTAAAGATGCCAGTTTTCAATTTCTATCTCGCGCTGAAGAGGATGTGATTTTTCGAACGGATGAAGTTGAACTTGCAGATCAACTGATCGAGCGAGCTTTGAAGACTACCGATCGATGCGACCACACTTTTCATGGTTATGCTTACTGCGTTTCAAACCCCGCCAAAAAAACACTGGAATTTAAAATCACTCTGTCTGTGAAAAACACCTCGAAGGGAAAAGTGCCATGATTTTAGCTCAAGTTTTAGTTGCGGTTGTCGCCATTCAGCATCTTTTCTTTATGATCTTAGAAATGTTTTTGTGGACAAAGCCACTGGGACTCAAAGTCTTCAGACAGTCATTTGAGAAAGCAGAGTCACAAAAAATCCTGGCTGCAAATCAAGGCCTTTATAACGGTTTTTTAGCGGCGGGCCTGATTTGGGGATTATTGCACCCCAATCTGTTTATGGGTTTTCAGATTCAAATGTTTTTCTTGGGCTGCGTTTTTATCGCAGGTGTTTTTGGAGGACAAACCTTTTCAAAGCGAATCTTTTATGTACAAGCTTTACCCGCAGGATTCGCTGCTTTGCTTTTGTGGTTTGGAATCTAGATCTATTTTAAAATTTCGATCTCGGGCAACTCTGGGGTCATCAATTTAATTTTGAACTTTCCCAAATCTGCGGACTCAATTGGGCAAGTGGCACCTGGAGCGCAACCCTGTTCAAAAGTAGAACTGGATTCGAGTTTTGCACTGTAAGTGTAAGGATCCTTATCTGCGATCAACAAAAGTCTGGTGGCTTTTGTGAATTTTTTGACGATGTCTTGAGCGTTCAAAGCATCAATAAAAAGCTTCAAACTAAAATCTTCGACCACGGCTCTTTTTCCAGATTTATTGAGATCATATATTTTGAGCTCGGCTTGTTCCACGCAACCAGAAAGTTTGGCATTGCTCGAGGCGACGTAACAATTCCAAACTGAATAGGACATATCTTCTTCTGAAATAAAAAATCCACCGCCTGGATGGATAAAATGAGAATCACCTGAAATGTGATCAAAAAGAATCTGATCACTCCACTGATAGTCATTGGCTTTAAATAAAGATAGGCAGCTTTTAGCATGAAATTTGGAGAGCTTAAAAGTTTCAATTTTTTTGGGCTGGCTGCCAGGCGAAAGGGTCAAGACTTCATGATAGGTGACTTTTTCACCCTTGGGAGATTTAGCAGAGGACCCCGTTACTTTCACAAGCTTACTCTGATCACAAACGGGAAATTTAACCTCTGGCTTTTTAGGCCCTTCTTGGGCCTGGGAAAAAGAGGCAAATGAAATGAACAGTAAAATGCAAAAAATCGTTCTCGCTGGCTTCATGCCGACCCCACTTTCGAATTAAAATATCACTTTTAATTCTAAACCAAATTAAATTGAAATTCTAGCGATTGATCGAACTCGCAAAATCAAGACCTGGATTTTCGCGCTTAACCCAATTTAAATCCCATTCTTGGTTTAATAGCAAAACAGGCTGATCTTGGGTGTCTCGAAATAGGCTAGAGCCCTTGACTTCAAAACAGGCTGAGCCATCAGCATTCCTGGGCCATCTGGCCACAGTGAAAGGAAGTCGAGTTAGCCTGGCCTCTAAGTTGTATTCATCTTGTAAACGGTGGACTAAAACTTCGAATTGAAGTTCCCCGACTGCTCCGATGAGTGGGTCCTGATGACCAATGATGGGATCAATAAAGATTTGGATGGCCCCTTCTTCAGATAAGTGCTTCAAGGCCTCTTGAAGTTTTGATCGCTTCAGCGCATCACGAACGGTCAGTTTGGCGAAAAGTTCAGGAGCAAATTTGAGGATATCTTCAAATTCCACTTTACCCGCTGAGGAGACCGAATCTCCGATGGCAAAATTTCCTGTGTCATTGATGCCGACGATATCACCCGCGTACGCCACATCCACAGTTTCTCGGTCCTGAGCCACAAACTGGTTGGAATAGGCCAAGCGCAATTCACGGTCTAACCTGGAATGGAAGACTTTCATTCCACGGTTAAATTGACCAGAGCAAATTCTGATGTAAGCCACTCGGTCCCGATGTCTGCGATCCATATTGGCTTGAATTTTAAAAACGAAACCTGTGAATCGATTGTCGAGAGGGTTTAAAGATTCGCCGGATTTTAAAGGTCGATCGACAGGCGCTGGTGCATATTTGCAAAAAAAGCTGAGGAATAAATCCACACCAAAGTTTTGTTTAGCTGAGCCAAAGGTCACAGGCGAAATTTCCCCGTTTAAAAAAGCTTGTTCATCAAAGGGAGGCAAGGCCCCTTCGATCAGTTCAAGTTCGTTGAAAACCTGCTCAGCGGATTCATGATCGAGGTATTCTAAAAGTAAGGCTTTCAGATCTTTGCCCACGGTTGAAACGATTTTAAATTGTTCCACTTCTTCGCGGCGCTGGTCATAGATCATCAAATCTTTGGTGAGTCGATTATAAACCCCGCGAAATCTTTGACCGATTCCAAGAGGCCAGGTCACGGGATAGCACTGCATGCCCAGAGTTTTTTCGATTTCATCAATCAAAGTCAGAGGATCTTTGCCTTCGCGGTCTAATTTGTTCACAAAAGTAAAAATGGGAATTTTTCGGTATCTACAAACTTCATATAGTTTTTTTGTCCGCTCTTCGACACCCTTTGCGACGTCGATCAGCATGCAGGCCGAATCCACAGCCATCAGAACCCGGTAAGTGTCCTCGGAGAAGTCTTTGTGGCCAGGAGTATCGAGCAGGTTCACCCGTAAATTTGAGTAATCAAAAGTCATCACAGAAGAGGTAATGGAAATTCCCTTTTGCCGTTCGAGCTCCATCCAATCCGAGGTCACAGCTTTCGTGCCTGACTTTCCTTTGACTTCGCCGGTTTCGTGAATCACGCCCCCATGATAAAGCAGCTTTTCAGTCAATGTGGTTTTACCCGCATCCGGATGGGAGATGATGGCAAAGGTTCTGCGCCTTTGAATTTCATGAGCGACTGCTGGTAATACGTTCATCGTCTTGACCCCGAACTGAAAAAGTGAGAATTGAAAGACAACTTCCCCTTGGCTTGCACCCAAGAAAAGGACTTAAAATATGAATTCATCAATATCAGATAAGCTGATCCCTGGCACTCCCTTTTTCATCACCTCTTTCTACCAATTTATTCAAGTGGATAACCCCGAGCAAATGAAAATTGAGCTCGAAGTGAAAGCCCAGGAACTCAAAATTGTGGGATTGATCATTTTGGGCTCTGAAGGATTTAATTCCACTTCCGCCTGTCAAAGCGAACAGAACTTACAAATTTGGAAGAATTTGTTTATGGAAAAGTTTGGGCTTAAAAGTCTTAACTGCAAAGATTCCACAAGTGAAAAGCCTCCATTTTTAAAGCTATCGATCAAAGTAAAACCAGAAATAGTCACCACAGGAAGAACGGATTTGCGTCTAGAAAACCAAAGTCAAAACCATCATCTCTCTCCGACTGAGTGGGATGAAATGCTTCAAGATGATGCTGTTGTCATCGATACTCGAAATTGGTACGAATACAAGCTGGGAACTTTCAAAGGGGCTTTGAACCCGAATATCGAAAAGTTCACAGATTTTCCCAAATACTTTGAGACTCAAAAAATCGAAAAAGATAAAAAGATCATGATCTTTTGTACGGGTGGCATTCGCTGCGAAAAAGGGATCCTTGAACTTCAGGAGAAGGGCTACAAAAATGTCTTTCAACTGGATGGTGGAATTTTGAATTATCTCAAAGAAAAACCCCGTCAGTCTTTTGAAGGTGAATGCTTTGTTTTTGATAATCGTGTTTCCGTGGACCAAGATCTAAAACCAACGCAGCTCTATACCTTGTGCCCCCATTGTGGCCAGCCAGCAGCGGTTAAAAAAACCTGCGTCCGTTGTGATTCAGATTATATGATTTGTGAGCCTTGTTTAGAAATCCAGACCAAAAAAGACGTCTGCTCGAAAAACTGCAGTTACCACTGGCAAAGGTCTAAAAAAAAGGGGCCCCCACAAGCTCGTCGGTCCCACCGGTAGTCCATTGATAAATTGGAGTTGGTTTTAAAAAAGAAAAGGGCCTCGTTCAGAGGCCCGAAATTCCCGAATATTAAAAGAAAAAACTTAGTTTTTAACTTTAAGTAATTTTTTACGTAAGTCAGTCTCAACTTCGTTGAGGTAAGAAACAACAAAAACGTCGAAAAGATCTTTGTCTTTCAGTTTGTAGAGCTTTGCAATTTTCTTCAAAGACTTAACTGGAGGATGTGACAAACCACGCTCCCAGTTGCTAACGAATTGCGGAGAAGAGTAACCCAACTTTGAAGATACAAAAGTTTGAGAAAGCCCAACGCTCTCACGGCTTTTCTTAAGATAGTTTGATAATTCTGCCATTTCACTGCCCTCTTTAGAATAAATCTAATGTTATTAACAAAAACACTGGTTTTTGAATATTGGTCTTTAGTTTGTTCAAATGTTAATAAACTTAACGACTAAACAAATCACGGAAAAAATTGAGAGTATTATTCGCAACCTGGAAATAAACAAAGTTTGAGATAAAGCCAGCCTTGAAAATTAAACAAATTTTAAGCTGATCACTTAATACAAAATTATGTTTAGTGGCAAGCCAGGTGACAGGAATGTGGAGCCTAAAGAATCTAGATGCAAATCGTTTGCAATTGCAAACAATTTGTGTCAAGACTTCGCTCGATGGAATTAAAACAAACACTGGCCCAATCTGGCATTCGCATGACCCTCCAAAGAAGATTGATTGCCGATCGTATCGACCGCGAAACTCAGCCGTTTTCGGCGGAAGATCTGTTTGAAAAAGGGCTTCGAAAAAAGCATCTGGATTTAGTGACTATCTACCGAACGCTGACTCTTTTCTACGAGATGGGTTTTTTACAAAAAAGTGAGTTTGGCGAAAGAAAATCACGTTATTGGAAGGCCACTTCCAAAAGCCATACCCACACCCTGTTTTGCCGGGACTGCCAGAAGGTTCAAACTTTGTCGGATTGTAAGTTAAACGATCAACACCAACACTTACTCAAACTTGGCTTCACGGATTTAGTCCACAAAGTTGAGTTCATTGGTCGCTGCCCAGAATGTAGCACCCTATGAGTCAGTTGAAAGTCACTGATCTTCAGGTTTTTAGAGGTCCCCAGCATCTGATTCAAAATCTTAGTTTTGAGATGAAATTGGGTGATCGACTGATCGTGTTCGGTCCCAATGGTTGCGGCAAATCCACATTGCTGGGACAACTGGCTCAATCGACAAATCAAGCGAATCCTAAAATCAAATGGAACTTGGATCACAGTGAGGTTCAGTACGTCCCTCAAGAAAGTCCCTTTCATAAAAAAACTCCAGACTATGCCTTGGACTTTTTAAACAAGAGTCAGCTTCTTTATCAACCTTTTAAGTCCCTCAACACTGCCACCCTGAAATCCAAAGAGATTCTGCAAGCTGTGGATCTCCAAGACAAACCTCTCAGCGTCCTATCAGGTGGCGAAAGGCAAAAGCTCAAGATCGCACAGGCCTTGCTGCTTCGAGTGAAAGCACTTTTATTGGATGAGCCCTTCAATGGTGTCGACTTCCAAAGCCAGCAGCAAATTCAAAAGCTCCTTGAAAATTTACGTCCTCAAACAATTCAAATTCTAGTTCTACACAATCTGATTGATATCAAAAAAATGAATGCTGACGTTTTGTGGATCCAGGAAACACGCGCACAGGTCCTGAGTTCTCAAGACTGGTTCAAAAAAATCGATTTTGAGTTTCACAAACTGTATCACCTCGGCGGAGAACAGCTGTGAACTACTTCCTTTTTCTGGAATCCGATTTATTTTTGCAGTCTTTCATTGGCATCAGCCTTTTGAGTTTCAATTTTGCCATCATAGGAACCACTTTGATCGAAAAAAAGCTCAGCCTTTTGGGGGACACTTTTAGTCATGCCATTTTACCAGGAGTTGTGATCTCTCATTTACTTGTGGGATCTGGGCTTATTTCCTTGATTTTAGGTGGCTGGGTCTCTGGATTCATTCTTATTTTGCTCACCTTATTTTTGTCTGGTTTTGCTAAAATAAACAAAGACTCCTCCTTTGCTTTTCTATCCGTCTTTTTTGTCGCCATCGGTATGGTGGTGGCTTTTAAATTTCAAACTTCATCAGAAGTGCTGCACCTTCTTTTTGGCAATGTCTTTGTCTTTGATCAAGAACTGAACATGCTCGTCTTGGGCCTGACATTGATCACTCTGTTTTTGTTCTTTTGTGCCCGCCACATCTGGAGTCTTTGGATTCTGGACCCCACCTATCAAATCCTACAAAGTTTTTGGCTTAAATTTTTAGTGGCTTTGAGCCTTCTGCTTTTTGTGACTCACTTGACGTTGGGTCTCTATAGCCTAGGATCCCTGATGATGGTGGGACTGCTTCTGATTCCAAGTCTTGCCGCTCAGCAATTGGCAACCAAGTTGTACTCTCGAATTTGGGTGGCAAGTCTGATCAGCTTGGTGGGACATTTTGGGGGCCTGACTTTTTCTTTCGTCTTAGATGTACCCATTGGTCCCAGTCTGATTCTCAGCTCTGGAATTCTTTTTCTTCTTGTCGTCCTCATCAGACATTTTAAATTTGAAAGTCGTGTGAAGCTAAAATGAAATCTCTCTTATGTTTTCTTCTCCTTTTGAATTTGAAAGCTGCAGCAAGCCCTGCAAAAACTCCCGTGCTAATGACAAGCTTCAGCGTGATCCAAAGCCTGGTCGAGCAGATTGCACCTGAGAATTCCAACGTTCAGGCTCTGGTCCCTCTTGAATCAGATCCTCACGATTACAAGCTTTCGATTCAGGATTTGATGAAGCTTCAAAATATTTCCCTCTACTTTTATTTTGGGCACGGAGTTGATGATCACTTGATCACCAATCAGGAAATTAAAAACAAGTGTCGGGTTTCAAAAGATTTAAAATTGATTCAAGATAAATCCAACAGATCAGACCCTCATGCTTGGCAAGATCCCATGATGGGAATTCTCATTGGAGAAAATATTTTAAATTGTCTAATTCAAACTTTTCCCGATCAGAAAAAGCAAATGCAGAAAAACTTTAAGCAACTCTTGATTGAGCTGACAAAAATTTCGGTCGAATATCGAAAATTATTTGAATCCTTGCCTGAAGCCCATAGAAAGATGATCACCACTCATCAGGCTTTTCAATACCTAGAAAGCCCTTTTCAACTTCAAATCTATTCCATTCAAGGTTTACACACCCATGCCGAGCCCAGTGCCAGGTCTCTGCAAATCTTGATTGATCAAATTAAAACTCATAAAATTGGCTTTCTATTTCCTGAAAAATCAGAAATTTCTTCGACCTTCAAACGACTTCAATCCCTAACAACAATTCAAGTGGGTCCCAGATTGTACTCAGATACTTTATCTACAAAATCAGGACCGGCCGCAAACTACCAAACCTTGTTACGACATAATCTCAGTTCCATTTATCAAGCATTAAAAACAAAGGATCATTTATGAACACAATCAAAACACCTGTCACAGTCCTCACTGGCTTTTTAGGTTCAGGTAAAACAACATTATTGAATCATATTTTGACTGCCAATCACGGAAAACGAATTGCGGTGATTGAAAATGAGTACGGTGAAATTGGAATTGATCATGAAATTGTCGTGAATGCCGATGAAGAAATCTTTGAAATGAACAATGGGTGCATCTGTTGCACAGTTCGTGGAGATTTGATTCGAATTCTGAACCAATTGGCCAAGAAAAAAGACAAATTTGATTATGTGATTATTGAAACCACGGGTCTTGCTGATCCAGCTCCTGTGGCACAAACATTTTTTGTCGACGAGCAAATCCGGGCTCAATTTACTTTAGATGCCATCGTCACAGTTGTGGATGGATTTCATGTTTTGACTCAACTGGAAAGGTCACCTGAGTGCCCTCAACAGATTGGCTTTGCTGACGTTTTGATTTTAAATAAGGTGGATCTTTTAACACCCGCTTCTTTAGCAAAAGTAAAAGAACAAATTCATGCCATCCAGCCAGCTGTCAAAGTCATCGAAACCACCCAAGCCGTTGTGGATTTAAAAGACATTTTGAATGTTTCAAGTTTTGATCTCAATAAAACTCTCGAAGTTCACCCTGAATTTTTAAAAGCAGGCCATCACCACCATCACAGCAAAGTGGGATCTGTGGGTCTCACTTTAGATGGAAATGTGAACACAGAAAAATTCCAAGCTTGGATGGGAAATCTACTCCAAACCCAAGGGGCTGACATTTACCGAGTCAAAGGCCTAATTGCCATGCCCGAGCAAACTCAAAAGTATATTTTCCAAGGGGTTCACATGCAGACAGAAGGCATCTTTGGACCCAAGTGGAAAGACAATGAACCTCGAGTGAACCAATTGGTACTCATCGGAAAAAATTTAGACCGTGAATCCTTGATGAAAGGTTTTGAATCATGCAAAGCCTAGATCAAACGGCTGATGTGCCGATCATCAGACCTCGTTGGCTGAATATCACTGAAGAGCCCGTGGTTTGTTTAACCATGCACCTTGCAAGTGATCTGGTGGTTGCAGGTCTCAGCGACGGTCGGATTCGACTGATTCAATACTCCACAGGAGAATCAAAGGAAACTTTCTCAGCTCACAAGATGGGACTGATTCAAGCTCAACTTTCTCCGTGCGGAAAAAAGCTTGCTACAACCGGTGAAGATAATTTCATTCGTGTCTATTCGATGGATGGTTTTATAATCAACCAGACTCATCAGTGGAAATCTAAAACCTGGATTGAACAAGTCCTGTGGAATGACCAAAATTTAATTTTTTCCAGTAGCAAAAATTTGTATCAGTGGAATGATTTCGCTTTAGATCCTGAGTTGATCGAAACCTGGAGCCATTCCATTTCCTCTTTGACCATCAGTCAGAATGGAAGCCTTGGAGTTTCGGGATACAGCCGTTTTTGTTTGTATGACATCGAAACTTTTGAAATCGTAAAGGACTTTGAGTGGAAGGGTCAGCTGGAAAATTTGCGATTTTCGAATCGAGATCGCTTTGCTGTTTGCTCATCCACCGACATGACAATTCACATTTGGGATTTGAAGAAAAACAAAGACCTTGCCATGCGTGGATTTCCTCAAAAGATCTTGGATATGAGCTTTAGAAATGATGGGCTTTACATGGCCAATTGCAGTGGCGTAGAGGTCATGATTTGGGATTATATGGATCCAGGCCCTGCCGGTAAAAAGCCTCAAATATTAGGTCCGTTCGAGCAGCCCATTCAGTTTTGCAAATACCAAGGTAAGGGAAAAATTTTAGCCAGCTTCGGGCAAGATGGCGTGATTCTTTTTTGGCGTCCTGACTTGTTTGATGATCGCCCGCTGGCCATAGCGGGGATTCGTGATCAAGCCATCACGCAAGCTCTCTGGAGTGAGGATGACAAAGAAGTGATTACCGGCTTGAGCTCAGGTTATGTGGCCTGTTACCCAACACCGGAAGTTGTGGAAAAATAGCGCTTCATGAATCCGACGCAAATCCAACTTCATCACAACTATCTGCCATTTCAAGAGCGCGAAAAGGTTCTGGAAGAAATTTTATGTTACAAACCCATTTGGGAAAATCGTTTCTCTGATTCCAATCCTCCACCGGTAGGTCAAAGCCAAAGATCTCTGCTGAGACCTGTTTATTGGTTAGGAAACTGGCAGTTTGCCTGTCTGAATTACTATCATCCACCCAAGGGCATTTTGAATCGTGCGGTGCTGGCTGAAGGCTACAACCCCTATTTGAAATCAGTGGTGCAACGAATAGAAAAGTTGGTTCATCAAAAGTTTTCGAAAGCCGACATTCCAGAGGGCTGGTGCTTGAACACTTGTTTGATCAATTATTATGGTTCAAAAATCGAGAATGGAAAAAAAGTGGATGCAGCTCGAGTTGGAGAGCACAAAGATTTTGAGCCAGGCCCCGTGGCTTCACTTTCGTTTGGCGAAAGGGCCCTTTTTCAATTCGTCAAAAGTCACGGCCGTAACCAATCGAGCGAAGTGGTTCTGCAGCAATGGCTGAGCGATAATACATTACAAATTTTTGCAGGCCCAAAATATAAAGATCTGTATTTTCACCGTGTTCAAAGGGTCGAAAAAAATAAATTTAAAAATTGGCCAGAAATTAAAATTTCGAATTTTGAAACCCGAAGAATTAATCTGACTTTTCGATACGTTCCAAAAGTTCACATTCAACCACTCAAAGAATTACCGGCTCAACTGAGAGTCGACATCAGTCCCTATGTGGAAAAGCTTTCCGAGTCCTCAGGGTTTTGGAAAAATCAGGCGTTGGTCATGTCGGGAACTTCAAAGACCTGAGCTTTTTTAGCTGCAGGCCTACTCATCAAACGCTGCATGTATCTTTCCATTGAAGGATGGTCTTTCACTAAATAATCCCAAGCCCCCGGGATCACAGCTGCCAGCATAATATCCGCCGCAGAAAATCCGGATTTTAAAACATAATCTTGTTTTTCTAGCACGGGCAACAAAGCCAATTTTAAAATCTCACATTGGCTAGAAACATACTGTTTAATTTCGTTGATTTCACTGTCAGATTTGCCATCGAAGGTGAACATTTTTGCGACCACAGCTTCAAGTGAGGCCACGGACCATACCATCCACTGCAAATAATGACCACGCTCACTGGAATTTAATTCGGGAGCTAGCTTAGTTTTAGATTGGTACCGATCAGCCAAATAAAGACTGATTCCCACGGATTCAAACAATGTGATTTCACCATCGACGATGGTGGGAACTCGACCCATGGGATTCAATTTTCGATAAGCTGGTGTTGAAAGCTCGCCTTTTTTTCGACTCAAGAAATGATCTTGATATTCTACCTGGAGTTCTTCGAGAAGCCATCTCACGCGGTCACTGCGATCTTGTTTTCCCATGCAATATATGTGAATCGACATTTTAAGGCCCCTTTGGTTGAACGATCTCTAAAATTTTTTTCTGATCCACTTGCCAAGTTTGGTTATCAGCTGTGGCTTTGATTTTAAAATCTTTCGTTGTGTTTCGTGAAAGATGCAAACTGATTCCAAAACAAACACTTCTTTCAGAACTATCTAAGAGATCCACATGAGCGGCATAGTGACCACTGGATTTGTAGAATGAAGTTTGATCTTGAAATAGAGCTGAAAGGCAGGCCTTTAATTTTTCCTGAGTGCTTTGCCCTTGCGAGAAAGCTGAAGTCATTAGAAGTAAAAAAGAGAAAAAAGTGAGAATCCGCATGCGCCTTTATTTGAATCTCGAACAGGTATTGTGTCAATCGAGACCGGCATCATTTTTGATCCCTTTAATTTTAGTCTTTACGAGAGCCAACCTAAAGGTTTAAAGATCTGTTTGCCTGCACAGGTTTTATACACTTAGGACTTATTCTGCTTTGATCAGGAGTTTGATTTGAAAACGTTGATTTTATGCGCACTAATTTTGATCACTGTTCCTTCCATGGCTCAAGAAGCTCCCTTTGACTGCTTAGACCTATCAGCCCATGAAAAGGGCACCGAAATTTACCAAGAAATGCGAACGATTCAAAAAGACTTGATTCAGAACCACGAGTCCCTCACCTTGCCCGCCACCGCGGTTGGTTACTGCCAAGATTTGAGTCGAACATTTCTTCCAATGTTCTTCACTCCTGTTGAAAATGTGCTCCCATCAAGATGTGCTGGTTTTACTTTTTCAGTGCAAAAAAGAGCTGAGGCAGCTGCTAAAATCCGTGATATTTTGAACTTCCAATCAGCCAGTGTCCTTGGCAAACATTCGGTCATTCAAATCCAAATCTCTGATGTGATCTACACCCTCCCCATTTGTTTAGATGTCTTAGACGAACTGATTGGCCAACCTGAGCAAAAGCCAAAAAACTAACGAGCTGTGCGTTAAAAATGAACCTTCCCATTTGAATCCATGCATTTTAAATTATTGGTATGCGGTTGTTTTTTTTATTCTTCCTGACTCTTCCTGCCTTTGCGGCTGATTCCTACAGAGTCAATTCAGGGACCAATCAAGATATTCTTGAACACAGCGAGTGTGTAAATGTGGCAAACGCATCAACCCGCGATATTTTGGTGCCCACTCGCACACTAGCAGAATGGACAGCTTTCAAAGCCAATCTTCCAAGCTTAGTAACAACGGGAGCTTGCGCTACGGCCTACCCGGCTCTGGCGACAAGTACGGGCGGAGTTATCACAACGTCTGGTGATTATCGGATCCATACTTTTACAACAAGCGGAACTTTCACAGCCAGTGCAACGGGTGTCGTTGAATATTTAGTGATTGCAGGTGGCGGTGCCGGAGGTCGATCTATCGCATCAGTTCGCTCCGCCGGTGGCGGCGGTGCGGGAGGTCTTCTATCTGGATCCGTGTCGATAACTGCGATGGGTTACCCAGTAACTGTTGGAACTGGAGGACTTGGAACAGCAGGTGTCGGAGACTCTGGAACTGAGGTTGCAACTTTAAGATCAGGAACTAATTCTGTCTTTTCTAGCTTCACTGCAATTGGTGGTGGCGGCGGGGGAAACGGTGGGGCTGGTGACGGAGCCGTGGGTGGCTCTGGTGGTGGTTCTGGTCGAAATGAAACCGCTGTTCGCGGGGCGGCTACCGCAGGACAAGGATTTATTGGAGCCTTTGGTTCAGCAGGTACCGCCAATACTGCAGGCGGTGGTGGCGGTGGCGGAGCTTCTGAAGCTGGTGTCGCTGGTACAACTACGACCGGTGGTCGCGGTGGCAATGGACTTTCTTCTTCAATTTCTGGAGCAGCCGTGACTTACGCTGGCGGTGGTGGGGGCGGAAGATTGGCAGGATCCGGAGGAGCTGGCGGTACAGGTGGTGGCGGAGCTGGTGCATCGGCCGCCGGAAATGGTGTCAGTGCAACTGCCAATACCGGAAGCGGTGGTGGCGGTGGAAATACCAACGGTGACGGTGGCAATGGTGGTTCTGGCATCGTGATTATTCGATATAAAATCATGTGAAATCGCTCGAGTCTCCTGCGAAATGGGACCCACTCGGATGATGAGAAACTGGACCTTCAACCAAGAGATTTAAAAATACATTAATGAAATTAATGTTTAAAAAATAATGAAACAGTTTAATCTTACCAAGAGGATTAAGCATGCCAATTTACAAAAGCCTATTCGACAATTTAGAAGAATCCATTGCTCATTTGAGTTCTGACTTAGAAGTTATTGATGCAAATTCATCATTCAATGACCAACTCAAATTCATAGAAAATAAAAATGACAAAATAATTAAGAACTTAATTCACCCAAAGGATTTTGATCAATTTGCTGCTCGTTTTAATTCAGCCTTGAAGAAGGAGCAGCCCTCGGCCCTCGAAGCTCGAATGCTCACTAGTAATAATCGATTTCAGTGGCATTCCATTCGCCTGATACTCCTTCCCAATATTGATGGTGTTTTTTTCATTGCAAAAAATATTCATCAAAATCTCGTTCAACTGAAACGCCTCGAAAAAATTGAAGCGACGACCGGAGTTGGAACTTGGGATATAGATTTAATTTCTAAAGAAGTTTACTGGTCTGATATCTGTCATAGAATTCATGGGACCAATCCCGAACAATTTACTACCCAAGTCCCCAATGCCATCGAATTTTTTCACCCGGATCACACTGAAAAAATGAAATCTTTGGTTTCGCAGCTGATGGAAAAGGGAATTCCCTACGATGAAGAAATGAAATTTTACACTCTTCAAAGGGAATTACGATGGGTCAGAACTATTGGACGAGCTGAAATCGTCAACGGACAAGTCATACGAGCCTTTGGTACAATCGAAGACATCACCGAAAAGAAAAAACAAAGTGAAGCTTCAACAGTCCTGGCGGAAACTTTTCATGCCATCGTTCATAACATTCCGATTATGATCTCTTTTTTCAATGAGAAAGGAGAATTTGAATGGGTGAATCCCGCTTGGGTCGACACTTTGGGTTGGGATTTAGGAAGTATGATTGGCAAAGATGTGCTGGCCGAGTTTTACCCTCTAAAGGAAGATCGAGATGAGGTCTTGAAGTTTATGCTCGGTCCCAATGGAACTTGGAAAGATTTTTATACGACCACACGATTCGGAAAAACAATTCCATCATCTTGGACAAATATTCGATTATCGAACGGAAAGTCCATTGGCATTGGTCAAAATATCGAAGATAGAAAAAAACTTGAACAACAACTTTCTCATGCAAACGAAGAGCTCAATACTGTTAAAGAAAGACTCGAACTTGCCATTCATGCCATGAAGTTTGGTGTTTGGGATTGGAATCTCAAAACAGGCGAGCTGGTATGGGACGAAGCGATGTATTCTATCTTCAACATTAATCGAAGTGATTTTACCGGAGATTTTGATGCCTTTCAAAAATCTCTACTTCAAGAAGATGCCAAGCGAGTGAGTCAAGAAATTGAAGAAGCAACTTCTAAAAAATCATCTGAATTTAACAGCGAATTTAAAATTCGAAATAAAGATGGAGATGTTCGAGTCAT